>NZ_JAEVHM010000060.1 GCF_016802865.1 Micromonospora parastrephiae | reverse complement strand
CCGCGGCCAGGGCCAGCGCACCCGCCTCCGCGGCGAGCCGGCCCGGAGCGGGCCGGCCAGGTCGCGGGGCAGCAGGCTGTGCGCGGGGACCAGCAGGCCCGCGGCGCGCAGAGCGGTGAGCAGGGTACGGGCATCGTCGGTGGTGACCCGGGCGGCGGGCGCGTGTGCCAGCACCTGCCGTTCGCTACGGGTGCCGTCCAGCAGGTCGAGCAGGTGGGCGGCGCGAGGGTTGGCCAGCTCCAGCAGCACGGCGGGCCCGGGACCGACGCCGAGCTGGAGGGTGTGCCGATCGCGCCAGAGCCGATTCAGGCCGGGCAGCAGGGTGGGTCGGGGCAGTGCGGTACGACTCATGGTGACGAATCGTGACCGCGTCCCTGCTCTCGGTCGATCGTTGTCCACAGGTGGCCGGGCCGCTGTCCAGCGCTGTCCACAGGATTCGCCGGGTTGTCCACAACCCGCGGGTAGAGGTGTCGGTCACCCGACAGAGTGTCCGTGCCTGCCGAGGGTCGGTGAGCGCACGGGTGCGATGCGGCGGGACGGCGACGGGGGCGGGGTGGCTCGCCGGCCACCCCGCCCCCGTCCACCCGTTCGGGTCAGACCTTGGCCTTGCCCAGGATGCGGTTCACTGTTGTGCCGCATACCGGACACTTGCCCTTGGCCATGTTCATTCCGGTCTTCGAGACCTCAACGTGCCCCTCGAAGTCCCGCTTCTCCTTGCACTTCACGCAGTAACCGTTGTAGGTCTGGGCCTGGTCGGCCACGGTGCCCTCCTCGTCTCGTCCGCCGGCCAATACGGTCCCGGCGGGGTGCCCGGCGGCGGGCCACACGGGGCGCCGGCGCTGGGTCTCACTCCGCGGCCACCTTCGTGACCGCTGGTCCGCGGACCCTACCCAGGTCTGGGCAGTTCCATGTCAGCTGTGCATCGACACTGTGAGCAAGTCGACGTCGAGAGTGTGCATGGCGAAATAGGTCGGATAAGTCAGTTTGGCGGGGACACGCCGACCAAACCCTCACAGCCACCCGTGCGGGTGCCCCGCGCGCGTCCGAGCCGGTGATCACCTACGGTGGAGGCGTCGCGCGTCGATGGTGGTGTTCACGAAGGGTGACGAGAGCGCCTGGAGGTGGCCTGGTCAAGAAATTTTCAGGACGCTGGACGACCAATCACCATTTTCTGGGCGCGTGTCGTGCGGTTGACTCTTGCGGACCCCTGGTCAGTACGCATTAGCTTTCTGTCGTGACACGTAGCCGAGGCTGCGCGGGCCAGTGATGGCGGGGACGCGCAAGCCGGTCGTCGAGGTGCGGCGCAGTCAGCGCCGACGACGCACGGTGTCCGCGTACCGCGACGGTGAGCGTGTCGTCGTCCTCATCCCGGACCAGTTCTCCCGTGCCGAGGAGAGCGAGTGGGTCGACCGGATGCTGGCCCGGCTCGCCGCCCGGGAGGGCCGGCTGGCCCGCTCCGACGCCGAGCTGCTGGCCCGGGCCACCCGGCTCATCGACCTCTACCTCGACGGGTACGGCGCTCGGGCGGTGCCGGCCAGCGTGCGGTGGGTCACCAACCAGAACGGCCGATGGGGCTCCTGCACGCCCGCCGACCGCAGCATCCGGATCTCCCACCGGGTACAGGACATGCCCGAGTGGGTGATCGACTACGTGCTGCTGCACGAGTTGGCGCACCTCATCGTGCCGAGCCACAACGCCCGGTTCTGGGCGCTGGTGGGCCGCTATCCCAAGGCGGAACGCGCCCGCGGCTACCTCGAAGGCGTGGCCGCCGCCTCCTGCGCCCCCGTTCCCACCTGATCCCGCCCCGGGCCACGACGTCCGGCGGCCCGTGCGGCCCGCTGTCGGCGGCCCGTGCGGCCCGCTGTCGGCGGCGCGCGCCGGCGCCGCCTTGATCTACTCCGGTTCGCTGATATTGGGGTCGTCCCCGCTGTCGGGACACCCCAATATCGCTGAAAGCGAGTCGATCACCCCGCCGCGCGGACCGGACCGGCCGGACCGGGCCGGACCGGGCCGGACGGCGCTGTGGTCCGGTGGGCGCTAGGGTCGGGGGCATGGCGCGGCGGGTGGTGGTGGCGTTGCTCGGGCCGGTCCAGTGGTCGCCGCCCGGCGTCGACCTGGCGGACTGGCGAGCGGCGCTCGCCGAGGACGTCGTCGACCTGATCGCCACCCTCAACGAGGTGGACGTCGCCGTCGCGGTGACCCCGGCCGACCGCGCCCTCGCGGACGCGCTGGTCTGGCCCGGCACCGCCGTGTACGAGGTGGCCGAGCCGACGCCTAACGCGGTGTTCGCCGCGCTGGACGGCTACGACCAGGCGGCGGTGCTCGCCGGTGACGTGCCCGACCTGCCCGCGCTGACCGTCGGCAAGTTGCTGCGCCCGCTCACCACCCGACCGGTCGCGGTGGCGCCGGTCGAGGGGGGTGGCCCGGGTCTGCTCGGGGTGGCGGTACGGCTGCCCGTGCCGAACTGGCTGTCCCTGCTGGACCTGGACACGGCCACACCCGCCGACGCGCGCTCGGGTGCGCCCCGACCGGGGGACGTCGCCGTCACCGCCGGCTGGCGACGGATGCGCGGCCCGGCTGACCTGGCCACCCTGGACCCGGCCTTCGAGGGCTGGGAGGCCACCCGCGCCCTGCTCTCCGGCTCGGGCCGTCCCGCCTGACCCGAACCAGGAGCGAGCGCGCCCGTTGATCGACTCCAGGTCGGCGACATCGCGGTATCGGGCCGACTGGGATCGGCCAACATCGCCGATGTGGAGTCGATCAACAGATGCGTACGGCGAGGCGACCGTCAGGGCTTCGCGTCGCCCTCGCCGTCGGTCTCGTCGGGCTGGCCGGGAGCCTTCTCCTCGACTCCGCCGGGGGCGGTGAAGTCGAAGTTGTCCAGCTCGCTCAGGTCCATGTCGTTCATCGCGAAGGCGACCGGGTCGGCGAAGTCGTCGTCCGACGGGAGCAGGTCGGGGTGCCCCCAGACGGCGTCGCGACCCTCGATGCCGCGGTGCGTGGTGAGCGCGGCCCAGAGCGCCGCGGCCTCGCGGAGCCGGCGTGGGCGCAGCTCCAGGCCGACCAGCGCGGCGAAGGTCTGCTCGGCGGGACCACCGGCGGCCCGGCGGCGACGGAACGCCTCGCCCAGCCGGACGACGTTGGGCAGCCGGTCGCTGGCGGCGCTGTCCACCACGTGGCACACCCAGCCTTCGACCAGGGCCAACGCCGTCTCCAGCCGGGCCAGGGACGCCTTCTGCGCCGGGGTGTCCTCCGGGGTGAAGATCCCCTCCAGGGCGATGGCCTGCATCGACTCCGGATCGGTCGGGTCGACCCGGCCCATCGCCTCCTCGATCGCCTCCCGGTTGACCCGGATACCCGAGGCGTACGTCTCCACGGCGTTCAGCACGTGCCCACGCAGCCACGGAACGTGTTGGAACAGCCGCTGGTGGGCGGCCTCGCGCAGGGCGACGTAGAGGCGTACCTCGTCTTCGGGCAGCTCCAGGCCCTCGCCGTACGCCCGGATGTTGGCCGGGATCAGCGCGGCCGTGCCGGCCGGGCCGAGCGGCAGGCCGATGTCGCCGGCGGAGAGCACCTCTGCGGCGAGCGAACCGAGGGCCTGGCCCAGTTGGCCGCCGAAGAGCGCCCCGCCGAGGGTGGCGACCATCGACTGCATCGGGCCGAGCTGGGCGCGCGCCTCCGGTGGCACCAGGTCACCCATCGCGCCGACCATCCGGCTGGCCACCGGGTCGCAGAGTTTGCGCCACACGTCCAGCGTCTTGAAGATCCACTCGTTGCGGTTCCAGGCGACCGGGGACTGGATGCCCGACGGCCACGCGGAGGCAGGCTCCAGCCACAGGTCGGCCAGGCGCAACGCCTCCTCGACCGCGTTGCGCTCGTACGGTGACACCGCCGGGTCGCCGGCGGCCGCGAGCTGGCTGGCCGCCACCTGACGGGCCAGGTCCCAGTTGACCGGCCCGCTGCCCGGCGCGGACAGCAGGTGCTGCAACTGCGACATGAACTGCTGCATCTGCGCGGGATCGTTGGGGTCTGGTGGTTGCCCACCCGGGAGCGCGAAACCGAACGGAATATCAGGCACGACGTCTACGGTACGCGCGCCACGCCCCTGGTCGCCGGTGCTGGCGTTGCGCTGAGGGCGAAGTCGCGTGGCGCATCCGGCGGGCGGGCGCGGACCGGTCGGTACGCTCTGGCGCATGAGACGTCGTGGCCTGACGGTCCTGCTCGGTGCCCTGTTCACCGCCCTGCTGAGCATCGGGGTGCTCCGGGTGCCGATCCCGTACGTGGTGCTCGGGCCGGGCCCGACGGTCAACACCCTCGGCACGACCGACGGCAAGGAGGTCATCAAGGTCTCCGGGCGGGACACGTCCACCTCCGCGGGCCAGCTCCGGTTGACCACGGTGGGGGTGCAGCCGACGGTACGGCTCCGGTCGGCGATCGCGGGTTGGTTCTCCGACGACGAGGCGGTGGTGCCGCGTGAGCTGGTCTACCCGCCGGGTGAGTCGACGGAGCAGGTCGAGCAGCGCAACGCCGAGGACTTCAAGGTGTCGCAGACCAGCGCCGAGACCGCCGCGCTACGCGAGTTGGGTTTCCCGGTCCAGGTGGTGGTCAAGACCGTCGCCGCGGACGGCCCGTCCGCCGGGGCGCTTCGGGTCGGCGACGTGGTCACCTCGGTCGACGGTCAACCGGTGCCGGTGGCCGCGAAGGTCACCGAGCTGATTCGGGCCAAGCCGGCCGGGACGGCGTTGACCATCGGCTACACCCGCGACGGCGTGCCGGCCACCGCCACGGTGACCAGCCGGGAGCAGGACGGCCGGCCGCGGATCGGCGTCGAGATCGACCAGCAGCAGCCGCACCCGTTCACGCTCGACATCGAGTTGGAGGACATCGGCGGGCCGAGCGCCGGCCTGATGTTCGCCCTGGGCATCGTCGACAAGCTGACCCCGGCCGACCTCACCGGCGGAAAGGTCATCGCCGGCACCGGCACCATCGACGACGAGGGCGCGGTCGGCCCGATCGGCGGGATCGCCCAGAAGCTGGTCGGCGCGAAGCGCGCCGGGGCGAAGGTCTTCCTCGTTCCGGCGGACAACTGCGCCGAGGCGGTCCGCAATCCGCAGCCCGATCTGCCGCTGCTGCGGGTGGGCTCGTTGGACGAGGCGATGACCGCTCTGGAGACCCTTCGGGCGGGAGGCCAGCCGACCCGCTGCTGAGCGCTGTGACCGTGCCCCGACACGTTCAGGAATACCCCGTACTCTGGGTGCCTGGTCGGAGCCGATCACATCGAGCGTGCGGAGCCAACAGTGGTAATGCGTAGCAGCAGCCCCCTGCCGAGGATGAGCCGGCGCGGACGCGTCACCATCGCTGTCCTGGTCGGGGTGTTCGTGCTCTTCACCCTGCTCGGCTGGGGCGTCCAGGCCTGGACGGACTGGCTCTGGTTCGAGGAGGTCCGCTACACCGAGGTCTTCACCGGTGTGCTGCTCACCAGGCTGTTGCTCTTCCTCGCCATCGGCCTCGGCATGGCGGTGGTCGTCGGTGGCAACCTCTGGTTGGCGTACCGGCTGCGTCCGCGGCTGCGCCCGCACTCGGTCGAGCAGGCGACCCTGGAGCGTTACCGGATGGCGCTCACCCCGCGCCTCGGCACCTGGATCGCCCTGACCGCCGCCGTGATCGGGCTCTTCGCCGGCCTCTCCGCCCAGAACCGGTGGAACCAGTGGCTGCTGTTCCGCAACGGTGGCGACTTCGGGATCAAGGACCCGGAGTTCGGGGTGGACATCGGCTTCTACGTCTTCCAGCTGCCGTTCTGGCGTTACCTGCTCGGGGTCGCCTTCACCGCGGTGGTGCTGGCCGTGATCGGCGCGCTGGCGGTGCACTACCTGTTCGGCGGGGTCCGCCTACAGGGTGTCGGGGACCGGATGAGCAACGCGGCCCGCGCCCACCTGAGCAGCCTGGTCGCGGTCTTCGTGCTGCTCAAGGCCCTCGCGTACGTGCTGGACCGGCGGGCGATGCTGCTGGAGTACAACGAGGGCGCCAAGCTGTACGGCGCCGGCTACGCCGACGTCAACGCGCTGCTGCCGGCGAAGGAGATTCTGGCGTACATCTCGATCGTGGTGGCGATCGCGATCATCGTTTTCTCCAACGCCTGGATGCGGAACCTGGTCTGGCCGGGCATCTCGCTGGCCCTGCTCGGCGTCTCCGCGGTGGCCATCGGCGGCATCTATCCCTGGGCGGTGCAGACCTTCGAGGTCAAGCCGAGCGCCAAGGACAAGGAGGCGCCGTACATCCAGCGCAGCATCGACGCGACGCGGGCGGCTTTCGGTTTGGCGGTCACCGAGACCACGCCGTACGCGGCAAGCAACCTCACCCCACCGGCGAACCTGGCCACCGACACGTCGGTGGTGTCGAACGTGCGGCTGCTCGACCCGCAGCTGGTCAGCGAGACGTACACCCAGCTTCAGCAGGTCCGTGGCTTCTACGACTTCGGCCCCAAGTTGGACATCGACCGGTACGGGGTGAACGGCAAGACCTCCGACTACGTGGTCGGCGTCCGGGAGATCAACTACGGCGAGCTGACCGACCAGCAGAACACGTGGATCAACCGGCACACCGTCTACACCCACGGGTACGGCCTGGTGGCGGCCCCGGCGAACCAGGTGGTCTGCGGCGGCCAGCCGTTCTTCGTCTCCGGCTTCCTCGGCGAGAAGACCCAGGAGGCGTGCTCGTCGCAGACCGAGCAGATCCCGGCCAAGCAGCCGCGCATCTACTACGGCGAGCGGATGGCGGCCGACGACTACGCGATCGTCGGGCAGTCCGACCCGAACAAGAAGGCCGAGTTCGACCGGCCGGTCGGTGAGGGCGGCGGCGAGTCCTACACCTACACCGGCGAGGGCGGCGTGAAGATCGGCTCCTTCACGCGGCGGCTGCTGTACGCCATCAAGGAGCAGGAGTCGAACTTCCTGCTCTCCGAGGCGGTCAACAAGGACTCCAAGCTGCTCTACGTGCGTAACCCGCGGGACCGGGTGGAGAAGGTCGCGCCGTTCCTCACCCTGGACGGCGACCCGTACCCGGCGGTGGTCGACGGCCGGGTGCAGTGGATCGTCGACGGCTACACCACGGCGGCCACCTACCCGTACGCCGAGCGGGTCAACCTGCAGACCGAGACCACCGACGAGCTGACCAACCGGGGGACCTTCCAGCTGGCCCGGGAGAACGTCAACTACATGCGCAACTCGGTGAAGGCGACGGTCGACGCGTACGACGGCACGGTGAAGCTCTACGAGTACGACGACACCGACCCGGTGCTGAAGGCGTGGAACAAGGCGTTCGGCGGTGACCTGGTGCTGCCGAAGGCGGAGATCCCGGTCGAGCTGACCGAGCACCTGCGCTACCCGGCGGACATGTTCAAGGTGCAGCGCAACCTGCTCACCAAGTTCCACGTGACCAACCCGGGCGACTTCTACTCCGCACAGGACTTCTGGCAGGTGCCCAACGTGCCGGACGCGCCGGACAGCGGCCAGAAGCAGCCCCCGTACTACCTGTTCACGCAGTTCCCCGGGCAGGAGGGCCCGCGGTTCCAGCTCACCTCCGCGGTCACCCCGAACGGCCGGCAGAACCTCGCCGCGCTGATCTCCGGGTCGTACGTCGGCGGAAAGCCGCGGTTGGAGGTGCTGGAGTTGCCGGACCAGACCCGGATCTCCGGCCCGGTGCAGGTGCACCAGCAGATGACCAACAACGCGAACATCCGCCAGCAGCTCAACCTGCTCTCCAGCAACCAGGCGCAGGTGCAGTACGGCAACCTGCTCTCGCTGCCCTTCGCCGACGGCATGCTCTACGTCGAACCGGTCTACGTGAAGAGCAACCAGCAGGACGCGTACCCGCTGTTGCAGAAGGTGCTGCTCTCCTACGGTGACGGCGGCTCGTTCGTGGCGCTCGCCGACAACATCAACGACGGCATCAAGCAGCTGGTCGAGCAGGGCAAGCGGGCTGGGCAGGGCACGTCGCCGCCCCCGACCACCGGGGGTAACCCGACCACCCCGACGCCGACCGCGACGCCGACGCCGACACCGAGCGGCACCGGCACGCCCCCGCCGACCGGCCAGCTGGCCACCGCCGCGGACCGGGTGCAGGCCGCCATCACCGAGGTTCGCGCCGCGCAGACCTCGGGCGACTTCGAGCGGTACGGTCGCGCGCTGAAGGCACTGGACGAGGCGCTCACCGCGTTCCAGCAGGCCCAGCAGGCCGGCAACCCGACCGGTGCGCCGAGCGGCGGCCCGACGCCGAGTGTCGGCCCGAGCGCCGGCGGCTGACCCGCCAGCGGGGGATCTCCGAGCCCCCGTCGTCGGACCACATCCGGTCGAGACGGGGGCTTCGTCGTCTGCGGCCGAGACACCGGCCGCTCGGCGGACGGCGGAATCGGAGTCGCTTTGCGGTGCCCCGGGTCGGTGCGCTACGGTTATCGAACCGACGCGGGGTGGAGCAGCTCGGTAGCTCGCTGGGCTCATAACCCAGAGGTCGCAGGTTCAAATCCTGTCCCCGCTACGAGAGAAACACCGGTTCGTCAGCCCGTCTCCGGTTCGCCGGAGGCGGGCTGACGACGTTGTGGGATCCGGGCGATCCGGAGGGCTCGACGTCCGGATCGGATGGCGACCCCGCCGATCATCGTCAAACGGGATGGGTTAGGGTTAACCAGTCGACGCGGGGTGGAGCAGCTCGGTAGCTCGCTGGGCTCATAACCCAGAGGTCGCAGGTTCAAATCCTGTCCCCGCTACCACGGAAAGTGCACGCCAAAGCCCGGCCCCCAGATCGTGGGGGTCGGGTTTTCTGGTTTCCCGCCCGGTTCTGTCGCGACGCGCCGAGGGGCCGGTGCCCGGCAGGCACCGGCCCCTCGCGGATGTCACCTGAGGCCGAAGGCCCGCATGACGGTCTGGGTGACGCCGCCGCCGTTGCGCTGTTTCGCGGTGACGCGGATGGACAACTGGTCGGCCCGGTACGGCGCGTTCAGGGACGCCGTCCAGACGCTCTTACGCTCCTTCAGGTCCTGCGGCTGCCAGGTGCGCCCGTCGTCGTAGGAGACCTCAAGGCCGAGCGAGGAGACCCCGTCCTGGGCGGCGGTGCTGCCCACCACCACCGGTGTGATGGCGAGGTCGGTCCGGCGCGGCGCGCGGCCCGCCAGGTCCAGGTCCGTTGCGTAGTCCAACTGGACCAGCGGGATGGCCTGCACCCCTTCGGCGGCGCCGGAGAGGAAGCTCCAGTCGGTGCGCGTGGTGGAGGAGTACGGGCTGTAGGCGGGGTCGGTCTCCGTCTCGACGACCAGCCGGTACGGCAGCTTCTGCGGTGACAGCTCGCCGACGTAGAGCTCCGGCCAGCCCTCAAACTGAACCAGTTGCCTGTCGCCCTGGTAGAACGAGATCCGTTGCAACATGCTGGAGCCGCCGCTGTGCGCGGCGCCCGCGTCGCCGAACCCCTGGATGTAGGCGCTGATCCCGCCCTCGCCGCGGAACGGGATGTCGTAGGTGAGCAGACGTGGCCGCGTGATGGGACCGAACCAGCGGTCCTTCTGGACGCTGCCCGGCCGGTAGGCGATCTCGTCCGTGCTCGACCGCGTCCAGCCGTCGACGTAGGCGTCCTGCTTCCACCTGATGCCCTCGGCGGCGGAAACCCAGTCGGTCCGCGGCCCGGGGGTGACCGGCGCGAACGCGAACGCGTGGGCCGCGGCCCACTCGTACGGCGGGAAGTCCATTCGCGTCTCGGCGGACTGCTTGCCCGGCGGCGGGGCGAACTCGAGGTCGACCCGCGCGAGGTTGCGGGGATCAGTCCTGGCCGACGGGTCCCTGGGGACCCCGCCACGGTGGTAGTCGACCAGGTCGTACAGGTACCTCGCCGAGGGGTGGGCGGTGACGGTGAGCCGTAGCCCCTTCCGGCCGGCGGCGCTGATCTTCTTGATCAGGGTTTCCCCCTCGCCGTTGACCAACGAGGCGACCGGGATCGGCCCGACGGTCGTGCCGTCGGGGTTTCCGGACCAGTCGCTGCTGCGGCCGTCACCGTCGTTGACCACCAGGAGCACCGCCGCGCCGGCGGCGTACGCGGCGGCCACCCGATCCGTGCGGGTCACGGCGTCGCTGTCGCGCACGACCACGGCCTTGCCGCGGGCGGACACGCCGATGTAGTCGGTCTTCGAGCCGGTGCCGGCGAAGACGGCGTCCAGGCGCGAGGTGCCGTCGGGCAGCGGTCGGGATCCGGGCTGCACGAGGGGGTCGCCGACGCGGTGGCCGTTGTGGACGATCTCCAGCGGTGTCTGCTCGGCGCGGATCCGGGTGGTGAAGACGAAGCTGCCCTTCTTCACCCCGGCCCCGGTCGGGAGCGCCCACAGGCTGTCGTAGACGGTGCCGGGCCAGAACGTCTCGCGCAGGGCGTTCGAGTCGCTGGGCGTCGGCTCGCTGGCCGTGAATGATCGGTAGATGTCGATTCGACTGTTGGTGACGGAGGTCGGCTGCGGTGTCGCCACCTTCACCTGGCGCGCCTTCGAGGCGTCGAGTTCCACGACCCGGTCGGTCGTCAGGTCCACCTCGGGGGCGGTCAGCATCGCGAGACCGAGGGAGTGGACGCCGTGCAGACCCTCCACGTCGGCGCCGGCGACGACGGTGTAGGAGCCGGGGGTCCAGCGACTGGTGAGGTTCCCGTCCCGTACCCACATGAAGGTGGAAACCCCGTCGGCGCTGACGATCTCGACCTCGCCGCTCATCGGGCGGCCGGCGCGGTCCCTCAGGTGGATGGTGAGGTCGTACTTCCTGGATTCCACGGCGACCCCGACGGCCGTGTGCACCGCGCCGGCCGCGTGCCGTGCCGTGACCTGGGCGGAGTACCGGCCCGCGGCGAGTCCTGCGGGGTCCACCGCGACGTCGACCGTCGAGGCCCCGCGCGCCGGCACCGTGACCTGGTCGGCGCTGGCCGTGAACGTCGTCGCGGGGGAGTCGCCACGATCGACGGCGAGATCCAACGTGACCGGGCTGTCGGTGGTGTTGGTGTAGGTGATCTTCCGGGTGATCCGCTGCGGCTGCGTACCGGGTGACCACCCGACGAGGCCGGCGTCCACCGACCCGGTCGCGATGATCTGGTCCTGGTGGTAGGCGGCGGCCACGTCCAGCCGACCGCTGCCGGCCCGGTAGGCGTTGTAGTCGGGTGTACGCACGCTGGTGCCCATCAGGGCGTCCTTGATCTGCTGCGCGTTCCACTTCGGGTGTTTCTGCGCCAGCAGGGCGGCGGCCCCGGCGACGTGCGGCGCCGCCATGGAGGTGCCGCTGTCCACCCGGTAGAAGCCCTCGCCCCAGGCGAGGTGCTGTGAGCGCGCCGCCAGCACGTCCACGCCGGGAGCGGTCATGTCGGGCTTGAGGGCGTCGTCGGTCATCCGCGGCCCGGCACTGGAGAAGTCGGCCAGGTGGTCGGAGCCGTCGACCGCGCCGATGGTGAGCGCGGCGTCCGCGGTTCCCGGCGCCCCGAGGGTGTACGGGTCGGGTCCGCTGTTGCCGGCGGCGACGACGAAGAGCGCCCCCGTCTCGACGGTCAGCTGGTTCAGGGACTGGCTCAGCGGATCGTCCTGGGTGTGCCAGGCGCTGACACCCAGGCTCATGTTGATCACCTTGGCGTGTTCGGTCCGCGCCGCCCACTCCATGCCCGCGATGATCCCCGAGATCGACCCGCTTCCGTTGCTGTCGAGGACCTTGCCGATCACCAGTTCGGCGTCGGGAGCGACTCCCCGTTCCTTGCCGTCGGAGGCGGCGCCCGTTCCGGCGACGGTGGAGGCGGTGTGGGTGCCGTGTCCGTTGCGGTCGATGACGTCCTCGCCGGGGATGAAGCTCCGCGACGCCACCACGCGGTTCGCGAGATCCGGGTGGGTCGTGTCCACGCCGGTGTCCAGGACGGCGACCCGGACACCGCTGCCCGTTCCGCCCGCGGCCCAGGCCGCGGGGGCGCCGACCTGCGCCGTGGTGTCGGCGAGGGCGGCCTTCGCCCTGCCGTCGAGCCACACCCTGTCCACGCCGGCGCTGAACGAGGGCGCCGCGGTGCCGGCGGTCCGGCCGGTCGACGGTGGACCGGCGTGCGTTCCGTCGCCGGTGAGGGCCGACCAGAAGTCGGCTGCCTGTGACCTGCGGGTCCGGATCGCCTCACCGCGGACGGAGGGCAGGCCCAGGACGGTCTCCGTGCCCGGCAGCGCGGTGCTGGTCCGGAGGGGGGCCGCCGTGCGGGTGACGATCAGGGGGAGTGCGCTGGTCCGCGCGTCGTCGAAGCCCTGCGCGACGAGTTGGGTGACGTCGAAGAGCTGCTTGTCGAGTCGCCCGGTCGCGAGGTAGGGCATCGCCTCGTCGGGATACACATAGGTGTCCCCGTTCTCGGTGGCGACGCGTACGGCGCCGGTGGCGCCCGGCGCACGCTCGACGTCCACGGCGGGCGGCTTCCCGTCGCGTCCCGGGGTCACCGTCGCCTTGTCGCCGGTGATCAGCGTGACCGTGACGGGCGGACGGTGTGCGCCGCCGGCCGCGCCCGGCGCGCCGGAGGCGGTGGGGTCGCGGGGGCGCTGTGCGCCGCCGTGGGGGTGGCCAGAGCGGCGACGAGGGTGACGCCGACCGCGGTTGCCGCAGATCTTCGGGTGAGAGAGAGCCGCACGGTGCCTCCAGAGTTGACCAGTTGCCGAATCTGATCACCTCCGGAGATTCATGTAAAGATCATCATCTTTGCCGGAAGATTGCGAGATCGTTGCGTCGGGCCTGCCCGGTCCCGTGAATTCGGCGTGGACCGACGTGCCGAGGTTGCGCCCTTCGGCGAGGATGGGCACATGTCTTCATTCGGTAGGTGGTGGGGCCGGCTCAGCGCGGTCCTCGGTACGGTCGTGCTGGCGGTCTTCGTGCCCGTCGCGGCTTGGGCGTCCACGGGCACCGGCGAGCTGGTGGTGGAGGCCGCCCGGCGGCGGTCCCGCGGCGGCGGCTTCGGATTCCTCGGTCTGCTCTGCTGCCTGGTGGTGGTGGCGGTGATCGTGTTCCTGGTGCTGCGACTGATGCGCAACCGCCGGGGCGGCCCGCCGCGCTGACCGGGCCGCCGGCGACGTCAGGTCACCGGCGGGCGGCCGTGGGCCGGCCGCCGGTGCTCACACCGCGAGGGCCGCGATGGCTTGCGACAGGAAGCGAGCGGTCGCCTCGCGGGTGCCGTCACGCTTGACCCGGATGCGCTCGGCGGCGGTGACCAGCAGGGTGCGCACCTTGGCATGCCCCTTGGGCGGTGGCGCCGGCGCGGCCCGAGCTGGTCGGCGATGCTGGCGCCGAACGCGGCGGCACGTTGCTGGGCCGGCTCGGTGATGCTGCCCTCGGCGTAGCGGCGGACGGCGAGACTGGGGTTGAGCCCACGCTCGTGGCCGAGGATGGTGCCGGCCTCACCGTTCGTGGTCAGAAAGTTGATCACGTCGGCGACCGTGTCCGGGTGGCGGGTGCCCCGGAACGCCGCCCAGTACATCGACGCCCGCGCCCACTGCGCGCCCGCCGGGCCGGGGAAACCGACGATGCCCAACTCTGACCTGGTGAGTCGTTGCAGCTCGGGAAGCTGGTGCGACCAGGCGAAGGACGCGGCGGTCAGCCCGGTCACCACCAGTTGTCGGGCCGGCTCGCCGCTGTCGGCCTGCTCGACCAGCGCCGCGCTCGGCGTCGCCCGCTCGGCGCGGGCCCGCTGCCAGAGCTCGAACCAGCTGATCAGCTCGTCCGCGCTGAAACCCAACTGCCGCCCGCGGTAGAACTCACTGCCCTGCGAACGCAGCCACAGCCAGAGCGCGCGGTAGTCGCCGGACGCGTCCATGGTGCCGGCCACCCGGCCGTCGCTGGCCTCGGTGACCTGCACCGCCCAGGAGATGTATTCGGACCACGTCATTGCGGCGCGCGGCTCCGGCATCCGCAACTCGCGCAGCAGGTCCCGGTTGAAGACCACCCCGGCGAGGGTCTGCCCGCCGGCGACGGCCATCGTCCGGCCGTCCACCGTGCCGTAGCGGACCAGGCCCACGGGCAGGTCGCGCAGTTCCATGCGGTGATCGGTGAGGTCGAGGATGATCTGGCGTTGGGTGTACTCGGTCAGCACGGAGTCGTCGAGCTGGATCAGGTCCGGCACGTTGCCGCCGGCCGCCTGGGTGGCCAGCCGGTCGTAGTAGCCGTTGACGCCCTGCCAGGTGACCCGGAAGGTGACCCGCGGGTTGCGCCCCGAGTAGAGCCGGAGTGCCTTCTCGGTGAGCTCCGCCCGCTTCGCGCCACCCCACCAGAAGACCGACAACTCGATCGGCCCGCTCTGGCTCGAGGTGGTGGCGCCGTCGCTGCATCCGGCCAGCCCGCCGGACGCCAGCAGAGGAGCGCCGAGCAGCCCGGTGAGCAGGCGGCGCCGGCCCGGGTCGGCGCCGAGGCGGTCGATCGGGGGTCGAACAACGGGCACGGGGGTCTCCTGGCACCTGCGTGGGCGGCGGTCGGACCATTCACGCAGGCGGCGCAGGAGGGTGTCAACGTCCATCCGGTCACCCCCGCGTCGGCCCCGGCGTGGGTGGTCGAATCAGGCTTCCCGATGTCGCGTGGTGTACTAGGGCGCGTGGAACTTCTGCACTCGGGCAAGGTTCGGGACATCTACGCCGACGGCGACGACCTGATCCTGGTCGCCTCGGACCGCATCTCGATCTACGACGTGGCGCTGCCGACGCCGATCCCGGACAAGGGTCGCCTGCTCACCGCGCTCTCGCTCTGGTGGTTCGAGCAGCTCGCCGACCTGGTGCCGAACCACGTCATCTCGGCCACCGACGTGCCCGCGGAGTTCGCCGGGCGGGCCATCCGCTGCCAACGGCTCGACATCGTCCCGATCGAGTGCGTCGCCCGGGGTTACCTCACCGGCGGAGGCCTACGGGAGTACGAGCGCACCGGCGCGGTCTCCGGTGTGCAGCTGCCCCGAGGGCTCGGTGAGGCGTCGATCCTGCCCGAGCCGATCTTCACGCCGTCGACCAAGGCGCCGATGGGCGAACACGACGAACCGATCACGTTCGACGACGTGGTGGCGAAGGTGGGCCAGGCCACCGCCGAGCGGCTGCGGCAGATCACCATCGACATCTACCGGCGCGGCGCCGAGCTGGCCGCCGAGCGGGGCATCCTGGTCGCCGACACCAAGATCGAGCTGGGCTGGGCCCCGGACGGCACGCTGGTCCTCGCCGACGAGCTGCTCACCTCCGACTCGTCGCGGTTCTGGCCGGCCGAGTCGTACCAGCCGGGCCGGGTGCAGTTCTCCTACGACAAGCAGTACGTGCGGGACTGGGCCACCGGCAGCGGCTGGAACAAGCAGGCCCCGGCGCCTGACGTGCCCGACGAGGTGGTCGAGGCGACGCGCGCCCGCTACGTCGAGGTCTACGAGAAGCTCACCGGCAACCGCTGGGAGTGACCGCCCGGACGGCGATCACTCCACCCAGTCGAGGGTGCGCCGCACGGCCTTGCGCCACTGGCGCAGCTCCTTCTCGCGCAGCTCCGGGGCCATCGCCGGTTCCCACTGCGCGTCGGAGCGCCACTGCGCCCGCAGCGTGGACAGGTCCGGCCAGAAACCGACCGCCAGGCCGGCCGCGTACGCCGCGCCGAGGCAGGTGGTCTCGGTGATCCGGGAGCGGACCACCGGCACGTCGAGCACGTCGGCGAGGAACTGCATGAGCAGCCCGTTGGCGGTCATCCCGCCGTCCACCCGGAGCCGGCGCAGCGCCACGTCGGAGTCGGCGTTCATCGCGTCGACCACCTCGCGGGTCTGCCACGCCGACGCCTCCAGCGCCGCCCGCGCCAGGTGTCCCTTGGTGATGTAGCCGGTCAGGCCGGCGATCACCCCGCGCGCGTCGCTGCGCCAGTGCGGAGCGAACAGCCCGGAGAACGCCGGCACGACGTAGCAGCCCCCGTTGTCGTCCACCGTGCCGGCCAGCTCCTCCACCTCGGCGGCCGTGGAGATCAACCCGAGGCTGTCCCGCAGCCACTGCACCAGCGACCCGGTGACCGCGATGGCGCCTTCGAGCGCGTACGCCGGGGGTTGGCCCTCGATCCGGTAGGCGACCGTGGTGAGCAGGCCGTGCGTCGACGGAACGGGGCTGGCACCGGTGTTGAGCAGCAGGAAGCTGCCGGTGCCGTAGGTGCACTTCGCCTCGCCCGGCTGGAAGCAGGTCTGCCCGAACAGGGCGGCCTGCTGGTCGCCGAGCGCGCTGGCCACCGGCACGCCGGCGAGTACGCCGGTGGCCGTGCCGTACACCTCGGCGGAGCAGCGGATCTCCGGCAGCATCGCCGCCGGTACGCGCATCGCGTCCAGCAGGTCCGGATCCCAGTCCAGGGTGGTGAGGTCCATCAGCATCGTCCGGCTGGCGTTGGTCACGTCGGTCACGTGCTCGCCGGTCAGCTTCCAGATCAGCCAGCTGTCCATGGTGCCGAAGAGCACCTCGCCGCGTTCGGCGCGCTCGCGCAGGCCGTCGACCTCGTCGAGCAGCCAGCGCAGCTTCGGCCCGGCGAAGTAGGTGGCCAGCGGCAGACCGGTGCGGGCCCGGAACCGCTCCTCGCCGTACGCCGAGGCCAGCTCGCGCAGCAGCGGCCCGGTGCGGGTGTCCTGCCAGACCACGGCGTTGGCCACCGGGCGGCCGGTGGCCCGGTCCCAGACGACGGTGGTCTCCCGCTGGTTGGTGATGCCCACGGCGGCGAGCCCGGCCGCGTCGGTGCCGGCGGCCCGCAGCGCCTCGGCGACCACCTGCTGGACGTTGTCCCAGATCTCCTCGGCGTCGTGCTCCACCCAACCGGGTCGGGGGAAGATCTGCCGGTGTTCGCGCTGGGCCACGGCGACGACGTCCCCGGCCCGGTCGAAGACGATGCACCGCGAGGAGGTGGTGCCCTGGTCGATGGCGGCGACGTACTGGGGGGTCACGGCAGCACCGTACCCGCAGTGGCGGCGTGGTGCGACCGGCGTCACGTCCGGTGGCGGCCCGCCGCCGTCCGGCGCCGGACGGTTCGCCTACGATGTGCGAACGTGCGCGACATCGCCGTTTTCAGTGGAACCGCCCATCCCGACCTCGCCGCCGAGATCTGCGCTCACCTGGGGGTGCCGCTGCATCCGGTGCGGGTCTCCCGGTTCGCGAACGACTGTCTGGAAGTGCAGTTGCAGGCCAACTGCCGGGAGCGGGACGTGTTCCTGATCCAGCCGCTGGTGCCGCCGGTGCAGGAGAACCTGGTCGAGCTGCTGTTGATGATCGACGCCGCCCGGGGCGCGTCCGCCGGCCGGATCACGGTGGTGCTGCCGCACTACGCGTACGCCCGCTCGGACAAGAAGGACGCCCCGCGGATCTCGATCGGCGCCCGGCTCGTCGCCGACCTGCTCACCTCGGCCGGCGCGGACCGCGTGCTCGCGATGACCCTGCACTCGCCGCAGGTGCACGGCTTCTTCAGCGTCCCGGTGGACCACCTGCACGCGTTGCGCGAGCTGGCCACCCACTTCCGGCGCTACGACCTGAGCAACACCGTGGTGGTGTCGCCCGACCTGGGCAACGCCAAGGAGGCCGCCGCCTTCGCCCGGTTGCTCGGCACGCCGGTCGCGGCCGGTGCGAAGCAGCGGTTCAGCGACGACCTGGTCAAGATCAGCGCGGTGATCGGTGAGGTCGCCGACCGCGACGTCATCGTGCTGGACGACGAGATCGCGAAGGGCAGCACGGTGGTCGAGCTGATGGAGCACCTGCGCGGTCTGAAGGTGCGCTCGATCCGGTTGGCCTGTACGCACGGCCTCTTCTCCGGCGACGCGCTGCACCGACTCAGCGACCAGGACGGCGTCCTCGAAGTCGTCTGCACCAACACGGTTCCCATTCCCGCCGCCAAGCGGGTCCCGAAACTCCAGGTGCTCTCGGTGGCTCCCGCTCTGGCCGAGGCCATGCGTCGAATCCACAACGGAGAGTCGGTCTCCGCGCTCTTCTCCTGACCGCCCCGGGCGCGGGGTCAGCGCGCGGTGTGGCCGAGGTCGACGAGAGTGGCGGTGACGCGGACGGTCGTGCCTTCGGTGCCGGTGGCGACCTCCATGGCGTCGGTCAGCTCACGGGCCAGCCAGAGACCCCAGCCACCGGCGGTGTCCGGTGCCGGACGACGCCGGTCGCCCAACCGTTGCGGGCTGATCCCGTGCCCGTGGTCGGCGACCTCGCAGACCAGTGCCTCCGGCTCCTGCCAGAGCCGCAGCCAACCCCGTCCCCCGCCGTGCCGCACGGCGTTGGTGATCAGCTCGTTGATCGCCAGAACGAAGTCGTCCAGCCGTTGGCCGACCAGCCCGGAGGCGTGCGCGCAGGAGGTGACCGAGTGTCGAATCTCGGTCACCTGGGCCTGGTCGAAGGCCTCGGCGATGAGGAGGGCTGGTTCGATGGGCACAACCGTACGCGGTGCGTGCGGATCTGCATTCGTCATGGCCCCGTCCCGACGGCGAATCTCGGAGTATTTCGCGGCATTTCCACCGTACGTCAGGGTTTCCCGAACCGCACTCGCTGCTCACCGCGCGCCCGGCCCGGCTGTGGCATCCTGACCGCCATGTCGTCGCCGCCCGGTGGTTTCGAGGTGCCACTCTGGCGTGCCCTCGCGGTGTTCCGGGTGGCGTCCCTCGCGTACGTCTGCGCGCTCTCGGTGCGCGACGCCGACCGGTACGCCCGCCCGTACGCCGCCGGCGCCCTGGTCCTCGTCATGATCGCCTGGACCGCGGCGACCGCCGTCGGCTACGCCCGTCCGGCCTGGCGGCGCTGGCCGTTGCTGCTGGCCGACCTCGGGGTGGTGATGGCCATCGTGCTGGCCACCCCGTGGGTGGTCGGTCGCGCGGCGCTCGCCAGCGGCGTACCCACCCTGGGGGTGGCCTGGATGGCCGGCCCGGTGCTGGCCTGGGCCGTCTCCGGCGGCCGGCGGCGCGGCACCGTGGCCGCGCTGCTGGTCGCCGGCGCGGACCTGGCCACCCGGGAACGGATCAGCCAGTCCTCGTTCACCGGGGTGATCCTGATGCTGCTCGCCGGGGTGGTGGTCGGGCACGTGGCCCGACTCGCGGTGGCCGCCGAGGAGCGGCTGCAACGCGCGGTCGAGTTGGAGGCGGCCACCCGGGAACGGGAGCGGCTGGCCCGCGACATCCACGACTCGGTGCTCCAGGTGCTGGCGCTGGTGCAGCGGCGTGGCGCGGACCTGCCCGGTGAAGCCGGCGACCTGGCCCGGCTCGCCGGTGAGCAGGAAGCCGCGCTGCGCGCACTGATCGCCGGCACCACGTCCGACGGGTCGGACGCCGACGCGGTGGACCTGCGGAGCCTGCTCGGCCGGTACGCCTCGTCGGCGGTGTCGCTCTCGGCCCCCGCCACCCCGGTGTCCCTGCCCCGACAGGTGGCCGGGGAGTTGGCGGCCGCGACCGGCGCGGCCCTGGACAACGTGGGGCGGCACGCCGGCGGGCGGGCCTGGGTGCTCATCGAGGACGAGGGGACGACGGTGACGGTGTCGATCCGAGACGAGGGGCCGGGCATCCCGGCCGGCCGGCTGGCCGAGGCCGCCGAGCAGGGCCGGCTCGGCGTGACCCAGTCGATCCGGGGCCGGGTCACCGATCTGGGCGGGACGGTCCGGATCATCTCGTGCCGGAGGCCGGCACCGAGATCGAGCTGACCGTGCCGAGGGCGCAGCGGTGACCCCGGTGCGGGTGATGGTCGTCGACGACCATCCGATGTGGCGCGAGGGCGTGGCCCGCGACCTGACCGAGGCCGGCTTCCAGGTGGTGGCGACCAGCGGCGAGGGGCGGCAGGCCGTCCGGGTGGCCGCCGCCGCCCGACCCGACGTGGTCGTCCTCGACCTGCAACTACCGGACATCTCCGGGGTCGAGGTGATCCTCGGGCTGCGCGCGGCGCTGCCCGACGTGCGGGTGCTCATGCTCAGCGCCAGCGGCGAACAGCAGAGCGTGCTGGACGCGGTCAAGGCGGGCGCCACCGGTTACCTGGTGAAGTCGACGGCGCCGGCCGAGTTCCTCGACGCGGTGCGCCGCACCGCGGCCGGCGACCCGGTCTTCACCCCCGGCCTGGCCGGGCTCGTCCTCGGCGAGTACCGCCGGTTGGCCGCCGGGCCGGGGGTCGAACCGGGCGACGGCGCGGAGCCCGGCACGCCCCGGCTCACCGACCGGGAGACCGAGGTGCTGCGACTGGTCGCGAAGGGGATGTCGTACAAGCAGATCGCCCAGCGGCTCGGGTTGTCGCACCGCACCGTGCAGAACCACGTGCAGAACACGCTGGGCAAGCTGCACCTGCACAACCGCGTCGAGCTGACCCGGTACGCCATCGAACGCGGTCTGGACGACTGACCCCGCTCAGACCGAGCGCGGCGGCTCCGTCTCGTGGATGGCCAGCTCCTCGGCGCTCGCACCGCCACCGGCCGAGCCGGCGTCGTACGCCACCGAGTCGGTCTCCTGGTCGGTGTGCGCGCCCTCGTCCGGTTCGACCAGTCGGCCCACCGTCGCGTCGGCCACGGTGCCGAGCTGACCGTGGTCGTAGAGGGAGACCGGCGAGTTCGGGTCGGAGGTGGGCCCCGGGTCCATCACGTCGGCATCCAGCTGGGCCTCCGCCGCCGCTTCCAGGTTGTCCGCCTCGAAGGCGATCTTCGGGTCGATCGTTCCGGCCAGCGGGTCGTCCGCCGGGCGCTCGTAGACCTCACGGTCGAGCTTGTAGTCCAACGACTCGCCGTCGAGCTGCTCCTCGGCGGTGGTCCCGAAGCGGTCCACCGCGACCGGCGTCCGGTCACCGGGCAGCTGGGCCGGGTCCGGGCCGTCCGCCTCGCGCCCGGTGAGGACGTCGTCGTTGGCGGTCGAGTCGTCATCGGCGGTGTCGGGCAGCCCCTGGGACTCGGTGTCGGACACGGGGGTCGGGTACTCGTTGTCGCGCATGTCTGATCACTACCCGCTGCCCTCCCGCCGTAACCGGGCCACTCTCGGCGGTACGACGCCGAACCGGGCACGGGGCCGCGAAAGGCCCGTCAGTCGACCTCGTCGTCGGGGTGCAGCACACACCAGACGACCTTGCCGTCCGGTACGGCGCTGCTGCCCCACCGGCGGGTCATCGTGTCGATCAGCAGCAGGCCGCGACCGCCCACACGGTCCGGCGGGGACAGCGCGAACGTCGGCCGCCGCGAGGAGTGGTCACGGACGGCCAGGTGCAGCGTGCTGTCCTGCGGCGCCAGCCGTACCGTCATCGGGGTCCGGGCGTGCGCCACCACGTTGTTGACCATCTCGGTGATCGCGATGCACGCCGGGGCGGTGAGCGTCGGCATGCCCCAGCGCTCACATCCGGTGGTGACCATCGCGCGGGCCTCCCGCGCGGCTCCCACGGTCGGGGCCAACTCGGCGGTGAGCACCGCGGCCAACGGTGTCTGGGCCACCGCCGCGAGCGCGCCGTCCAGGGTGGGCCAGGCCGGCACGTCCGCCCACGCGGCGTCCGCCTGGTCGGGTCCGGCGACCGATGGATCGCAGAGCAGCAGATCCGCGGCGGGCCAGTCGGTGACCTCCCGGCGCACCTCGGCGAAGACACCCCGCGCGGCCGGGTCGGCGACCCGCAGCCCGGTCACGTCGACCACTACCGGGCCGGGGCGCTCACTGAGCCGGGCGAGCAGCGCGGCGCGGACCCCGTCCGCCGCCCCGGCGTCGAGCACACCGCGCACCCGGACCAGCGCCGACGACTTGTCGATCTCCACGAGGCACCGCGCACCGGACGACATGATCGCCCCATTGTGCGCGCCGGTGACGAACGCCGCATCCGGTCGGTCGACACCTGACATCAGCGAACCCACCGGGAGCGGCGGGTGATCGCCGCCATCGTGCCGACCGCGGTGCCCGCGGCGGCGAGGCCGAACGCTGCCGTCATCCGCACCAGCTGCCGACGTCGGCCGTGCCAGCCGCCGTCCCGGCGCGCCTGGGCGTCGGCGTCGAACACGTTGCCGCTGCTGTCCATCCGCACGCCCGGGCCGAACTGTGTGCGGTGGGCGTACCAGGCGAGGGTGCGCTCCACCAGGGCGGGCGCCAGCCGCCACTGAAGGCCGATGAGCCGGGCGGCGCCGCCCGCGTACGCCTCCCGGCGTGGCCGGCGCAGCAGCCGGACGATGGTCTCGGCGACCACCTCCGGCGGGTAGACCGGCGGGGGTGGCGCCAGCTCCCGGCCGGTGTGGTTGGCCGTGTGCCGGAAGAACGGGGTGTCGATGGTCGCCGGCAGGACGGTGCAGATGGAGATCTGCCCCCGCCCGGTGACCCGCAGCTCCTGCCGGACCGTGTCGGCGAGCCCCCGGATGCCGTGCTTCGTGGCGTTGTACGCCGACTGGTAGGGCATCGCGATCTCGGCCAGCACCGACGCGTTGTTGACCAGCACGCCGCCGCCGGCCGCGCCCAGGTACGGCAGCGCGGCCTTGATGCCGTGTACCGCACCGAGCAGGTTGACGTCCAGCACCCGGCGGAACTCGGCGATCGGAATCTCGTCGAACAGACCCACCGCGCTCACGGCGGCGTTGTTCACCCAGGCGTCGATCCGCCCGAACTCGGCCGCCGCCCGGTCCGCCAACTGCCGCACCGACTCCAGATCGGTCACGTCGGTCGGCACGACCAGCGCCCGGCCGCCCAGCTCCTGGCAGCGTTGTGCCACCTGGCGCAGGGCCGGCTCGCTGCGGGCGGCCAGCACGACGGCGACGCCACGGCGGGCCAGCGCGTACGCGGTGGCCGTGCCGATCCCGCTGGACGCGCCGGTGATCACCACGGTCGAATCGTCGAGGCTGCGGGTCAGCGGCATACCCCAGCCGTACCCCCGCTCGGGCCTGCTCATACCACCAGGCGGTGGCAGATCATGACGCGGTCGGCGGCCCGCATGGTTGTCGCGGCGCAAGCGTCCGTGGCACCTGCGGTGACTGTTCCCGATCTGCCAGGTTTCGACTCCCGGCCCTTCGGTTAATGGGACGCTCTGACCGGGAGGACCACCGCCGAGGAAAAGATCGCAGGGAGGTGACCCATGCGCGTTGGCCTCGTCTGCGCGCACACCAGCTCGTACCGGCACGCCGACGGCCCGCCGGTCGGCACCCAACAGCACATCGCGCGGGTCGCCGCCGAGCTCGCCGGCCGAGGCCACGACGTCCGGATCTACGAACGTCGGGACGACCCGGAGCTGCCGGTGACCGTGGACGTCGACGGCTACCAGGTGCACCGGGTGTCCGCTGGCCCGCCCAGCCCGATGCCCACCGCCAGGCTGATCCCGCACGTCACGGAGTTCGGCCGCTGGCTGACCGACGAGTGGGCCGGCGCCTGGCGACCCGAGGTCGTACACGGGCACTACTGGGTCGGCGGCCTGGCCGCCGCACACGCCGTCCGGGAGACCGACATCCCGGTGGTGCAGACCTTCCACTCACTCGGGGTCGAGCAGCTGCGACACCTGGGCGGCCGGTACGACGGACCGGGGGAGCGGATCCCGCTGGAGCGCGCGCTGACCCGGGCGGTGGACATCGCAGTCGCCCAGAGCAACGACGAAGTGGACGAGCTGACCCGGATGGGTCTGCAACGCAGCTCGGTGGCGATGGTGCCGGCCGGGGTGGACACCGACCAGTTCCACCCCGACGGTGAAGCCGCGCCGCGCGAGCAGCGCTCGCGGATCCTCTCCGTCGGTGGGCTCTCCCCGGGCCACGGGCAGGAGGACCTGATCCGGGCGATGCGGCTGGTCGGTGACGCGGAGCTGGTGATCGCCGGCGGGCCGCCGGCCGAGGCGGTGGCCAACCACGCCGAGGCGCGCCGGCTGCGGGAGCTGGCCGAGCAGATCGGGGTGGGCGACCAGGTCCGCCTGGTGGGCGCGGTGCCGCACGACCAGATGGCCACCTGGTACCGGTCGGCGGACGTGGTGGCCTGCACACCGCACTACTCGTCGGCGGGCCGGGTGTCGCTGGAGGCGATGGCCTGCGGGGTGCCGGTGGTCGGCTACGCGATGGGCGGCCTGGCGGACGCTGTCGTCGACGAGGTCACCGGTCGGCTGGTGCCGCCCGGCGACGTGCGGACGCTCGGGGTCTCGCTGCGCCGGCTGCTCGCCGACAACGCGGGCCGCTTCGCCTACGGCCACGCCGCGGTGGACCGGGTCCGCAGCAGCTACACCTGGGACCGGACGGCCGGCGCGTTGGAACGCCTCTACGAGCGGGTGGTGAGTCGCCGCAAGCCCGTCGAGGCGTGAGCGGGGAGGCGCCGGTCAGGCGGACCGGCTGGCGCCGACCATGGCCGGATCCCGACGGCGCGGCACCGAGCGGTGTTGCTGGGGTTGCGCGTACCGGGTCAGCCCGATCACCGCGGCGAGGGTGACCAGGAAGCCCACCGCGGCCACCCACTCCCGCCCGGGCCAGATCTTGTCGTTGAGCAGCAGCAGGCCGACGATCGCCGCCGGCACCGCCCCGGCCGCGTCCATCGCGGCGACCGCGGCGGTCGTCGAGCCGCGCTGCATGGCCAGGCCGAGGAGCAGTTGGCCGACGATCGAGTGGGCGATCAGCAGGTAGAACAGCGGGTGGGCGAGGAACGCCTCGGCGGACGGCGCGGAGGCCAGGGGGCGGGCCGCCACCGCGGCCGACGAGAAGGCCAGCCCGGCCAGCGAACCGAGCGCCACCGACCCCGGTGCCCCGTGTAACCGGACGGCGAAGACGCCGAGCACCGCGATGACGGCCAGTGCCACCAGCAGAGCCACCGAACCGGCGGTCCCGAGCTGTTTCGACGGCGCCGGTCGGGCGGACAGCACCAGCGCGGTGATCCCGGCGAAGAGCAGGGCCAGCAGCGCCACCTCGGCCACCGGCAACCGCCACTTCAGCACCACCACGCCGAGGATGGCGGTCACCCCGAGCCCGGCCGCCACGCTGGCCTGCACCAGGAACAGGGGCAGGTCCCGCCGGGCCAGGAAGGCGAGTACGAAGCCCGCGATCTGGCAGCTCAACCCGACCAGGTACGTCCGGTGTCCGGCCAGCCGCAGCAGCAGGCCCGGGTCGAAGGTGTGGTGCACGGTGGTGCGCGCCGCGGCCACCGACTGGAGCAGGTTGGCGAAGCCGTACGCGACAATCATCGCCGCGAGGAAGCACCAGCCGGAGGAGACCACCTGGCGAGGATAGAGGTTGCCGGGGGTCAGCGCTCGGCTGGTCGATCCAGCCGAGCGAGGATGTCGGCGTGCAACGCACCGTTGGTGGCCACCACGCTGCTCTCGGTGCCCGGCTCGCCGTTCGGGGACGGCCGACCGCCCAGATCCGTGACCGTGCCACCCGCCTCCGTGATGATCGGGACCAGCGCCGCCACGTCCCACAGCGACAGTTCCGGCTCGGCCATCACGTCCAGTGCGCCTTCGGCCAGCAGCATGTAGCCGTAGAAGTCGCCGTACGCGCGGCTGCGCCAACTGGCCCGCATCAGGTCGAGCATCGCGTCGAGCCGTCCGGCGCTCTCCCACCCGGTCAGCGACGAGTAGCAGATGCTGGCGTCGGCGATCCGGCGCACCGCCGAGACGCCGATCCGTTCGCCCGCGGTCGGGTCCGGGCCGGCGTACGCGCCCGCGCCCGCGCTCGCCCACCAGCGTCGGCCCAGCGCCGGCGCGGACACCACCCCGACCGCCGGCCGCCCGCCGTCGTACAGCGCGATGAGGGTGGCCCAGACCGGCACGCCCCGGACGAAGTTCTTGGTGCCGTCGATCGGGTCGACGATCCACCGTCGGCCGCCCGGACCGCTGGCCGGCTGCGCGCCGTACTCCTCGCCGAGCAGCCCGTCGGCCGGCCGGTGCTCGGCCAGCAGCGCGCGGATCTCCCGCTCCACGGCGGTGTCCGCGTCGGAGACCGGCGTCAGGTCGGGCTTCGCCTCCACACTCAGGTCGAGCGCCCGGAACCGGGCCGTGGCGATGGCGTCGGCCCGGTCGGCGAGCAGGTGGGCGAGGGCGAGGTCGTCGGCGTACCCGGTCATGCCGGCAACCTAGCCGACGCCCGACCGGTCACTCGTCGGGCCCGCGCCGGTCACCCTCGCCGGGCCCGCGCTGGTCGCTCTCGCCGCGCGCGTCACCCTCGCCGGCCCGGGAGGCGAGCAACCGGCGGTACGACGCCAGCCGGCGCGGGTCGCCTTGCCGGCGGCCACCCAGGCGTCCAACCCGCAGTCGGCCTCGTCCGCGGTGTGCGGACAGTTCGGCGGGCAGTTGACGGTGCCCTCCACCAGGTCGGGGAAGCCGTGCAGGAGGCTGTCGGCGGAGACGTGCGCCAACCCGAAGCTCCGGATCCCCGGAGTGTCGATGATCCAGCCCGGGTCGGTGTCGACGCCCGGCACCGGTGGCAACCGCAGCGCCACCGCGCTGGTCGAGGTGTGCCGGCCGCGGCCTATCGCGCTGACCACGCCGACCGCTCGGGCGGCGTCCGGGACGAGGCGGTTGACCAGCGTCGACTTACCCACCCCGGAGTGCCCCACCAGCACCGACACCCGGCCGCCCAGCAGCGCGCGCAGCGCGTCGAGGTCGGAGTCGGGGCGGTTGAGCACGTACGGCAGCTCCAGCTCCGTGTAGTAGCCCAGCACCTCCTCCGGCCCGGCCAGGTCGGCCTTGGTGAGGCAGAGCAGCGGCTCGACGTCCGCGTCGTACGCGGCCACCAGGCAGCGGTCGATGAACCCGGTGCGCGGCGGCGGATCGGCCAACGCGCTCACGATCACCAACTGGTCGGCGTTGGCCACCACCACGCGCTCCAGCCGGCCCTCGGCGGTGGTCTCGTCGTCGTCGGCGGTGCGGCGCAGCACCGAGCGGCGCTCGGCGATCCGGACGATGCGGGCGAGGGCGCCCTCCGCGCCGGAGGTGTCCCCGACGAGGCTGACCCGGTCGCCCACCACCACCGACTTGCGGCCCAGCTCGCGGGCCCGCATCGCGGTGACCGTGGGCAGCTCGGCGCCGACCACGCCGCGTTCGGCCCCGGACAGCACGCACGTGTAGCGCCCCCGGTCGACGGCGATGACGAATCCGTCGACCGCGTCGGCGTGCTGTGGGCGGGTGCGCGTACGCGGACGCGACGACTTCCCGGGCCGGACCCGTACGTCGTCCTCGTCGTACTCCCGCCGTCTGGTCGCCAGGACCTGTCCTCTTCTCGCGTCAGCTCTTGCCGGTCACCATCGCTGACCATAGTGCCGGGAACTCGGGCATGGTCTTGGAGGTACACCCCACGTCGTCCACCTCGATGCCGGGCACGGCGAGCCCGGCCACCGCGGCGGCGTGCGCCATCCGGTGGTCGTGGTACGTGCGGAACACGCCGCCGCGCAGCGGGCGGGGCCGGATCTCCAGCCCGTCGGGCGACTCGGTGATGTCGGCGCCGAGCGCGGTGAACTCCCGCGCGAGCGCGGTCAGCCGGTCGGTTTCGTGGCCGCGGATGTGCCCGACCCCGGTGAAGACCGACGGCGAGTCGGCCAGCATGGCCAGCGCGGTCAGCGCCGGGGTCAGCTCGCTGACGTCGGAGAGGTCGGCGGTCAGGCCGTGCACCACGCCGGTGCCCCGCACGGTCAGCCCGGTGGTGGAGAGCGTGACCTCGCCGCCCATCCGGTGCAGCAGCGAGCGGAGCTGCTCGACCGGCTGGGCGCTGCTGTGCGGCCAGCCCTGGAGGGTCACCTCGCCACCGGTGACCAGGGCGGCGGCGAAGAACGGCACCGCGCCGGAGAGGTCCGGTTCGATGTCCCAGCCGCGTCCGGTGAGCGGGCCGGGCTCGACGGTCCACAGGTCGGGGGTGGTGTCGTCGACCGCCGCGCCGGCGGCGCGCAGCATCTGCACGGTCATCCGCAGGTGCGGCGCGGAGGGCACCGGCGGGCCGACGTGGCGCACCACGACACCCCGGTCGAAGCGCGGGGCGGCCAGCAGCAGACCGGAGACCAGCTGGCTGGACGCGGACGCGTCGATCACCACCTCGCCCCCGGTGACCCGGCCGGTGCCGAACACGGTCAGCGGCAGGCTGCCCGTGCCGGTGACGTCGATCCGGACGCCCAGCGAGCGCAGGGCGGTGATCAGCGGGCCGAGAGGCCGCTCGCGGGCATAGGGGTCGCCGTCGAAGGTGACCTGCCCGTCGGCCAGGCCCGCCACCGGCGGCACGAACCGCATCACGGTGCCGGCCAACCCCACGTCCACGTGGGCGGGGCCGACCAGCGGGTGCGGCCGGACCAGCCAGCGCTCGTCGTCGCTGATCGACACGTGCGCGCCCATCGCCCGCAGGCCGGCGGCCATCAACTCGGTGTCCCGGGCGCGCAGTGGCCCGGCCAGCGTCGACGGGCCCGCGGCCAGCGCGCTGAGCACCAGGGCGCGTGCGGTCATCGATTTGGAGCCGGGCAGGCGCAGCGTCGCCGCCACCGGGTCGGACGCGGTCGGTGCGGTCCACGGCTGCGGCGGCCGGGTCGCGGTCAGATTCCCCACGGTTACATTCTGCCGTGTCGGACCTGGGTCGGCGTCGGTCGGCGGTCGTACTCCCGGTTGGCGGGACAGCCCGCGGGGCCCTCGACGGGTTAGCGTGGGCGCCATGTGCGGCAGGTACGCGACGACCCGGAGCTCCGGCGAACTGAGCGCGCTGTTCGAGTCGTCCGACGACACCGACGGCCAGATCGGGCCGGATCACAACGTCGCGCCGACCGATCCGGTGCCGCTGGTCCGGGTCACCCCGGAGGGGCACCGCAGCCTCTGCGTGGGCCGCTGGGGCTTCCTGCCGCACTGGTCCCGGTCGGCGGCCGGGGCGGCCCGCATGATCAACGCACGGGCGGAGACGGTGGCCACCAGTCGGGCGTACGCCGGGGCCTTCGCCCGCCGCCGCTGCCTGGTCCCGGCCGACGGCTGGTACGAGTGGGTCCGGCTTCCCGACGGCGGGCGGCAGGCGTATTTCATGACCCCCGCCGACGGATCGGTGCTCGCGTTGGCCGGCATCTGGTCGGTCTGGGAGTCCGGCACCGACACCCGGCTCACCTTCAGCGTGCTGACGACGGCGGCGCTCGGTGAGCTGGCCGAGGTGCACGACCGGATGCCGGTGCTGTTGCCGCCGCAGCGATGGTCGTCGTGGCTGGCGCCGACGGACGAGCCGGACCGGCTGCTCGCCCCGCCGGCGCCGGACTGGCTGGCCGGTCTGGAGATCCGTCCGGTGGGCCCGGCGGTGGGCGACGTCCGCAACGACGGTCCGCAGTTGACCGCCCGGGTGCCGGTGGGGCCGGCACCGCAGGAGCTGACCCTGTTCTGACGTTCACGCATCGTCGGGTGCCGATTTGACAGGGTTGTGCGCGATTCGTCTCCCGGCCGTTCAGTCATGTTCCCGGCAGCCCCTTGTCCCGGTGTCCATAAGTGCGATAGAACACAGCGCCGGTAGTGGGTGTCGATTCGCACGGGGCGGACGACATCCACCGATCTTGCCGGTCCCACGGGGGAGGTGGGTGGATGACACGGGCACGTATGCCCCGCCAGCACGAGGTGGCTGCGGCGCGGCGAGATCCGAGACTGCTGCGAGCCTTGCGGGAACGGCGACAGGACGACGCGTGGCGCACCAGAGGGACATGCCAGAGCGTCGATCCGGAGACGTTCTTTCCCGCGCCCAACGAGCCGGCGGACGCCGCCGTCGCACTGTGCCGCAGCTGCGACGTCCAAGGGTCCTGCCTGGCCTGGGCGCTGGAGGTCGGTGACTGTCACGGCGTGTGGGGCGCCACCACGCCCCGCGAGCGGCGGGCGATGCTCGTGGCGTGGCGCGGCGAGGTCGAACCGGACCCGGCCGCCGTCGACGACGCCGGCCCACCGGTACGCGACCGCCTGCTCACCCTGGTCCCGCTGAGCTGACCATCCGCGCGGTCCGCGCCGGGCCGCCGACGGGGCGGCGCAGAATGGGCCGGTGCCGCTCAACGACCAGATCGACACCCCGCGCGGCCCGGCGCGGATCGACACCGACCTGCCGGCCCGGCCGGCCGCCGCGCTGCTGGTGCTCGGGCACGGTGCGGGCGGCAGCGTGG
>NZ_JAEVHM010000006.1 GCF_016802865.1 Micromonospora parastrephiae | reverse complement strand
TCGACGCCGAGTTCCTGCATGATCTTGCCGAACTCCGCGAACGCCGTACGCGGCACGGTGGTCCAGTACACCTTCGCGGGGACGTCCGTCTTCGCGACGACAGGGGCCACGCCACCCGCTGACGTCCGGACGACGTCAGCGGAGGCCGGCGAACAGATCATCCTCGGGCAGCGGTGCGTCGGTGGTGTCCCGAACCCGGACGAACGTCTCCATGCCCATCAGATCGGTGAACCGCTCCCGGCCGAGCTGGAGGAAGAAGATGTTCTCGGTCTGGCTGGCGTGCGTGGCCAACGCGTCGAACTTCTGCGCGCCGTACGCCCGCGTGTCGACCCAGGTGGTGATCTCCTCGTCGGGCAGACCGAGCTGCGGCTGTGACTCGTCCGGCTCGGCCCACTCGACGCCGAGTTCCTGCATGATCTTGCCGAACTCCGCGAACGCCGTACGCGGCACGGTGGTCCAGTACACCTTCGCGGGGACGTCCGTCTTCGCGACGGCCGCCATCGTGATCCGGTGGGCCTGGATGTGGTCTGGGTGGCCGTAGAAGCCGTTTTCGTCGTAGGTGACGACGACGTCCGGGCGGTACTGCCGGATCAGCTCCGCCAACCGGTCCGCCGCCTCGTCCACGGGCGTGACCCAGAACGCGCCGGGCAAATCGTTGGTCGGCCAACCCATCATCCCGGAGTCGGCGTAGCCGAGGGTTTCCAGGTGGGTGACCTTCAGAGCCGCGCAGCTGGCCTCCAGTTCGGCCTGGCGCATCGCCACGACGGCCGCCGGGTCGTGCCCCGGGTCGCCGGGCTTCACCCCGCCGGGGCCGTCACCGCACCGGCCGTCGGTGCAGGTCACGAGGACCGTCGTGATGCCCTCAGCCGCGTAGCGGGCCAGGACGCCGCCGGTGCTCGTTGCCTCGTCGTCGGGGTGCGCGTGCACCGCCATCAGGGTCAGGGATCGTTCAGCCATGCCGTCAGCCTACGAGGGTGGAGATCGCGGGCAGGCGGCGCCACCAAGGCGGTCAGGTCGCGTCGGGGCTGCGGTCGCGCTGGGTGGCGCCCGAGCTACGCAGTCGGTCGACCAGCTGTTCCAGGGCCGTGATCTCGGCGTGCAGCGCCGCTCGGCCCTCTCGCGTCAGCCGCAGCCAGGTGGCGGGCCGTCGGCCCTCGTACCCCTTGACCACCTGGAGCAGGCCCGCCTGCTCCAGGATCCGCAGATGCCGGTTGAGGTTGCCGTCGGTCAGACCCAGCTCGTCGCGCAGGGTGGAGAATCTGCATTCCCGCGCCTCGCTCAGCATGGTCAGAATCGCCAGCCGTACGCGCTGGTGCACGGTGTCGTTCAGGGCGAGCGCTGGATGGGACGGTGGCGGTGGGGAATCAGCCATCGTCGGCCGCCCGCCAGCTCTGCCAACCACGCACCGCCGCGAAGGTGATCAGTGGCAGGGCCATCAGGACGAGCCAGAACCCTGGCCTCCAGTCGAACCGGCCGCCGAACGAACCCGACGTCCCGCCCAGCACGGCGCCGAGGTCACCGGCGAGGAGGTCGATGGCCCAGCCGGGCAGGTAGCCCATCGGGAACCAGCCGCACAGCCAGACCGTGAGGGCCGCGATCCATCCACCGGCGACCAGCAGCCCCCAGCTGCGCTCCGCCCAGCCGAGGGCCACCACCGCCGCCGCGATCGGCAGCAGCGGCGTCAGCAGACCTGCCAGCCAGAAGTAGTCGGGATTCGTGACCAGGGTGTCGGCCAGCCGCTGTTCCTGTCGCGGTACGGCCGCGAGCACGGCCAGGAGGAGGAGGACGCCGAGGCCCGTGCCGACGAACGGCCGCCAGGCCACCCGCAGGCCCAGTGCCCGGGACCGCCAGTGATACCAGGCGGCGACGGCGGCGAACAGCAGCGGCGTGCCGAGGAACCAGAACAGGTACGACGCGAGTGGGCTGCGTTGCTGGTCGGGCAGGCCGGCCCAGAACGGGGAGTCGGCGGAGACGCTGTTCGTCGAGGCGAACGGACGGTCGTAGAGGGCGCAGCTGGCGAGCAGCAGCACCGCGATGCCCAGTGCCGGCAGCCACGCTCCGCCGTGTGTCCGCGTCCGTGTGCGTCGCCGCAGTCGCTCCAGCTCGGCCAAGGTCTGCGTGGCCTGTCGCCGGCTCGCCTGGTCCATGGCGCTTCCTAACTTTGCATCAGTTACCTGCTCTGCAATGCAAAGAATATACACGCGTTGTCAGCCGGCGCGCACCTCGCGCATTGACGGCGCATCGTCCTGCACGTGGCCATCAGTCGCCGGCTCCTTGTCGGATCGCCCGACACGCTCGTCGAGACGCCCTACGATTTGGGCCTGTCGAAGACCGCGAAATCGCAGGCAGAAGCCGGGGAGAGCCGCTGAGGGGGGCCGCGCGGATGGCACCGTTCGATGACGTCAAGCAGGTCGACGCCGGGGTCCTGAACGTCGGGTACGTGGAGGCCGGGCCGGCCGACGGCGACGCCGTGATCCTCCTGCACGGCTGGCCGTACGACATCCACAGCTTCGTCGATGTCGTGCCGCTGCTGGCGGACGCCGGCCACCGGGTGGTCGTGCCGTACCTGCGTGGCTACGGCACGACGCGATTCCGGTCCGACGACACCATGCGCAACGGTGAGCCGGCGGCCATGGGGCTCGACCTCATCGCCCTCATGGACGCACTCTCCATCGAGACCGCGAAACTCGCCGGCTTCGACTGGGGTGCCCGCACCGCCGACGTCGTGGCCGCGCTGTGGCCCGAGCGCTGCCGGGGCCTGGTCTCGGTGAGCGGTTATCTGATCGACGGCCAGGAGTCGGGCACGGTGCCGCTGCCGCCGAAGGCCGAGTTCTCCTGGTGGTACCAGTACTACTTCGCCACCGAGCGCGGCCGGAAGGGTTACGACAAGAACCGGCGCGACTTCGCCAGACTGATCTGGCAGGCCGCCTCCCCGAGGTGGACCTTCGACGACGCGACGTTCGAGCGCAGCGCGGCGGCCTTCGACAACCCCGACCACGTCGACATCGTGATCCACAACTATCGGTGGCGGCTGGCCCTGGCCGACGGCGAGTCGCAGTACGCCGAGTGGGAGAAGCGCCTGGCCGCCAAGCCGAAGATCACGGTGCCCAGCATCTCCCTGGAAGGCGACGCCAACGGCGCGCCACACCTGGACCCCAGCGTCTACGGCAAGCAGTTCGCCGGGCGGTACGAGCACCGCACCGTCGGCGGCGGCGTCGGGCACAACCTGCCGCAGGAGGCACCCCGGGCCTTCGCCGAGGCGGTGCTGGACGTCTGAGCTCAGCGCTGAGCCCTCGGGCGTTCGACGCGCACGGGGTTGCCGCGGACCAGTTCGTCGTGGACGCGCCAGCGGGCGGTGCTGACAGCCCGCCGGGCCGCCTCGTCGCCGGCCTCGACCCGCTGGCGCAGAAGACGCAGCGCGATGCGACGGTTGAGGCCGAACTGCCGCTCCTCGTCCACGACCACGACGATGCCCGAGGGTCGGTGGGTGGCCCGCACCGCGGTGCTGGCCTTGTTCCGATGCTGACCGCCCGGCCCGCCGGTACGGCACCCGACGATGTCGACGTCCGACTCGGCGAACGGCGTCGGCGGAGCGTCGCTCCGGGGCGGTCGCGAGGTGACGTACCAGTTCTTGCGGCCGACGCCCGCCCGGTACGGGCTGGGCGCCTGCCAGCACAGGGTGCCGGTCCACGAGGCGGCGAACGCCACCGGGTCCGCGCCGGTGATCCGGATCAGCACCGAACGGTAGGTGCCGGGCCGCTCGCCCGGCACGGCCTGGACCTGCTGAACCGTCAACCCCTGACGATCGGCGTCGCCGCTCAGGCGGTGCAGCAGTCGGGCCAGCGCCCAGGCGCACTCCTGCGGGCCGCGGCCGGCGGACAGCAACAGGTACGTGCTCATGACCGGCCCCGCCCGCGCCGCCGGTCCCGCCGCTCGGCTCGGGACGCGGACCCGAACTCGGGCGTCTTGTAGGTCACCACGGGCCTCGTGCTGACCACCGGCGTGGCCAGACCGTGCGTGACGAGGTCGGCGATCACCTGCTCGATGCGCTTGTACGCCGTCGGCGCCTCCTCGAACAGCAGCTGACGATCGCCGCAGACCACCAGCGAGCCCACCGGCGTACGACGCAACTCCTCGACGGTGTGCTTGGCCCGGCCACGGCGCAGGGCGTCGGCGCGCGACATCTTGCGGCCCGCGCCGTGCGCCACCGAGTGGTTGGCCTCCGCTCCGGCGTGCGCGGCCACGAGATAGGAGGCGGTGCCCCGCGTACCGGCGATGAGCACGTCCCGACCGTCGCCCGGCGCCGCACCCTTGCGGTGCAGGTAGACCCCGTCGTGGACCTCGACCAGGTTGTGGCACTGATCGACGATCGGTTCGGTCGGCTCGGCCCCCAACGCGTACGCGACACGGGCCGCGAGCACCCGGCGGTTGAGCGAACCCCAGCGCACGGCGGCGTCGTGCATCGCCAGGTAGTCATCGGCGTCGGCGGCCCGGCCCGCACCGTGGACCTCGGTGTGCGCCCGCAGGATCCGCTCGCCCAGCCCACGGGAACCACTGTGGACGATCAGCACGAGCGCTCCGCTGTCGAGCCCGAGACGGCTCGCGTGACCCGGGTCGAGGACGGTGTCGACGCGCGCCAGTTCGACAAAGTGGTTGCCCCGGCCGACCGTACCCAACCCGTCCAGGTGCCCGGCGGGAACCGCACCCCGCACGACGGCCCAGGCGGGGTCGTCGGCGTCCCGCTCCGGGTCGAGCGCGCGGTCCAGGTCGGGGAACCGGGTGGCGAGGCGCTCGGGTACGGCACGCTTGAGCTGGACGGGGAACACGGCGATGCCGCATCCGATGTCGGAGCCCACCAGGTGTGGGTACAGCACGGTCGACGCCATGGCGGCGCCGATGGGAGCGCCCTTGCCGGGGTGCAGGTCCGGCATCGCGGCGACGTGGAGCATGCCGTCGAGGGCGGCGACCTGCTGACATTGCGCGAGCGCGGCGGACTCGATCCAGCTCGCGGGCGAGGCGAAGACGGTGACGGTTGCGGGCGTGGGGGAGTGCTCCTGGGACAAGGATGCTCACTTTTCGCGGAGAACGGACGGACGGCGGCACGGCCCCGGGAGTCGTCACCGGGGGCGCGGAGCGAGGGGTGTGTCCGTCAGTACGTCATGGAGGTAACTCTCGCGGAGCCCGCCGCGTGCGGCAAGCGAGTTTCCTTCGCGGCCGTCACCGGTCACCGGCAGGACGGAAGCTTCGCCAGCGGCGCCGCCCCGACGCTGGTCCTCAGCGCGGGTTCGCCGGCACCGGTCGGACCGCGCGTCCACGGACGCAGGGCGAGGACGGGCTGTTGCTGGCCGCCGGGAAATGGAACCGCCGCAGATCCTCGATGACGAAGCCCTGCGCCCCGATGGCGGCGATGGTGTCGCGGCTGGTGTGGCAGCCGGCGAAGAGCCTCGGCCACAGTGTCGCGTCGACCATCCGCTGGACCCGCCGCAGACGGCCGGGCTCCTCGGCGGCGACGTGCTCGAAGAACCGCAACTGGCCGCCGGGGCGCAGCACCCGGCTGACCTCGGCGAGCGCGACCGCCTGATCGGGCACGGTGCACAACACCAACGCGACCACCGCGGCGTCGAACTCGCCGTCCCCGGCGGGCAGTGACTGGGCCAGGCCGTCGACGACCGTGACCGGCACGGGCGCCGTCGGCGCCGCGCGGAGGGCCGCGGCGCGCAGACGTGGTTCCGGTTCGACCGCGACGACCTCGGTCACCCCGGGTGGGTAGTGGGAGAACATCCGGCCGTTACCCGCCCCGATCTCGATCACCCGGCCGGACAGGCCCGCGACCAGATCCCGTCGGTGCTCCGCCGTGCCGGCGCGGTCCATGGCGACACTGAGCCGCTCGTAGACCCGGGCGAACACCGGGTGGGAAACCGCGGCCATGCCGACCTCCAGTGGTGGTGGGTGAGCTCCGCGTACCTTCTCCGGCGATTGTCACGCATCGGCGCACGGTTTCCGTCTTACTGGTGGCAAGACGATTCAACCCAGCGCAGGCAGAAGGAAGTGGTCCGACCATGAAGATCGTCGTCATCGGGGGCAGCGGCCTCATCGGTTCCAAGCTCGTTGGCATCCTCGGCGCGCAGGGCCACGACGCGGTGCCGGCGTCGCCGAAGACCGGTGTGAACACGCTGACCGGCGACGGCGTGGCCGAGGCGCTCGCCGGTGCCGACGTCGTCGTCGACGTGTCGAACTCGCCGTCGTTCGAGGACGCCGCCGTGCTGGAGTTCTTCGAGACGTCCACCCGCAACCTCCTGGCCGCGGCGGCGGAGGCGGGGATCGGCCACTACGTGGCGCTCTCCATCGTGGGTTGCGACCGGATCCCGGACAGCGGGTACATGCGGGCGAAGGTCGCCCAGGAGAAACTCATCGCCGCGTCCGGGATGCCGTACTCGCTGGTGCACGCCACGCAGTTCTTCGAGTTCGTCCAGGGCATCATCGACGCCGCCACGGAGGGCGACACGGTCCACCTCGCGCCGGTGCTCATTCAGCCGATGGCGGCCGACGACGTCGCGGCGGCGGTGGCCGAGGTCGCGGTGGGGGCGCCGACGAACAGCGTGGTCGAGGTCGCGGGCCCGGAAGAGTTCCGGATGGACGAACTGGGCCGGTCCGTCCTCGCGGCCCAGCACGATCCCCGTACCGTGGTGGCCGACCCGGATGCCCGGTACTTCGGCACCAAGCTGGGCGAACGCTCGCTCGTGCCCGCCGACGGCGCCCGCATCGCCGGTACGCGTCTGGAGGACTGGCGTGCCCGGACGGCCGGCGGGAAGTGACCCGGGCCGCTACGTCGGCGGGGCGGGCGGGCCCGTCCGCTCACTGAGGCGGCGCACCAGCTCGCGCACCGCCTGGGTGAACGGCTCGTCGGACTCGCCCGGCCAGTGTCCCTCGATCGGTGGCGGCACGCTGTCGCTGGGAGGTGTCACCACGTCGCACGGGTCGCGCTGCCGGCGATCCACCGCGTCCGCCGGGTCAGCGACGGTGGAGGGTGCCGGCGACCGGTGGGCGGAGAAGACCCAACCGCCGACGGGGTCCGTGTCGCGCCACAGGTTCACCCAACGCCAGCCGACCCGGTGGCCGATCTCGCGCAGCGCGGCGTCGTTGACGTAGGCGGGAAAGAGCCGCGCGTAGAGCCGTCGCAGCGGCGAACCGTGGGTGAGCAGGGCGACCCGGTTGCCGACGTGCGGTGGCAACCGGAGCACCGTCGCGGCGAGCAGCACCGAGCCGTGGCTGTGCCCGGTGAGCAGCACCGCGTTCCCGCGTCCGACGAGGTACGTGATGCGCCGGGTCAGCTCCGGCACCGCCCGTTCGGAGTAGCAGGGTGGCGCGAACGGGTGGGCGGACCGGGGCCAGAAGGTGCCGAGGTCCCAGAGGACGCCGACGTGCCGCCGGAACGGGACGGTCCGGTAGGCGAAGACGCCGCCGATGATCAGGCCGAGGATGATCGCCGCGATCACCCAACTTCCGAACGCGATGCCGAAGGTGACCGCGTTGGCAGGCAGCCCGGCGAACCGCTCGACGACGTCACTCGGGAAGCGCCCGAGCAGGCCGACGGTGGTGGTGGCCGTGCCGAGTCCGGCGAAGCAGCCGTAGGCAACCGCCAGCGGCACCAGCTTCTCGGTGAACCGGGCGCGGGCGATCGCGGTTCGGACCTGCCGGAGTCGGGGCCCTGCCTCCGCGGGTGGGTTCGGGTAGTCGTGCGCGACGATCGCCGCCGCGGCGCGCTGCCGGCCACGTCGAGACATGAGGACGAGCAGGCCGGCGACGACCAGCGTGAGTAGCACCGCGCGCAGGAAGCCGAAGATCGCCCAGGTGTACGCCCGGGGCGGGCCGGTGGCGATGCCCGCACCGGTCGGCAGGTCGCGGTCCAGGAAGTCCGCCGCCCGGTAGACCAGCTCGGCGGAGTACGCCACCCCCAGGCTGACCCCGGTGGCCGCGATCACGAGGGCTCCCAGCCCGAACATCGGCGTGACGCCCGGCCGTCGGTCGCGGCGCCACAGCAGCACCACGCCGAGGGCGGCCAGCAGCGTCGTCTGGGCCACGAACACGCCGGCCAGGGTCGTGTCGTAGCCCGGGAGACCGCGCCGTCCGCTCCACGGCTGGGGGCTGGCCAGAACGTGGACCACGACGAGGACGGTCAGGACGACCGCGATGGTCCGCAGCGTGGAGGTGACCCGGTCGAGTCGGTGGTTCGTGGTGCCCCGGTCGATCAGCGGGGGCGTGCAGAGCAGGGCCACACAGGCGGCCAGGATCACTGCGGTGACCACGGCCAGCGCGATCGTGATGACCGTGGCGCCGGCCGCGGCTCGGGCGAGCAGCAGCGTGAGGTTCAGCGTCGCGAACGCGGCGGCGACGTGGATGGAGCGCAACCGCCCCACCAGTGGCTCGGCGTCCCACTGACCGACCGCGCCGAGTGGAAGCTCGCAGACCTCCCGGTCCGGTGCGCGGAATGCGTCGAACGCCCTTCCCGGTCGGTTGCTGAACCGCCAGACCAGGCCGATGGCGGCGGCCGGTACCAGCGCGAGCACCGCCAGTCGCAGCCCGACAGGTTGCCCGCCCAACCAGGACAACCAACTGCGGCCGGTCAGGCAGCGCGGCGAGGCCGTGCACTTCCAGCCGACCAGATCCAGGGCGACGCCGCAGATGGCGAGCACGTAGAGCGCGGTGAGGGTGAGCGCCAGCACCCGGCACAGGGACTTGACCATGGCCTCCGAACCGGAATTCGCCGGGCGCATCCAGATCGCCACGTTGACCAGCATGAACGGCAACAGGATCACCAGTGCCAGGGTGCGGGCCACCGTCCCGGAGGGCAGGTCACCCCAGCGGTACGCCTCCAACGTCACCCCGCGCACCGCGCTGGTGTGCGTACGCCGGGGTCGCTGCCGGTAGAAGCCTCCGCTGCGGTCGCCCGCGACCTGCGTTATCTGCCGCAGGTCCAGCACCTGGTCGGGGCCCGCACCGGAGACGCCGTGCACGCGCAACTCCACGACGTCGCCGGAGACGTCCGGCCCGCTCAACCGCGCTGATCCATCCGCCATCGCCCCCCGACGCGTCTCGGCCAGCCTTGGGCACGTTCTCCAGCCGAGGCAGGTCCCACCCCGCGTTCTACCCGACCCGGGCGGCCCCAATCGCCGCCGAGGGGGACGGTCGACCGCCGCCCACTCGCCGTCGGCCGACCTGGTCCGGCTACCCGGACTGCGCGGCTCGGGCCAGCTGCGGTCGCGACGGTGTCCGAACCGCCGCGGATGTGGTCGGACTGCACGCGGTCCGGGGTTGCCGTTCGTAGCCTGGCGAACATGACAGCCAACCAACGTCTCACCACACCCTTCACGGCGCGCACCACCGCCGCCGAGATTCTCGACGGAGTCGACCTCACCGGGCGTCGGATGATCGTCACCGGGGGCGCCTCCGGCATCGGTGTCGAGACGGTGCGCGCCCTGGCGGGCGCCGGCGCCGAGGTCACCATCGCCACCCGCGATCCCCGGCGTGCCAACGCGCTCGTCGAGGAGTTCGCCGGCCGGGGCGCTGTCAGGTCAGCTGCGCTCGACCTCTCCGACCTGGAGTCGGTCGACGCGTTCGTCGAGGGGTTCCCGGGTCCCCTCGACGCACTGGTCGCCAACGCCGCGATCATGGCGATTCCAACCCGTCAGGTCACCGCGCAGGGTTGGGAGCTCCAACTCGCCACCAACTATCTCGGTCACTTCGCGCTCACCAGAGGGCTGCATGCCAGCCTTCGGGCTGCGCAGGCCGCCCGGGTCGTGCTGGTCAGCTCCGGCGCCCACCTGGCCGCACCGTTCGACTTCGACGACCCGCAGTTCGAGCGGCGTGCGTACGACCCGTGGTTGGCCTACGGCCAGTCGAAGACCGCGGAGATTCTGCTCGCGGTCAGCATCACCCGGCGGTGGGCGCAGGACGGGATCACCGCCAACGCCCTCAACCCCGGCTACGTCTTCACCAACCTCCAGCGCTACGTCGACGACGACACGATGCGTGCGCTGGGTGCCGTGGACGAGGCGGGCAACCTCGTCGAGACCGACCACTACAAGACGCCGGCCCAGGGCGCGTCGACTACCGTGCTGCTCGCGGGCTCGCCTCTGCTCGACGGTGTCAGTGGCCGGTACTTCGACGACAACCAGGAGGCGGAGGTCGTGCCCGGTGGCCCCGACGCCACCGCGGGGGTGGCCGCCCACGCGCTGGACCCGGCCGCCGCCGACCGGCTCTGGGCGTACACCGAGAAGGCGGTGGTCACGCGCTGAGCGCGACCGGCTGCCGGTGCGGGTCGCGCCGGGCTGGGTCGAGGGGCGCAGGGCACCTCAGGGCGGAACAGGATTGATCTGGTTACGGTCGGGTAGGCGCCGCCATGGTCGCTGTCGGTCGGCACGGAGCGGGCGGGGGGACGCTGACCCGGGACGACACCAGCGCGCGTGCGGGACCGACGGCGGCCCTCGTCCGGCTGCGTGACCGTGCGGTCGCGGCGCTGCGGGACCGGTGGCGTCGGGTACGCGCCATCGGCGGGCTGGCCGTGCAGGCCGGACTGGCCGCGGCGCTGTCCTGGATGGTGGCGTACGAGCTGCTGCACATCTCGCAGCCGGTGTTCGCGCCGATCTCCGCGGTGTCCACGCTCGCCGCGTCGGTCGGTCAACGACTGCGCCGGACCATCGAGTTGATCATCGGTGTCACGGTCGGGGTGCTGATCGGTGACCTGTTGCTCGTGGTGATCGGCACCGGGTGGTGGCAACTCGGTCTGATCGTCGTGCTGGCCATCATGGTCGCGTTGTTCCTGGTCGGCAGCGCGGCGGTGGTGCTCCAGGCCGGGGCCACGGCGGTGCTCATCGCGACGCTCAGTCCGTCCGTGCGTGACCTGGAGGTCCCCCGGTTCGTCGACGCCCTCATCGGGGGAGCGGTGGCGCTGCTGGTGACGGCCGTACTGCTGCCGCTGAACCCGTTGCGGGTGTTGAACAGGGCGGCGCGGCCGGCGATGGATCTGCTCACCACTCAGCTCGACGCGACGGCCACCGCCCTGCGCGAGCGCGACGTCGCCCGTGCCCGTGCCGCGTTGACCGAGCTGCGGCAGAACGCGGAGGAGGTGAACGCCCTGATCGAGGCGACCAGGGGTGCTCGGGAGACCAACGCCCTGTCGCCGGTCAACTGGCATTACCGGCACGGACCGGTGGGCCGGTACGCGCAGGTGGCGGAGCCGATTGACAGGGCGATGCGGAACAGCGGGACGTTGATCCGCCGGGTGGTGACGTTGATCGAGGATGGCGAGCCGGTCCCGGAGCCGATGCCGAGGGCGGTCGCCGACCTGGCCGAGACGGTTCGGCTGCTCAAGCGGCAGTTCGCCGCCGGCGACGAGCCTCTCCGGGCACGGGAGCAGGCGTTGCGGGCGGTCCGCGCCGCCGGTGACGCGTACCGGGCGGGCGTTGGTTTCTCCGGTGCCGTCGTGGTGGCCCAAATTCGGACGACCGTCAGCGACCTGATGGTGGGTACCGGGCTGACCCAGGAGGCGGCGAATCGCCTGGTCCGGCGCGACTTCGGCGATCTTCGACCACCTGTTGTCACCCGGGGTCGGTGACCCCTGGCGCAACCGGTGGCAGCAGCTTGAGCCAAGGCTGTTGCATCTTGAGCCAAAGTGGTGCCATGATGGCGCCATGGAGCTGAGGTTGTACGTCGAGAACCTGCGAAACGAGTTCGCCGTGGCGGCGGAGGGCGTCGATCCGGAGGCGCGGGCGCTGGCCGAGAGGCTCTTCGCCCAGTTGGAGGCGGCGACCCGCCTCACGCTGCTCGAGGCGCTCTCCGACGCGGCCGACGAGATCACCCGCGAACTCGCCCCGGGGGCGGTGCACGTCCGACTACGCGGGCGCGAGCCCGACTTCGTGGTGACGCCGGCCAGCCCACCGGCGGACAGGGCGGCCGAGGTCGGTGAGCCAGCGCCGGTGCCGGCGCCGCTGCTCCCGCCCGAGGGTGACGAGGGCGGCACCTCCCGGATCAACCTCCGCCTCCCCGACCACCTCAAGGCCAGCGTCGACGAGGCGGCCAGCCGGGCCGGGCTGTCGGTCAACGCCTGGCTGGTGCGAGCCGTCGCCGGCGCGATCGGGGCCGGCGGGGGCACGGACCGTCAACCACCTCGCCGGGTGGAGCCGCCACGGTCCGGCCAGCACTTCACCGGCTGGGCGCGCTGACCCCCGTACCCCCCTCTCCTTACGCCGCCCACCGGCGGTGACCTCCGCCGACCACCTTCCGGGAGACCACCATGCCTGTTTTCGACACACCAGAGCCGATTTCCGTCCAGATCGAGATGCCCGTCGGCGACGCGTGGATCGCCGCGACCGACCGCACCGACACGGTGGTGCGGGTGCGGCCCCGCGACCCGTCGAGCAAGGCCGACGTGAGCGCCGCCGAGCAGACCACCGTCGAGTACGCCGCCGGCAAACTGCTGATCAGGGTGCCGAAGAGCTGGCGTCGCTACGGCTTCGGCGCCGGGCCGTCGGTCGATGTCCTGATCGAGGTGCCCGCCGGGTCGCGGCTGTACGCCGAGGCGTCGTGGGTGGCGTTCCGCTGCGAGGGCCGGCTCGGTGAGTGCCGGATCAAGACCGGCAGTGGGATTCGGCTCGACGAGACCGGGCCGCTCGACATCGACAGCAGCCACGGCGAGATCGCGGTCGAACGCGTTGCCGGTTCCGCCCGGGTGAAGGCGTCCTCCGGCAAGGTTCGCATCGGTGCGGTCGACGGCACCGCCGAGATCAAGAACTCCTCGGGCGACTGCTGGATCGGTCAGAGCGGCGGGGACGTGCGGATCAACACCGCCTACGGCGACATCACCGTCGACGCGCCGACGGCCTCGGTGAACGCCCGCACCGCCTACGGCAACGTCCGGCTGGGCGAGGTCGTACGGGGATCGATCGAGTTGCAGACCTCCTACGGCGCGATCGAGGTCGGCGTCCGGCGCGGCACCGCGGCCTGGCTCGACGTCAGCTCCCGACACGGCCGCGTGCACAACGCGCTCGAGACGACCGACAGCCCGGCGCAGACCGACGAGACGGTCGAGGTCCGGGCGAACACCGCCTACGGCGACATCATGATCCGCCGCGCCTGATCCACGTCCGCCACGTCCACGAATCGAGGCAACCATGGCCAGACCCCTGCGACCCGCGATCAGCGCCACCGGCCTGCGGAAGTCCTACGGCGACAAGGTGGTGCTCGACGGCATCGACCTGGAGATCGCCGAGGGCACGATATTCGCGCTGCTCGGCCCCAACGGTGCCGGCAAGACCACCATCGTGCGGATCCTCTCCACCCTGATCGACGCCGACGGCGGCGACGCCCGCGTCGGCGGTCACGACCTGAACGGGGAAGCCGACGCCGTACGCGCCCTGATCGGCGTCACCGGCCAGTTCTCCGCCGTCGACAACCTGCTCACCGGGCGGGAGAACCTGCGCCTCATGGCCGACCTGTGTCACCTGGACCGGGCCGCCGGCCGGCGACGCATCGACGACCTGCTCGTCCAGTTCGACCTGGTCGAGGTGGCGGGCAAGCCGGTGTCGACGTACTCCGGCGGTATGCGCCGACGGCTCGATCTCGCGATGACGCTGGTCGGTGAGCCGCGCGTCATCTTCCTCGACGAACCGACGACCGGCCTCGACCCGCGCAGCCGCCGCGCCATGTGGGAGATCATCCGCGAACTCGTCGCCGGCGGCGTCACCATCCTGCTCACGACCCAGTACCTGGAGGAGGCCGATCAGCTCGCCGACCGGGTCGCGTTCCTCGACCACGGCCGGCTGATCGCCGAGGGCACCCCGCGCGAACTCAAACGGCTCATTCCCGGCGGCCACGTCGTGCTCCAGTTCGCCGACCAGGCGGAACTCGACGCGGCGGCGCGCACCCTCGTCTCGTCCACCCGGGACGACGCGGCGCTCACCCTCCAGGTGCCGAGTGACGGCGGGGTCGGGTCCCTGCGGGCCCTGCTCGACCAGCTCGACCGTGCCTCGATCAGCGTGGCCGGTCTCGCCGTGCACACCCCCGACCTCGACGACGTCTTCCTCACCCTGACCGGCCAACCCGACCACGAAAGGGCCATGGCGCGATGAGCACCCTCACCCTCGCCGTCCGCGACTCAAGCACGATGCTGCGACGCAACCTCCTGCACATGCGGCGCTACCCGTCGTTGACGCTCATGCTCATCGGTATCCCGATCATCCTGCTGCTGCTGTTCGTCTACGTCTTCGGTGGCACGCTCGGTGCCGGCCTCGGGCCCTCCGGTGACCGCGCCGACTACGCCAACTACGTCACCCCCGGCATCCTGCTCATCACCGTGGCCAGCGCGGCGCAGGGCACCGCGATCTCGGTCGCCATGGACATGACCGAGGGCATCATCGCCCGTTTCCGTACGATGGCGATCTTCCGGCCCTCGGTCCTCACCGCCCACGTGCTGGGCAGCGCGATCCAGACGATGCTCAGTCTCGCGGCTGTCACCGGCGTGGCACTGCTCGTCGGGTTCCGACCCACCGCCAACCCGGTCGAGTGGCTCGCTGTGTTCGGCGTCCTCGCCATGATCACCTTTGCGGTCACCTGGCTGTCCGTCGCCCTCGGCCTGGTGAGCGAGAGTGTCGAGACGGCGAGCAACCTGCCCATGCCGTTGGTGCTCCTGCCGTTCCTCGGCAGCGGGTTCGTCCCCACCGACTCCATGCCGACGCCGGTGCGCTGGTTCGCCGACTACCAGCCGTTCACGCCCGTCATGGAGACCCTCCGTGGCCTGCTCTTCGGCACCGGGATCGGCACCAACGCGATCCTCGCGGTCGCCTGGTGCGCCGTCCTCTCAGTGGTCTGCTTCCTCTGGGCGAAGGCCCTGTACAACCGCAGTCGGGCCGCCTGATCCGGCAGGCGCCGGACGCGCGGCGATCGTGACGACCGACGGCGGCCCGGGGAGGCCGGGCGTCGGCTGTCCGTGTCGCGGGCTGCGCATGATCCACTCCACGTCGCCGACGGTTCCGGGTCCGGTCGCCGAGAGCGCGCGACGTCGCCGACACGGAGTCGATCACGACCGCGACGCCCGGCGCTCACGGGTCGGCGGCGGAATGGAAACGTCGAATGTTATCGATAACACGCGCCGGGGGTCCGGCTGCGGGGTGGCTGTACCGCCGTCGGCAGCGCTCGGCTCCGAGCCCGGTGTGGCTGAGCGTCGTTCCATTGATCTGATCATGCGGGCGGGCCGCGCCGGCGATGTTATCGCTGACATCGCCAACCGCCGGCGGGCGGTCGCGATGAGACGGTCCCGCGCGGCAGTGCGGAACGCCGCACCCGTCGCTTTGCCTGGCGAGGGACGCCCGAGTCGCCGCCCGCCGCGCGTCGGTCCGCTCGGTCGCCGCGCACCGCGGTCGACACCAGGATCGCGCGTTTTGCACCGTTCCGATATCAACGCGCCCGAGTCGATCTGGCGTCGGCGTTCCGTTACGTAGCTGTTGCGGTCAGATGTCTTGACGAGTCTGGATGTGAGCGTTAACACTATCTCCGTTAACGGTGGAGGTGAACATGAACCGTGTGGACGGAGCTGGCGACCGCTACGTCGTCGGTGTCGACTTCGGCACCCTGTCCGGACGAGCTCTGGTGGTCCGGGTCGGCGATGGCGCCGAGCTGGGGACCGCGGTGCACGAGTACGGCGACGCAGTTATCAGCACGGCGCTTCCGGGAGGTCGACCGCTTCCGCCGGACTGGGCCCTGCAGAACCCCGAGGACTACCGCGACGTGCTGCGGTACGCCGTTCCGGCGGCGGTGTCCGCCGCGGGGGTGGACCCGGCGGCGGTGGTCGGCATCGGCATCGACTTCACCGCCTGCACGGTGCTGCCGACGCTCGCCGACGGCACTCCGCTCTGCGAGACAGCCGAGCTGCGCGACCGGCCACACGCCTGGGTGAAGCTCTGGAAGCACCACGCCGCGCAGCCGCACGCCGACCGGATCAACGCGCTGGCCCACGAGCGGGCTGAGCCGTGGATCGGCCGGTACGGCGGCAAGATCTCCGCCGAGTGGCAGTTCGCCAAGGGCCTGCAGATGCTGGAGGAGGACCCGGAGGTCTACCACCGGGCCGAGCGCTTCGTCGAGGCGGCCGACTGGATCGTCTGGCAGCTCAGCGGCACCGAGACCCGCAACGTCTGCACGGCCGGTTACAAGGGCATCCTGCAGGATGGCACCTACCCATCCGAGGGTTTCCTGACCGCGCTCAACCCGGACTTCGGCGACTTCGTGGCCAAGCTGGACGGTCCGTTGCTGCCCCTCGGGGCCCGGGCCGGTGCGCTCACCGCCCAGGCCGCCGCGTGGACCGGCCTGCCGGAGGGGATCGCGGTGGCCGTCGGCAACGTCGACGCGCACGTCACCGCGGCGTCCGCGCAGGCTGTGGAGCCCGGTCGACTCGTCGCGATCATGGGTACCTCGACCTGTCACGTGGTCAACGGCACCCACGTCGCCGAGGTGGCCGGGATGTGCGGCGTCGTCGACGGCGGCATCAGCCCCGGCGCGTGGGGTTACGAGGCCGGCCAGAGCGGAGTCGGTGACATCTTCGGCTGGTTCGTCGAGCACGCGGCTCCGGCCGGCGTCGACTCGCACGAACGCCTGACCGAGCTGGCGGCGAGCCAGCCGGTCGGCGCGCACGGCCTGATCGCGCTGGACTGGTGGAATGGCAACCGTTCCCTGCTGGTCAACCACGACCTCAGCGGGATGATCGTCGGCATGACTCTGGCCACCCGGCCGCAGGACATCTACCGGGCGCTGCTGGAGTCCACCGCCTACGGCACGCGGATGATCATCGAGGCGTTCGTCGACGCCGGAGTCCCGGTGAACGACCTGGTGATCGCCGGTGGCCTCACCAACAACGCGCTGCTGATGCAGATCTACGCCGACGTGACCCGGCGACCACTGAACATCATCGCCTCGTCGCAGGGGCCGGCGTTGGGCTCGGCGATCCATGCCGCCGTCGCCGCCGGCGAGTATCCCTCGGTCCACGAGGCGTCGCAGGCGATGGGACGCGTGCACGAGGCCGTCTACCGTCCGGATCCCGACCGGGCGCGGGCCTACGACGCGCTCTACGCCGAGTACCGGACGCTGCACGACCACTTCGGACGCGGCGGCAACGACGTGATGCTCCGTCTACGGGCGATCCGGAACGCGGCGGTCGAGGCCGCCACCACGCATGAGACCGCGCTGGAGGTTGTCGCATGAACGCCGAGGTGAGCCGACAGATCGGCGAGCTGCGCGAGACCGTCGCCCGCCTGCACGCCGAGTTGACGCGGTACAACCTGGTCGCCTGGACGTCCGGCAACGTCTCCGCGCGCGTCCCCGGCCAGGACCTGATGGTGATCAAGCCGAGCGGGGTGAGCTACGACGACCTCACCGCGGCCACGATGGTGGTGTGCGACCTCGACGGCGTTCTCGTCGAGGGGGACTTCGCCCCGTCCAGCGACACCGCCGCCCACGCCTACGTCTACCGGGCCATGCCGGAGGTCGGTGGCGTCGTGCACACGCACAGCTCGTACGCGACCGCCTGGGCGGCGTGTGGGGAGTCGATTCCCTGCCACCTCACCGCACAGGCCGACGAGTTCGGTGGGGAGATCCCGATCGGCCCGTTCGCGCTGATCGGCGGTGACGACATCGGCAAGGGCATCGTCGCCACGCTCTCCGGGCACCGCTCGCCCGCGGTGCTGATGCGTAACCACGGCGTGTTCACCATCGGCCGCGACGCCCGCGCGGCGGTCAAGGCGGCGGTGATGTGTGAGGACGTGGCCCGTACCGCGCACCTGGCCCACACCCTCGGGCAGCCGGTGCCGATGGCGCAGGCGGACATCGATGCTCTTTATGACCGGTACCAGAACGTCTACGGTCAACAACCAGTCGCACCGGCGGGTTCCTGACCCTGCACCGGCCATCCGGGACCTGTCGGTCTGCACCACGACGTACCAGCACGCACCACCCGCGTACGCCGCTCTTTCGCACCTCGGCGGTTGGCGCGGTTACCCACCACATCCAGCCAAGGAGATTCGATGGGAAAGATGCGAACGCAGTCCGCTCCGTGGCGCGCTGTCGCGGTTCTCGCCAGCGTGCTGCTGGTCGGCGGCGTGGCGGCCTGCGGCAACAGCGACACCGGCGGTGGCTCCAAGGACGACGGCAAGATCACGCTGGGCTTCTCCCAGGTCGGTGCGGAGAGTGGGTGGCGTACCGCGAACACCACCTCGATCAAGGAGTCCGCCGCCGCGGCGGGGATCGAGCTGAAGTTCGACGACGCGCAGCAGAAGCAGGAAAACCAGATCAAGGCGATCCGCAACTACATCCAGCAGAAGGTCGACGTGATCGCCTTCTCGCCGGTGGTGGAGTCCGGGTGGGACACCGTGCTCAAGGAGGCCAAGGACGCGGGCATCCCGGTCATCCTGACCGACCGCTCGGTGGACTCGGCCGACAAGTCCCTGTACAAGACGTTCCTCGGCTCGGACTTCGTCAAGGAGGGCCGGCTCGCCGGTGAGTGGCTGGTCGAGCAGAAGAAGACCGCCTCAGGCCCGGTGAACATTGTGGAGTTGCAGGGCAACACCGGTGCGGCGCCGGCGAACGATCGCAAGAAGGGCTTCGGCGAGGCGATCGCCGCCAACCCGAACCTGAAGATCATCGCCTCCCAGCCGGGTGACTTCACCCGGGCCGGCGGCAAGCAGGTGATGGAGCAGTTCCTCAAGGCCAACCCGAAGATCGACGTGCTGTTCGCGCACAACGACGACATGGGTCTGGGCGCGCTCGAGGCGATCACCGCCGCCGGCAAGGTGCCCGGCAAGGACATCACCATCATCACGGTCGACGCCGTGAAGGACGGCATGCAGGCTCTCGCCGACGGGAAGTTCAACTTCATCGCGGAGTGCAGCCCGCTGCTCGGCCCGCAGCTCATGGACCTCGCCAAGAAGGTCCACGCCGGCGAGGAGGTGCCTGCCCGGATCGAGACTGAGGAGACCACCTTCACGACTGAGCAGGCCAAGGAAGCGCTGCCCAACCGTAAGTACTGATCGACGACGGGGTCGCCGCGTTCGCGTGGCGGCCCCGCCGCGTCGCCTCCATACCCGAAACGGACCGGGCTTGGCCCGCGACCACCCCGTACCACGCCCGCCCGAGCGACCCCCAGGGACGACCGGGCGGGCGTCGCGGGAGCGCAGCGGCCCTTCCGTGTCGACAACCCAGAAGAGGTCTGATGGGATGACGGATAGCCGTCCGGTCCTGACGATGACCGGGATCAGCAAGTCCTTCCCCGGGGTGCGCGCACTCCACGACGTCAATTTCCGGCTCTTCCCCGGCGAGGTGCACGCCCTGATGGGCGAGAACGGCGCCGGCAAGTCGACCCTCATCAAGGTGCTGACCGGCGTCTACGACACCGACGAGGGCACGATCACACTCGACGGCGAGCCGGTGTCCTTCAGCGGGCCGATGCAGGCGACCGCCGCCGGAGTGAGCACCGTCTTCCAGGAGGTCAACCTCTGCACCAACCTCTCGGTGGCGGAGAACATCTTCATCGGCCGCGAACCCCGGCTCCTCGGCGCCGTCCGCTGGGGTGAGGTCCGTCGCCGCGCCCGAGCCCTGCTGGCCCGCCTCGACCTCGACCTCGACGTCAGCGCACCGCTCGGCTCGTACTCCCTGGCGATCCAGCAGATGGTCGCCATCGCCCGCGCGATCGACATCCAGGCCCGGGTGCTGATCCTGGACGAGCCGACGTCCAGCCTCGACGCCGGCGAGGTGGCACAGCTGTTCCGCATCATGCGCCAACTGCGCGACGAGGGCATCGCGATCCTCTTCGTGACGCACTTCCTCGACCAGGTCTACGAGATCGCGGACCGGATCACCGTGCTGCGCAACGGTGGGCTCGTCGGCGAGTACCTCACCACCGAGCTGCCCCAGCTCTCCCTGGTCGAGAAGATGATCGGCAAGGAACTCGACGTCCTGGAGGGCATCGAGGAGCACTCCCGACGGGACCTGGCCGCGCTGGAGGAGGGCACCCCCCTGGTGGCGGTGTCGAACTTCGGTCGGGCGGGCGCGGTCGAGCCGTTCAGCCTCACCATCCACGCCGGCGAGGTGGTGGGCCTGGCCGGCCTGCTGGGCTCCGGGCGTACCGAGGTTGCCCGGCTGCTGTTCGGCGCCGACCGGACCGACGGTGGTCAGGTCGCGGTGGACGGCACGGCGAGCAGTCTGCGCACCCCCGCCCAGGCCATCGACCACGGCGTCGGCTTCTGTTCGGAGAACCGTCGCGCGGAGGGCATCGTCGCGGACCTGTCGGTCCGCGAGAACATGATCCTCGCCATGCAGGCGGCCCGCGGCTGGCTGCGGCCCGTCCCGCGTCGTCGCCAGGACGAGCTGGTCGACAAGTACATCAAGGCCCTCAACATCCGGCCCGCGGACCCGGAGGTGCCGGTCCGCAACCTCTCCGGCGGCAACCAGCAGAAGGTGCTCCTGGCCCGGTGGCTGATCACCGAGCCGCGACTGTTGATCCTCGACGAACCGACCCGGGGCATCGACATCGGCGCGAAGACCGAGATCCAGAAGCTCGTGACCCAGTTGTCCGACGGCGGCATGGCCGTGCTGTTCATCTCCGCCGAGCTGGAGGAGGTGCTGCGCCTCAGCCACAAGGTGGCCGTCATGCGGGACCGCCAGATGGTCGCGCAGCTCGCCAACGACGACAGCCTGGACGCGGACCGCATCATGCAGACGATCGCCAGTGGTTCCCACCGGGAGGAGGCAGACCGATGAACGCCACCATGGGCCGCTACCGGGCGGTGACCGGTCACCGCCTGTTCTGGCCCGCCGCCGTGCTCGTCGTCATGCTCGCCGCGAACACGATCTACCGGCCCGGTTTCCTGTCCATCGAGCTCAAGGACGGGCACCTGTACGGTTCGCCGATCGACATCCTGCGGCTGAGCGCGCCGCTGATCCTCGTCGCGCTGGGCATGACCCTGGTCATCTCGACCGGCGGCATCGATCTGTCGGTCGGGTCGGTCTGCGCGATCAGCGGCGCGATCGCCTGCATGTACATCAGCAAGCAACCCGACCAGAACAGTCTTGCCGTGGTGCTGGCCGCCCTCGCGATGGCGTTCGGGGTCGCGCTCGTGCTCGGCGCCTGGAACGGGGTGCTGGTGGCCGTCATCGGGATCCAACCGATCATCGCCACCCTGATCCTGATGGTGGCCGGCCGGGGCCTCGCCCAGCTGATCACCCAGGGGCAGATCATCACCATCAACTCCGAGCCGTTCCGGGCGATCGGGCTGGGCCACCTGTTGACCCTGCCGCTGGCCATCTTCATCGCCCTGGCCGCGGCCCTGGTCGTCGCCGCGTTCACGCGTCGCACCGCACTCGGGATGATCGTCGAATCGGTGGGCGGTAACGCCGAGGCGAGCCGACTGGCCGGCATCCGCTCCGGCCGGGTCGTCTTCCTCGCGTACGTGCTCAGCGCCGCCTGCGCCGCGATCGCCGGATTCATGATGACGGCCAACGTCTCCAGTGCCGACGGCAACGCCGTCGGCCTCTGGGTGGAGCTGGACGCCATCCTCGCGGTCGTCATCGGCGGTACGTCCCTCGCCGGCGGGCGGTTCTTCCTCAGCGGCACGATCATCGGCGCGCTGATCATCCAAACCCTGACCACGACGGTGTACGCCATGGACATCTCACCGCAGACCTCGCTGCTGTTCAAGGCGGTCGTCGTCATCGCCGTCTGCCTCATCCAGGCGCCGGCCTTCCGGGCCCGGTTCACCCGCCGCAGGCGAAACGTTCCGACGCCCAACGCCATCGCCGACAAGCCGAAGGAGCAGGTGCCGGCATGACCACTGGATCGCTCACCGCTGGTCGTGCCCGCCTCCGGTTGCCGAGGCGGCAGATACCGGTCCTGGCCACGCTCGCCCTCCTGCTGGTCATGTACGGCATCGGCGTGTCCCAGTACACGGCGTTCTCCAACGTGCAGGTCATCTTCAACGTCTTCATCGACAACGGCTTCCTGCTCGTCGTCGCGATCGGGATGACCTTCGTGATCCTCACCGGCGGCATCGACCTGTCGGTCGGGTCCGTCGTGGCCATGACGGCGATGGTGTCGGCGTGGCTGCTCCAGGAGGGTCTGCCGGCGGCGCTGGTGCTCGTCATCGCCCTGCTCATCGGCCCGACGCTCGGCCTGCTGATGGGTTGCGCCATCCACTTCTTCGAGATCCAGCCGTTCATCGTCACGCTGGCCGGGATGTTCTTCGCCCGGGGGATGTGCACGTTCATCTCCGGCTCGTCCATCCCGATCACCGACGGGTTCTGGACCAGGATTTCGCAGGAGCGGATCGGTGATCCCCGGGGCAACTTCGTCTCGATCAGCGTGCTGATCGCCTTCGTCGTGGTCGCCGTCGCCGCGTACACGCTGGCCTACACCCGGCTCGGGCGCAACGTGTACGCCATCGGCGGCAACCCCCAGTCGGCCCTGCTGATGGGCCTGCCGGTGGGGCGGACCCGGATCGCCGTCTACACGATCAGCGGCCTGTGCTCCGCGATCGGCGGGATCCTGCTGTCCTTCTACACCCTCTCCGGCGCGCCGCTGATCGCCGTCGGCATGGAGCTGGACGTCATCGCCGCCGTGGTCATCGGAGGCACGGTGCTCACCGGCGGTTCGGGATACGTCTTCGGCACGGTGCTCGGCGTCCTGGTCCTGGGCGTGATCCAGACCCTGATCACCTTCGACGGGAGCCTCAACTCCTGGTGGACCAAGATCGTGATCGGCGGTCTGCTCTTCGCGTTCATCCTCCTCCAGCGCCTCATCGGAATCCGTTACAAGTGACCGCCCCTCTCGCGGAAGGCAACCCCATGGCACCACACACCGAACCCGAGATCTGGTTCCTCACCGGCAGCCAAGGCATGTACGGCGAGGAGACGCTCCGGCAGGTCGCCGAGCAGTCCCGTCAGATCGCGGCCGCCCTCGACGACTCGCCGCAGATTCCCGCCCGGGTGGTCTGGAAGCCCGTCCTGACCAACAGCGGTGAGATCCTGCAGGTCTGTCGGGACGCCGCCGCCCAGGGCGCCATCGGGGTTATCGCGTGGATGCACACCTTCTCTCCGGCGAAGATGTGGATCGCCGGTCTGGACGCGCTGCAGACGCCGCTGCTGCACCTGCACACCCAGGCCAACGTCCTGTTGCCGTGGAACGACATCGACATGGACTTCATGAACCTGAACCAGGCCGCGCACGGCGACCGCGAGTTCGGGTACATCCAAACCCGGCTCGGTGTGGCCCGCAAGACGGTGGCCGGGCACGTCAGCGACCCGCGGGTGAGCGCGCGGGTCGGGGCGTGGGCCCGCGCGGCGCTCGGCTGGTCGGCGATGCGGTCGTTGCGGCTGGCCCGTTTCGGCGACAACATGCGCGACGTCGCGGTGACCGAGGGCGACAAGGTCGAGGCGGAGCTGCGGTTCGGGGTGTCGGTCAACACCTACGGCGTCAACGACCTGGTCGAGGTGGTCGGCGAGGTCACCGACGCGCAGGTGGACGACCTCGTCAAGGAGTACGAGGACACCTACCGGGTCGTTCCGAGTCTGGTCGTCGGGGGAGCGCAGCACGACTCCCTGCGGTACGCGGCCCGGCTGGAGCTGGGCATGCGCGCCTTCCTGGACGAGGGCGGGTTCCGGGCGTTCACGACGAACTTCGAGGACCTCGGTGGCCTGCGTCAGCTGCCCGGCATCGCGGTGCAGCGGCTGATGGCGGACGGCTACGGCTTCGGTGGCGAGGGCGACTGGAAGACCTCCGTGCTGGTGCACACCCTCAAGGCGATGTCGGTGGGTGTGGACGGCGGGACGTCGTTCATGGAGGACTACACCTACGACCTCACCCCGGGCGAGGAGCTGGTGCTCGGGGCCCACATGCTGGAGGTCTGTCCGACCATCGCCGCCGGCGTGCCGAACGTGGAGATCCACCCGCTGAGCATCGGCGGGCGGGAGGATCCGGTCCGGCTCGTCTTCGACGCCGCTCCCGGCCCGGCGGTGGTGCTCGGGCTGGCCGACATGGGCGAGCGCTTCCGGCTCGTGGCCAACGAGATCGACGTGGTCGCTCCGCCCCAGCCGCTGCGCCGGCTGCCGGTGGCCCGCGCCGTGTGGCGCCCGCGACCCGACCTGCCCGGTTCGGCCGAGGCGTGGATCACCGCTGGCGCACCGCACCACACCGTGCTGTCCCAGGCGGTGGGTGTGGAGGAGTTGCACGACCTGGCCGAGATGAGCCGTACCGAGCTTGTCGTGATCGACGCCGACACCCAGCCCCGTCGCTTCGCCGACGAGATCCGCTGGAACCAGGCCTACTACCGGTTGGCCCGAGGCTTCTGAAGCGCAGTTGCCGACGCGCCCGCATGATCGACTCCGGCTTCTTGAAATCGGGGTAACCGTCCGTCCCGGACGCCCCGACACCAGGAAAGCCGAGTCGATCATCTCCAGCTCCGACTGAGCCCGGCCCAGGCGCAGCGAAGCGCCCGCCCCGGACGAGGGCGGGCGCTTCGCGCCTGTCGATGGTTGGGTCAGGTGCGCTTGACGAGCTGGGCGACAAACGCACGCCACGGTGCCGGGGCGAAGGCGAGCGCCGGGCCGGCCGGGTCCTTGGAGTCGCGGACCGCCACGATGCCGGGCAGGTTGTCGGCGACCTCGACGCAGTCGCCGCCGCTCGCGCCGCTGCGGGTGGACTTGCGCCACCGAGCGTTACTGAGGTCCATGCTGACTCTCCACTTCCTTCAACAGGTCGATGGACTGTCGGCGAGGAAGCGCCTCGTTCCGGACGCTCTCCCACCTCGCCTGAAGCGTAGCCACCTCATCGTCCTTGTCGATGACATCCCCACCAAGCTGGTTTTCGAGGTGCCCGACCCACAGGCCCTGAGTCGAGCGGGCCAGCGCGAACGGCCCGGACAGCCCGACATGCAGGCCGCTCCCTGTGGGGATGACATGGACGTGGACGTGCGGAAGCTCGGCCACCGCGATCAGGTGGGCGACCTGCTGGGCCATGATTCCGCCCAGGCCATCACCGGTACGCCGTAATGCGGCCTCGTCCAGCACGGCGACAAACTGCGGTGGACGTTCGCCCGTCAGGATCGATTGCCGGCTCATCCGCCCCTTCACCCGCTGCTCGACCTCGTCATCGGTGAGGCTGTCCACGGTTCGCAGCACGGTGCGGGCGTAGTGCTCGGTCTGCAATAGGCCAGGAACGAGAGTGGGCTGAAAACAGCGAAGCTGCGTCGCGCTGCTCTCGGCGTCCAGCCAGGGCAGGAACCATGACGGCACTCCAAGCTTCACCACGAGGCGCTCGAAAAGCCCACCGTTGTCGAGCGCTCTGTCTGCGCCCTTGACGAAGTCCATCGTGAGCGCTCGCGTGCCTCCCTCCACGGCGCTGACGTGTGACGGGCTGAATGCGGCAGCCCGGCCGAATGCGTCCTGCGTCATCCCGTTTGCACCTCTCGCACGGCGAATCTCGCCAACGATGAACGCCGCCAACGGGCCTGGTACGTCGGCCATCCAGTGCTCCCCAATACGAAGATCGACTACTCGCGTCGCCAATTACCGGGAGCCTGTTTCATCAGCTCAGCCCGGACGCCCGAGACACCTTCCGAGCGTAACGGTCACCACAGCAGAGTGTCATCAGGCGGCACGAGCTGGTCGTGCCGGGGCCGCACCTCAGGTGAGCACTCTGGGGCGGCCTTCCAACTACCGAGGGGGTGCCATGCGGGTAAACCGTCACCGCCGCGTCGGCTGCGGCAGGGCGATTGAGTCGAGCGTGTGGGGCTAACACGTGCGGCGGGCCGGGGTGGATGGTGAGGCCACCACACCTGCCGATGCGGCCCGCCTGGTTGTGCCGCAACTGCGCTGCCCCGTGGCCGTGCGGTCCGGCTCAGATCAGCCTTGCCGCAGAGTTCCATGGTCATTCGATCGCTCTGGCGCTCTACCTCGCTACCTTGATGCGGGTGGCCATTGACGACCTCATCCGCATCGGCGGCCGTCCCGACCTGGCCGGGATGCACGTCCGCTTCCTTGGTTGGCTGTCAACGACTCGCCGTGCCCGACACTCGGCGAGGCCCTGAGGTGCGGTGGCGGTGGTCTGGCGTTGTGTCGGTGGCAGCTCAGTCGCTCCGCGTGTCGATTCGCCCAGCTGTCAACGATCAAGAGACAAGGTCGCCGCGACGATCCCCCGTGGCCAGCTCGGCCCGCCGACCAACGTCTCGTCTTGACTACGGTCATGTTATCGATAACATTAGGAATCTATCTGGATCGATGCTTCCGTGGAGCGACTCCGATCCGCCCCTACTCGTCGAGGTCAACCGGCCCCAGCGGCGCGGCGGAGATGCTGTTAGCGATCACATCGACGATTCGGTGAGCCGGCCGGCGATGCGGATGCCGGGCCGGGTACGTCCGGCACATCAGGCCAGCAGAGGAGAATCATGCTTTCCATCGGTCGGGTTCCCCGGGGTGCGCCACACCGGCGCGGGTGGACGTCGCGACTCGTAGCCGCCGCGGTGGCGGTGCTGGTCGGCGGCGCGGTCGCGGCCGTCGCCCCGTCGCCCGCGTCGGCCGCGACGGTGGACACCAACGCGTGGTACGTGTTGGTCAACCGCAACAGCGGCAAGGCGCTGGACGTGTACAACCAGGCGACCAACGACGGCGCGCGGATCACCCAGTGGGCGCGCAACGACGGCGCCTGGCAGCAGTGGCAGTTCGTGGACTCCGGTGGTGGCTACTACCGACTCAAGTCGCGACACTCGGGCAAGGTGCTCGATGTCTACAACTTCTCGACCGCGAACGGCGCGTCGATCGTGCAGTGGGCCGACGGCAACGGGACCAACCAGCAGTTCCGGTTGGCCGACTCGGCCGGTGGCTACGTCCGCTTGATCAACCGGAACAGCAACAAGGCGATGGAGGTGCAGAGCGCCTCGACCGCCGACGGTGGCAACGTGGTGCAGTACGACGACTGGGGCGGCAACAACCAGCAGTGGCAACTCGTTCCCGTCGGCGGCAGCAACCCCGGCAACCCCGGTACGTCGTACTCGAACCCGGTGATCTGGCAGGACTTCGCCGACGTGGACATCATCCGGGTGGACAACACCTACTACATGTCGGCGTCCACCATGCACTACTCGCCGGGCGCGCCGGTTCTGCGCTCCTACGACCTGGTGAACTGGGAGTTCGCCGGGCACTCCGTACCCCGGCTCGACTTCGGGTCGAAGTACGACATGAGTGGCGGCCGGGCGTACGTCGACGGGATCTGGGCGTCGACGTTGAACTACCGGCCGAGCAACCGGACGTACTACTGGGCCGGCTGCATCGACTTCGCGCAGACCCACATCTACACCGCGTCCGCCGTCGACGGCACGTGGAGCAAGCACACCACCATCCCGAACTGCTACTACGACGCCGGGATGCTGATCGACGACAACGACACCATGTACGTGGCGTACGGCAACGGCAGCATCAGCGTGGCGCAGCTGTCCGCCGACGGGAAGACCCAGGTCCGCAACCAGCAGGTGTACACGACGCCGTCGAGCATCGGGACGCTGGAGGGCGCCCGCTTCTACAAGCGCAACGGCGCCTACTACATCTGGCTCACCCGACCCGCGAACGGCCAGTACGTGCTGAAGTCCACCAACGGTCCGTTCGGCCCGTACGAGCAGCGTCAGGTGCTGCTCAACCTGCCCGGCCCGATCTCCGGCGGCGGTGTGCCGCACCAGGGCGGACTGGTGCAGACCCAGAACGGCGACTGGTACTACATGGCCTTCGTCGACGCGTACCCCGGTGGTCGGATGCCGGCCATGGCGCCGATCACCTGGACCGGCGACGGGTGGCCGGTGCTGCAGACCGTCAACGGCGCGTGGGGCAGCTCGTACCCGAGGCCGAACCTGCCCGCGCCACCTCGGGCGGTGAAGCCACTCACCGGCACCGACACGTTCGCCGGCACCACCCTCGGCCCGCAGTGGGAGTGGAACCACAACCCGGACAACAGCAGGTGGTCGGTCAACAACGGGCTACAGCTGCAGACCGCCACCGTCACCAACGACCTGTACGCCGCGCGTAACACGCTGACGCACCGGATCCAGGGCCCCAGCTCCACCGCCACGATCGAGCTGGACTACTCCACGATGCGCGACGGTGACCGCACCGGTCTGGCGGTGCTGCGCAACTCGTCCGCCTGGATCGGGGTCCGGCGGGACAACGGCACCACGCGTCTGGTCATGCAGAACGGTCTCACCATGGACGGCAACTGGAACACCACCAGCACCGGCAGCGAGGTGGCGAGCACCGCCGTCTCCGGTGGCCGGATCTGGTTGCGCGCCAACGCCGACATCAGACCCGGCGCCGGCCGGCAGGCCCGTTTCTCGTACAGCACGGACGGAGTCACCTTCACATCGTTCGGCAACGCCCTGACCCTGGCGAACAACTGGGAGTTCTTCATGGGCTACCGGTTCGCCATCTTCAACCACGCCACCCAGGCGCTCGGTGGCGCGGTCACGGTGCGCCGATTCGACCTGACGACACCGTGACACCAGTCACACCTCGATCGGTTCGCCGCTGGTGTGAGATGCCGGGGCGTCCGCCCGCCAGGTGAAAGCCACGTCACCGCGTCGTAGCGTCGCCGGCCTGCTCCACGCCCTGTCCCGGGGCGTGGGGCGGGCCGGCGCTCCCTTTCGTCCGGGCCCCGACGCCGGATGCCGTGCGCGCGACGGGGAAGCGCGTCGCGCGACCATCGCGCACCGTTGCGTCCGCGCCGCATGGCCGTGCCGTGTCAGGGGCCTTGGCTGGCGTAGACTGTCGGCGATCCAGCGCTGGTCACCTGGGATTCAGCACCGGCGTGGTGGCTGAGCGAGGGGATCGGGCCGGGCTGCTCCAGTCGACGTCGACGGGCTGCGGGCCGGAGATGCAGCGGGGGGAGTGAAATGGCCGTCCACGGTCCCGCGATGACGGACGTTGCTCGTCTCGCCGGTGTCTCCCATCAGACGGTGTCGCGGGTGCTCAACGGGCATCCCAACGTCCGTGAGCAGACCCGGCTACGGGTGCGCGCGGCGATCGCCGAACTCGGCTACCGCCCGAACGGCGCGGCACGCGCGCTGGTGACCGGCCGGTCGCAGGTCATCGGCGTCGTCGCACAGAACACGACGCTCTACGGTCCGGCGTCGCTGCTGGCCGCGTTGGAGCAGACGGCCGCGGCGGAGGGTTTCGCGGTCAGTGTGGGCAGCGTGCGGAACCTGGACCACCGCTCCATCTCGGCGGCCGTCGAGCGGCACCTGTCGCACCGGGTCGCCGGCATCGTGGTCATCGCGCCGGTGGAGTCGGCGGCTGAGGCGTTGGAACGTCTGCCCAAGGACGTCCCGTTGGTCACGGTCGACGGCGATCCGAGCCTGCCGGTGCCGTTGGTGACGGTCGACCAGGTGGCGGGCGCCCGGGCGGCGACGCAGCATCTGCTCGACGCCGGGCACCGCACCGTGTGGCACGTCTCCGGGCCGTCGGACTGGTTCGACAGCGTCGGCCGGATCGACGGCTGGCGGCAGGCGCTGCTGGCCGCCGGCCTGGATCCGCCGCCGCTGATGCCGGGGGACTGGTCCGCGGCGTCGGGTTACCGCTGCGGGCAGATGCTCGCGCGGATGCCGGAGGTCACCGCGATCTTCACCGCCAACGACCATCTCGCGCTGGGCGTGCTGCGGGCGTTGCACGAGTTCGGCAGGCGTGTGCCGGACGACATCAGCGTGGTCGGCTTCGACGACGTGCCGGAGGCCGCGTACTTCATTCCGCCGCTGACCACCGTCCGACCGGACTTCGACGCGGTGGCGCGGGCGAGTCTGCAGCTGCTGCTGACCCAGATCGAGTCGGGCACCGGCGGGGCGTTGCGGCAGACCATCGCCCCGACCCTGGTTGCCCGTGAGAGTGTCGCTCCACCACGTCGCTGACCGCCGTGCCCCGGTTCTGGCCGCTCCTGTCGTTGTGGCGTCGTTCGATGCGGAGCCCGAACGAATCAATCGACGTGTGACGATTCGGTGAGGCACAGGTATTGAACGACGTGAAATCCCCCCGTAACATGATGGCCGTCACTGTTAGCGTTAACAACATTGGTGCCCGGCTATCGGTTCACGGGTCAGCGATCCTCGTCGCGAGGCGGGCGCCACCGACAAGGAGGCTCGATGAACCGCACCGCCCGAGGTCGTCGTTGGGGAAGCGTACTGGCGGCCGGGTTGCTGCTGGCCGGCGCCCTGGTCGGCCTCCGCGCCCCGGCGGCGCAGGCGTTGGACAACGGCGTGGCTCGCACGCCCCCCATGGGTTGGAATTCGTGGAACTCGTTCGGCTGCAACATCAACGAGACGCTGATCCGACAGTCAGCGGATGCGATCGTCAGCAGCGGGATGCGGGATCTGGGCTACCAGTACGTCGTGGTCGACGACTGCTGGTTCAACCCGAACCGGGACGCCTCCGGCAACCTGCAGGGCGACCCGGGCCGTTTCCCCAGCGGGATGAAGGCGCTCGGCGACTACCTGCACGCCCGGGGCCTGAAGTTCGGCCTCTACCAGGTGCCGGTCGACAAGACCTGCGCGCAGTACTTCAATTCCTACCCCGGCGCCACCGGTAGCAGGGGTCACGAGGCGCAGGACGCGCGCCAGTTCGCCGCCTGGGGCGTCGACTTCCTCAAGTACGACTGGTGCTCCCCCGAGGGCAGCATCAGCGACCAGGTGACCACCTTCGCCAAGATGCGTGACGCGCTGGCCGCCACCGGCCGACCGATCGTCTACAGCATCAACCCCAACAGCATCCACGCCAAGACCGGCCCCCAGCGCAACTGGGGCGACGTGGCCAACATGTGGCGTACCACCGAGGACATCACCAACGCGTGGGACACCGGCCAGACCAACGGCTACCCGATGGGCATCCAGAACATCATCAACGTGACCGTTCCGCTGGCGTCGTACGCGAGGCCGGGCGGGTTCAACGACCCGGACATGATGGAGGTCGGTCGCGGCGGCATGAACGACACGGAGATGCGCAGCCACTTCGCGATGTGGGCGATCATGGCGTCGCCGCTGATCGCCGGCAACGACGTCCGGAACATGAACTCGGCGACGCAGACCATCCTCAAGAACGCCAACCTGATCGCGATCAACCAGGACTCGCTCGGATTGCAGGGGACGCAGGTGTCGTTCGACGGCACGCGTCGGGTGCTGGCCAAGCGGCTCGCCAACGGCGACGTCGCCGTCGCCCTGTTCAACCAGGGCGGCTCGACCACGACCATCTCGACCACGGCCGCAGCCGTTGGCAAGTCCGGCTCGTCGTTCACGCTGGTGGACGCGTGGACCGGCGGCACCAGCTCCAGCAGCGGGACCATCAGCGCCAGCGTTCCGGCGCACGGCACGGTGGTCTACCGGGTCAGCGGTGGCGGGACGACGACCCCGCCGCCGACCACGTCGAGCGCGTTGGTCAGCGCCCCCTCCGGCCGCTGCCTGGACGTCCCGCAGAGCAACACGACCAACGGCACCCAGCCGGTGATCTGGGACTGCAGCGGCGCCGCCAACCAGAGCTGGACGGTCAACGGGCAGGCCCTGCAGGCCCTCGGCAAGTGCCTGGACGCGCCCCTGAACGCGACGGCCGGCGCCCGGGTGCAGATCTGGGACTGCAACGGTGGGGCCAACCAGCGGTGGACCATCAACGCCAACGGCACGATCAGTGGCGCGCAGTCCGGGCTCTGCCTGGACGTCAACAACAACGGCACCGCCAACGGCACCACGGTGATCCTCTGGACCTGCACCGGGGCCGCGAACCAGCGGTGGTCGCAGCGCTAGCCGGTCGGCTGCGCCGTCCGACCGGGCGGCGGCAGCCCACCTGATCCTTTAGTGGCACCAGTGCCCCGCGGGCGACGATCGTCGCCCGCGGGCACTAGTCTGTGCGGGCCGCCCACCGGGGGCGGTGAACCGCCGCGACGTGCGCTTGGAGTCAATCGGTGCCGCGGTCATGCTCGCTCGGCCGTCTCCGTTACGAGACCGTGACGCCGGTATTTCGGATCAGGTGTTGACGTGCCCTATGTGAGCGCTAACACTACCCGAAAGATGACACTTGGCCCCGGCACTCGGCGGGGGAGTCCAGAGAGGAGAGGCCCGTGGGCAGGAGATTCCTGGTTGCTCTCGGCAGCGCAGTGCTGGCGCTAAGCCTGGCGGCATGCAGTGGCGAGGGTGCCGGCAGCGGCGGCGACAAGAGCGGGGACAAGCCCGGCGACCTGACCATCGGTGTCTCGATGCCGACCCAGACCTCCGAGCGGTGGATCGCCGACGGCAACGCGGTGAAGCAGAAGCTTGAGGCCAAGGGCTACAAGGTCGAGCTCCAGTACGCCGGCGACGACATCCCCACCCAGTCGCAGCAGGTCGACCAGCTGATCACCCAGGGTGCGGACGTCCTGATCATCGCCGCGATCGACGGTACGGCGCTCAGCAGCCAGTTGCAGGCCGCCGCCGACGCGAAGATCCCGGTCATCGCGTACGACCGGCTGATCCGCGGCAGCAAGAACGTCGACTTCTACGTCAGCTTCGACAACTACAAGGTCGGCGTCGCCCAGGCCACCGCGCTGCTCGTCGGCCTCGGCCTGCAGAACAAGGACGGCTCGAAGGGCACGGCCAAGGGCCCGCTCAACGTCGAACTGTTCGCCGGTTCGCTCGACGACAACAACACCCAGTACTTCTTCGGCGGCGCGATGGACACGTTGAAGCCGTTCATCGACAACGGCACGCTGCGGGTCAAGTCCCGCCAGAACACCGCCGAGCAGGTCGCCATCCTGCGCTGGCAGCAGGAGACCGCGCAGAAGCGGATGGAGAACCTGCTCACCTCCAGCTACAACGACGGCACCAAGGTCGACGGTGTGCTGTCGCCGTACGACGGCATCTCCCGCGGCATCATCACCGCCCTGCAGAACGCCGGCTACGGCAGCGCGAGCAAGAAGATGCCGGTGGTGACCGGCCAGGACGCGGAGATCGCCTCGATCAAGCTGATCAACGACGGCGTGCAGAGCTCCACGGTCTTCAAGGACACCCGTCTGCTGGCCGAGCAGGCCGTGAACGCCGCCGAGGCGTTCCTGCAGAAGAAGCAGCCGCAGGCCAACGACACCGAGACGTACAACAACGGCGTCAAGGTCGTCCCGGCGTACCTGCTGCCGATCGCCACGGTCTACAAGGACGACATCAAGGCCACGCTGATCGACTCGGGCTACTGGACGGCGGAAGAGGTCGCCGCCGGTCAGGCCAAGAAGTAACCCACTCGTCGCCCGGCGGAGACCGCCGGGCCCGACGCCGTGGCGTACCACGTCCAACCTGACAGAGGACAGTGACCATGGACGACACCATCCTTGAGATGCGCCGCATCACGAAGACCTTCCCCGGCGTGACCGCGCTGGAGGACGTCACTCTCGCCGTGCGTCGCGGGGAGATCCACGCCATCTGCGGGGAGAACGGCGCCGGCAAGTCCACCCTGATGAAGGTGCTGTCCGGCGTCCACCCGTCCGGTTCGTACGACGGTGAGATCCTCTTCGACGGCAAACCGATGCAGTTCCGTGGCATCCGCGACAGCGAGGCCAACGGCATCGTCATCATCCACCAGGAGCTCGCCCTGGTGCCGTACCTGTCGATCGCGGAGAACATCTTCCTCGGCAACGAGCGGCGTGGCCGCAGCGGGCTCATCGACTGGAACCTGGCCAACGCCGAAGCGGCGAAGTTGCTGGCGTCCGTCGGGCTGCACGAGAATCCGGTCACCCCGGTCATCCAGCTCGGCGTCGGCAAGCAGCAACTGGTGGAGATCGCCAAGGCGCTGTCGAAGAAGGTGCGCCTGCTCATCCTGGACGAGCCGACCGCCGCGCTCAACGACATCGACTCGGCGCACCTGCTCGACCTGCTACGGGCACTCCGGGACCAGGGCATCACCTGCATCATGATCTCGCACAAGCTCAACGAGATCACCGCCATCGCCGACTCGACCACGGTCATCCGGGACGGGCGCGCGGTGGAGACCCTCGACATGAAGTCCGACGAGGTGACCCAGCAGCGGATCATCCGGGGCATGGTCGGGCGCGACCTGGACAGCTTCTACCCCGACCGTGAGTCGTCCCCCGGCGAGGAGGTCCTCCGGATCGAGGACTGGACGGTGCGTCACCCCGTCCAGGACCGGCTGGTCGTCGAGGGCGTCGGCCTGTCCGTACGTGCCGGCGAGGTCGTCGGCATCGCCGGTCTGATGGGGGCCGGCCGCACCGAGTTGGCGATGAGCGTGTTCGGCCGGTCGTACGGGCGTGACATCAGCGGCCGACTCTTCGTGCGTGGGCGCGAGGTGCACGCCCGCAGCGTCGCCGAGGCGATCGACAACGGCATCGCGTACGTCACCGAGGACCGCAAGCGCTACGGCCTGAACCTCATCGACGACGTCCGCCGTAACGTCTCCGCCGCCGCGTTGGACCGGCTGTCCCGGCTGGGCTGGGTGAACGGCAACGAGGAAATCAAGGTCGCCGAGTCGAGCCGGCGGGAGATGAACATCAGGACCACCAGCGTCATGGCCGTGGTCGGCAAACTCTCCGGCGGCAACCAGCAGAAGGTCGTGCTGTCGAAGTGGCTGTTCACGGACCCGGACGTGCTGATCCTCGACGAACCCACCCGCGGGATCGACGTCGGCGCCAAGTACGAGATCTACACGATCATCAATCGGCTGGTGGCCGCCGGCAAGGCGGTGATCGTCATCTCCTCCGAGCTGCCGGAGCTGCTCGGGATGTGCGACCGCATCTACACCCTCGCCGCCGGCCGGATCACCGGTGAGGTGCCGGTGGCCGAGGCGACTCAGGAGAGCCTCATGGAGCTGATGACCAAGGACAAGGAGCTCGTCGGATGACCAGCATCAAGACCCCCTCGACGGAGCGCCCGACGCCCCCGGACAGCACGCCCGCCGCCGCCCTGCACAGTGGGACCAGCGACCTGCGGGCTCTGGTGTTGAACAACCTGCGGCAGAGCGGGATCTACGTCGCCCTGGTCGTCATCGTCGGGCTCTTCGCGATCCTGACCGACGGGGTGCTGTTGAGCCCCGGCAACATCACCAACATCGTCCTTCAGTACTCGTACATCCTGGTGCTCGCGATCGGGATGGTCATCCTGATCATCGGCGGGCACATCGACCTGTCGGTCGGGTCGGTGGTCGCGCTGACCGGGGCCGTCTCCGCCGTCCTGGTGATCCAGCAGGGGCATCCGTGGTGGATCGGCGTCCTGGCCGCCCTGGCCGTCGGCGTGGCGGTCGGCGCATGGCACGGGTTCTGGGTGGCGTACGCCGGCATCCCGGCCTTCATCGTGACCCTGGCCGGCATGCTGCTGTTCCGGGGCCTCACCCTGCGGGTGCTGGACAACATCTCGCTGTCGCCGTTCCCGGCCGAGTACCAGCGCGTCGCGGCGGGTTTCCTCAACGGACTGCTCGGCGGCAACGGCTTCGACGCCTTCACACTGCTGATCGGCGCCGTGGCGGTGGCCGGTTACGCGGTGAGCGGCTTCCGCACCCGGGTCGCGCGCATCCGCTACCAGCAGCCCGTCGAGTCGTTCCCGCTGTTCGTCGCCCGGGTCGTCGCGGTCGGCGCGGTCATCATGTACTTCGCCTGGCAGTTGGCGCACGCCCGTGGGCTGCCGATCGTGCTGATCATCCTGGCGGTGCTGGTCCTGGTCTACGGCCTGCTCACCCGGCGTACCGTCTTCGGCCGTCAGGTCTACGCGATCGGCGGCAACCTCTCCGCGGCGGCGTTGTCCGGGGTGAAGGTCCGGACCGTCAACTTCTGGATGTTCGTCAACATGGGCTTCCTGGCGGCGGTGGCCGGCGTCATCTACTCCTCGCGCTCCAACGGCGCGCAGCCGGCGGCCGGCAACATGTTCGAGCTCGACGCGATCGCGGCGGCGTTCATCGGCGGCGCTGCGGTCACCGGTGGCGTGGGCACCGTGGTCGGCGCGATGGTCGGCGGTCTGATCATGGCGGTGATGAGTAACGGCATGCAGCTGATGGGCATCGACCAGTCGACCCAGTCGGTGGTCAAGGGGCTCGTGCTGCTCGTCGCCGTCGCCTTCGACGTGTACAACAAGCGACGCGCCGGCTCGGCCCGCTGACGCCACGACGGTAGAACGTGACCCCTGCCCGCACCGCGGGCAGGGGTCACGCCATCTTCACCACCTTGCCGGGGTCGGACCTGCCCCTACGCGTCGCTGTAGAGCTGCCCCGAATATGGACCGCGAGAATCCCGCGCGGGGGAGCGCGATGCTCGTGGGTGGCCCGCTGGTGGTGCGTCCGCTGCCGGTCTGGTCGGCGCTGCCCCACATCTGGGGCAGCTCTACAGGGAACAGGACAGACCCCCAGGGTCGCCGCCGGCCCCGGCTGCGGTGCCCAGGTCCGGCCCGGGGACGGCGCGCGGAGGGGTGATCCCGCTGCGCCGCGAACGGCGCAGCGGGATCAGACGGTCAGTGACAGGCGCCCGTGCCGCTGTCGTTGTAGGTCTGCCCGGCCACCGGCACGAACTGCCAGTTGTAGCTGCCGGAGTGCAGGGTGAACTTCAGGACACCCCACGCCGAGCTGTTGCGCGCCTCGCTGTTGGGCTGGATGGTGCCGAAGCCGTAGTGGCCCGCACCGCCCATTCCCGCGACGAAGCTGCGCATACCCCGGCTGGCATCCGCGCCGCCGGCCGGGTTCATCGGAGCGAAGCGCTCGTACACGTGGTTGTGGCCCCACACGACGACGTCGGCGTTGTAGTCGTAGAGCGCCTGGTACAGCGGGCGCGTCGACGTCGACGGCGCGTGGTTGGAGCTGGACGTGAACAGCGGGTGGTGCCAGTACGCCAGCGTGCACGGCTTGCTGCTGGCGGCCAGGTCCGCGCGCAGCCACTGCTCCTGCGTCGATCCGGCGGACATGCTGATGTTCGAGTTCAGCGACACGATGTGCCAGTTGCCGAGGTCGAAGGAGTAGTAGCCGCGACCGCTCGGGCCGGCGGACGTACCGAAGTAGTTGTAGTAGCCGGTGGCGCCCGACGTGTTGTAGTCGTGGTTGCCCGGCGACGGACGGGTACGCGTCTTGTGCCGACCCCAGGTGGGCTCGTAGTAGCTGCTGAACTGCGCCGCCGTGCCGCTGTCGTAGACGTTGTCGCCGGTCGTGAAAACCGTGCCCGGGATGCTGTCGAGCAGCGCGGCGGTGGCGCTGTCGCCCGAACCGGAGTCGGCGATGTCGCCCGCGCCGACGAAGACCGGATCGCCGGACGGGGGTGGCGTCGTGGTTCCGGTGGTGACCACCAGTTGCGGCGCGTCGGCCCCGCTCTCACGCGTGTCGTAGTACGCGCCGTCGCCGCTGGTCGAGGTCGCACCGAAGCTGTACGTGCCGTTGCCGGTGACCGCGGCCGTGACGTCCAGCTCGTACCAGGTGTTGCCGCTGACCGCGCCGATCGAGCCGAGCGTGGTTCCGTCGATGGCCGGCTGGTTGTTCCAGGTGGTGCCGGTCTCCGACCAGGTCGTGTTGGACATCCGCCGGAACGTGCCCCCGGCGTCGCTGCCGTCGTTGCCGCTGATGGTGCGCAGCCGCAGCTTCGCGCTGGTCACCGTGCCGCTGACTCCGCTGACGGTGAAGCGCAGGAACGAGCGCCGTACTGGCGAATTGTCGACCACGACCTGCGCGGACGTGCCGTAGTTGGTGGATGCCGTGTCGCTCTGGACGTAGGTGTCGGCGACCGGCGTGAACGTCACGCTCGCCGCCGACGCCTTGCCTGCTCCGGTCACGACGACGGCGGCCGTCGAGGCGAGCAGCACCGCGACCACCCCCAGGGTCACCGACGGGCGGGGAAATCGAATGTCCATCCAGGACTCCTTCGCTACGGATGGGGAAGCGCAAGGAATGTAGGAAGGTCGATGGGCCGGCGGGCCACGGGCGGATGAACAGTACGTCCCGCCAGGCGAACACCTTGATGTTCGGGGGCCGTTCACCCATCTCATGCCTGCCCGCCACCCGGTGTCCGTTGTGTCCCGTCCGACTGGTTCAGCACGATGGCTGACCGTCAGCCGTCGATCCGAGGAGATGCTCGTGTACCTGTCGACCGTCTCCCGACCGGTCACCGACCCACCCGGGTCCGGGCCACGACGCCGACGGTTCGCCATGGTCAGCGGCAACGTCGTCGCGCTCGGCACGGTCAGCCTGATCACCGACGTCTCCGCCGAGATGGTCGCGGCCGTCCTGCCGCTCTACCTGGTGCTGGGTCTGCACCTCAGCCCGGTGGCCTTCGGCGTGCTCGACGGCGTGCACACCGGCGCCACGGCACTGCTGCGGGTCGTCGGCGGTTTCGTCGCCGACCGGCTCCGGCGGCGCAAACTGGTCGCCGGCGCCGGCTACGCGCTCTCGGCGGTCGCCAAGCTCGGCCTGCTGCTCGCCGGCCGGTCGGTGCCGGCGATCGGCGCCGTCATCGCCGTCGACCGGCTCGGCAAGGGGATCCGCAGCGCGCCACGCGATGCGCTGATCACGCTGTCCACCCCACCCGAGGCGCTCGGGCGCGCCTTCGGGGTGCACCGGGCGATGGACAGCGTCGGCGCTTTCCTCGGGCCGCTCGCCGCGTTCGCGGTCCTGCTGGCCGTCGGGCAGTCGTACGACGCGGTCTTCGTCACCAGCTTCTGCGTCGCAGCCCTGGCCGTCGTCGTGCTCGTGCTGTTCGTCCGGGAGCGCCCGTCCGGCGAGCCGGCCGACGGGCCGGACGCCCCCCGGGTCTCCGTCGGCGAGGCGTTCGGACTGCTGCGCAGCCGTCCGGCCCGCCGGCTCGTGCTGGCGGCCGCGCTGCTGGGGCTGGCCACCATCGGCGACGGCTTCGTCTACCTGCTGCTGCAACGCCGGGAGGACCTCGGTCTGCGCTGGTTCCCGCTGCTCGCGGTGGGCACCAGCCTCGCCTACCTGGTGCTCGCCGCTCCACTCGGTGTGCTTGCCGACCGGATCGGTCGGCTGCCGGTGGTGGTGGGCGGATACCTGGCCCTCGGCGCGACGTACCTGCTGCTGTCCGGCCCGGTGCACGGCTGGCCGGTCCTCGCGTTGACGCTGGCGCTGTACGGCGCGTTCTACGCCGCCACCGACGGAGTGCTCATCGCCCTCGCCGGGCCGGTGCTGCCGGCGCGGCTGCGCACCACCGGGATCGCGCTCGTCCAGACCGGGCAGGCGTTGGCGTACCTCGTGTCCTCGGTCCTGTTCGGGCTCGCCTGGCAGGCGTGGGGCCCGCAGAACGCGATCCGGGGTGCGGCGCTGGCCGTCGCCGGCGTTCTGGTCGGCACGCTGCTCCTGCTGGCCTCCCCGTCTCGTTCCGTCTCCCGGAAGGTCTCCCGATGACCGCGATGTCGACCCGCGCCAGGCTCGCCGTGGTGGCCGCCTCGGCGGTGCTGCTGGCTACCGTGGCGGCCGCTACGCCGCCACGGCGGCGGAGCCGACCCGGACGCCGGCGCCCGCCACGGGTGACCGAGCGGTCACCCTCACGCCCGGTCCGCGCCTGCTCGCCATCACCGACCGGCACGTCTCCTCCGTCGCCGCGGCCGACCCCAGCGGGCCGCGCACCGTGTCCGGCCTGGAATGCCTGCGGGTGTACGCCGCGGCCGGCACCGGTGTCTGCCTGAGGCCGGAGACCGCCTGGTCGTACCAGGTCGTCGTGCTCGACGCCGCGCTGCGTCAGACGCGCACCCTCAGCGTGCCGGGCCTGCCGAACCGGGCCCGCGTGTCGGCCTCCGGGCGGATGGTCTCCTGGACGACGTTCGTCGGCGGGGACTCCTACACCGCCAGCGGCTTCTCGACCCGCACCGGAATCCTCGACGCGGTGAACGGCGCGACGGTGTCCTCGCTGGAGGAATTCTCGATCACGCGCGACGGCCGACGCTACCGCAGCGCCGACGTCAACTACTGGGGCGTCACCTTCACCGCCGACGACAACCGCTTCTACGCGACCATGTCGACGCAGGGCAAGCGGTACCTCGTCCGGGGCGATCTCGCCGCCCGCACCGTCGAAACGGTGCAGGAGAACGTCGAGTGCCCCTCGCTGTCACCCGACGGCACGCGGCTGGCCTTCAAGGAGGCGATCGACGCGAACCCGGCGAAGGGCTGGCGGTTGTCTGTCCTGGACCTGGCGACCATGCGGGTGACCGCGACGGCCGAGACGACCAGCGTCGACGACCAGGCGGCCTGGCTCGACGACGCGACGTTGGCCTACACGCTGCGCACGAGCGACGGCCAGCCGGGCGTGTGGAGTGTCCCGGCGGACGGGTCCGGCGGGCCGAGGCTTCTGATCCCCGGCGCCGAGTCGCCGTCTCCGCTCACCTGACGGTCAGGACACCTGACCGCCTTGGTGCGGACAACATCCCGTCATGCCGGATTCCGCCCCGCACCCATCGCCGTTCATCGACGTTCCCGAGGCTGTTGACCATGACAAGGCTGAGCCGTCGCATTTTCGTCCTCAGTGGACTCGTGGCCACCGGCGTCGCGGTGACACCCCGCCAGGGTGCCCGAGCCGCGGTGCCGTACCCCTTCAAACTCGGTGTGGCGTCCGGTGATCCGGCGCCCGACAGCGTGGTCCTCTGGACCCGGCTGGCACCGTCGCCGCTCAACGCCGACGGGCAGGGCGGCATGGCGAACACCGACGTGACCGTCGAGTGGCAGGTGTCCACCACCGACCGGTTCACCTCGCTGGTCGCCTCCGGCTCGGTGGTGGCCCGCTACGCCGACGCGCACTCGGTGCACGTGATCGCCGGGGGGCTCGCCGCCGACTCCGACTACTACTACCGGTTTCGCGCCCAGGGCCAGATCTCCCCGGTCGGGCGGACCCGGACCACCCCGGCGCCGAGCAGCTTCGGCCGTGACCTGGTGATGGCCTTCGCCTCCTGCGCCCACTACGAAGCCGGCTACTACACCGCGTACCGGCGGATGGCCGAGGACAACCCCGGGCTGATCCTGCACCTCGGCGACTACATCTACGAGGGTGGCGTCGGCACCTCCACCGTGCGGCAACACGTCGGCGCCGAGATCGTGTCGCTGGCCGACTACCGCCGCCGGTACGCGCTCTACAAGTCCGACCCGGACCTGCAGGCGGCACACGCGGCGGCACCCTGGCTGGTGGTGCCCGACGACCACGAGGTGGAGAACAACTACGCCAACATGGTCCGCAACGACAGCAGCCCGACGTTGACCGCCGCGCAGTGGACCGCCCGGCGGAGCGCCGCGTACCGGGCCTACTACGAGAACATGCCGCTGCGGCCGGCGTCCGCGGCGAACGGCAACAGCATCCCGCTGTACCGGCGCGTGCGGTGGGGGCAGCTCGCCACCTTCCACATGCTCGACACCCGGCAGTTCCGCGACGACCAGGCGTGCGGGGACGGCTGGAAGGTCTGCGCCGACGCCGACCTGGCCTCCCGGTCGTTGACCGGCTCCGCGCAGGAGAGCTGGCTGCTGGACGGGTTGGCCCAGCACTACGGCACCTGGGACATCCTCGGCCAGCAGGTCTTCTTCGCCCAGCAGCTCGACGCGAACGGGGCTTCGAGCATGGACGCGTGGGACGGCTACCGGGCCTCCCGCAGCCGGATCCAGACCGGCTGGCAGCAGCGTGGGGTGCGCAACCCGCTGGTGCTCACCGGCGACGTGCACCGGTCGTGGGCCAACGAGCTGAAGGCCGACTACGCCAACCCCTCCTCGGCCACCATCGGCACCGAACTGGTCTGCACCTCGATCAGCTCGACCGGCAACGGCAGCGGCAGCACCACCGTCCCGAACGCGGCGGCCAACCCGCACCTGAAGTTCTACTCGGACCGGCGCGGCTACGTCCGTACCACGATCAGCCGCAGCCAGGTCGCGCGGACTTCCGCGCGGTGAACACGGTGACCGAACACGGTGCGGCGGCGTCCACGGTGCGTTCGTTCGTCATCCTCGACGGCCAGCCCGGCCTCCAGGCCGGATGAAGGAGAACCACCGATGACCGCACTCACGTCACTGCTCGCCGCGTCCCTGCTGGTCCCGAACGTGGTACCGGCCCCGATCGCCGTCACCGCCGCGGCGGTCACCTGGACCGCGGCGAACAGCGTCGCCACCGGCGACCAGGATCTGCCCGCGATCGCCATGAACCGCAACGGTCAGGTCGCGGTGGTGTGGGAGGACGACCGGGACTCCACCGCCCCCGAGGACGACACCCACAGTGAGATCTACCTGCGCCTCTTCCGCGACGGTACGCCCGGCTACGAGCTGAAACTGTCCACCGGAGGCACCAGCGGAGCCGCCTGGCGGCACATCAGCCCCGACGTCGGGCTCGACGACAAGGGCAACGCGGTGGTGGTGTGGGCTGCCGACGGCGACGGCAACGGCGTCTACAACATCCAGTACCGGGTGGTGTCGCCCAGCGGCGCGGTGCTCGGCTCGGGGCAGGCCAACGCCTCCGACGCGGGGCAGCAGATCTGGCCGAAGGTGGCGGTCGACCCGGACGGCACGCCCACCAGCGCCGCGGTGGGCTTCACCGTGGTCTGGGAGGACGTGCAGGGGACCGCTCCCGCCACCGTGAAGGCCGCCGGCTTCACCGCCCCCGCCACCAAGGCGTACGAGGTGACGGCCTCGCAGACGACCGGCGCGCACCACCGCCCCGACGTGGCGGTGTCGGCGTCCGGCGAGGCTCTGGTGGTCTGGGACGAGGACGCCGACGCGAACGGCTCGTACAACATCGGTCTGACCCGGCTGGCCCGCTCCAACGGCGCGGTGGTGCTGTCGCGGCGGACGGCCAACGCGCAGAGCGGCGGGCAGCAGCAGCGGGCCTCGGTCGCGGCGACCTTCGCCGGCGACTTCACCGTCGGGTGGGAGTCGGACCACACCGGCGCCCGGGGTGTCTGGGCGCGTTCGTTCACCGCCGCCGGCACCGCCCGGCACGACGAGGTCCAGGTCTCGACCGGGGTCGGCGCCGTCGCGCCCGGCGTCGGCATCGACGACGAGGACAACGTCGTGGTGGGCTGGACGGTGTCCGGCGCCAACCCGGACGTCTGGGCCCGGGGCCTCAACCCCGACGGCACGTCCACCGGTCGGCTGGCGGCGCAGGCACTGAGCCAGACCACGACGGGCCGGCAGGAGCATCTCGCCGTCGCCGCGTCCCCGTGGGGCGAGGTGAGCCTCTGCTACACCGACGACAACGACGGCAACGCCTTCGACCAGGTGCTTCTCGGTCTCGGGGCGACGAACTCCACCTGGCTCATGACCGCCGAAGAGCTGCGTCAACGCAAGGCGCGGGCCGCCACCAGGGCACGCTGACCGATCCGAGGGTCGACGAGCGCACGGTCACCGGTTTCCGGCTCGCCCGGACCAGGCCGTGCGCTCGTTCCCGTCCGTCACCCCGCCCCACGGGTGATGCGCGAATCGGGTGATGTAGAAAACCTTCGATGAGTGCGTTGACTTCGACGGTTTACTACACAACAATCAGCGTCAATATTTACGTCGGTCTCAGTGGCGGGGCGGTAACGCCTGCTCAGCCTCGCTCGTACCCCACCCGTCAACGGCCAAGGCTTTCCGCCGGCCCGGCCGGAATCCCGCATCGAAAGTGAGGGCACGATGAGACACGGTCGACGATTGGCCGGCGGCGCAGCCGCTGCCCTGTTGATGGTCACGAGCCTGATCGGGGTGGCGCCCAGTGCCGCCTCCGCGGCCGTCACCCCGGCGCTCACCGACGCGGTGACCGCCAAACTGCTCGGCGTCGCCAAGCTGTCGACCGCCGACGCGCGACGGGACACCCGGGTCACGGTCAGCCGCACCAGCGGCCGGTGGGCGTTCGGCACCGCCGTGGCGCTCGCGCCCCGACAGGAGGACGCCCACCCGACCGGATCGATCTTCATCGCCCGGTCCGAGCCCACCGGCTGGCGGATCGCCTTCGACGGCGAGGCCGCCTTCGGTGCACTCGCCGCCGAGTCGCCGCTGGTGACGGGTCAGGAGAGGAACGTGCTCACCACCACTCCGACCCCCCTGTACGCGGGCGGGGACTATCGGACCGGGATGGCCCTGCCGTTCGGCGTGGGCCAGACGTGGACGCTCACCAGCGGTCCGCACGGCTGGGGCGGAACCGAGTCACCGTACAGCTCCATCGACCTTGCCGGTGGTGACCAGGTGGTCCGCGCGGCCCGGGGCGGCGCGGCGTACACGATGTGTCAGGGATGGATCCGGGTCATCCACGACCGCGGCTACTCGACCGACTACTACCACCTGTGGAACAGCATCTCCGTCAACGGCGCCAGCGTCGGCCAGGGTGCCGTCCTGGGTAACACCGGCACCGACGTCACCTGCGGTGGGGCGGCCTACGGGCGGCACGTCCACTTCGGGCTGCGGCAGAACAGCGCGTACGTGCCGATCGCCGACCATGACATCGGCAAGTGGGTACTCGCCAACGGCGCGGCCGCCTACCAGGGCGGAGCGCGGCACGGCTCGGCCTGGGCTGGCGTCGGCGGCGGCGTGTACAACTACGGGGCGCTCGGCCTCAACCAGGCGGTGGTCGACGCGAACGGCGGTGGGGTGCTCACCCGGCGCGCGGGGCCGGGCACCGGATACGGCTCGGTCGGCTCGCTGGCCGACGGCGCGACCGTCACCGTCTCCTGCTCCGCCAACGGCACCTCCCACACCGGGCGCTACGGCACCACAGCGCTCTGGGACCGCCTGAGCGACGGCAGTTGGGTGTCCGACGCGTACCTGTGGACCGGTGTGAACGGTCCGGTCAACGGCTGGTGCTGACGAGTTCGACCGCCGAGGTTGCGGCCCGACGGCCGCCAACCCCAGTCACCGCAAGGAGTGCTCATGTCCGTTCGCACCTCCCACCGAGGTCGACTCCTGCTCGCCCTGACCACCACCCTGGCCGGAGTCGTCGCGGTCGCGTCACCGGCCGTCGCCGACCCCGGCGGGACGCCGGCGCCGGCCGCCCCGCTGGCCGCCGCGTTCGACACCGCCGCCGCGCGGTACGACGTTCCACGGGATCTGCTGGTGGCGCTCGGGTACGCCGAGTCGCGGCTGGACATGCACGGCGGCGCGGCGAGCGCGGCCGGCGGGTACGGGCTCATGCACCTGGCGAGCAACCCGGAGGTGCGCACCCTGGACGCGGCGGCGACGCTCACCCGGCTCAGTCCGGCCGCGCTGCGGACCGAGCCCGCGGCGAACGTCCTCGGGGCGGCCGCCGTGCTGCGTTCGTACGCCGATCAGGCCGGCCTCAGCGCCGCGGCCCGCGACGACGTGAACGGGTGGTACACGCCGCTCGCCCGCTACGGTGGCGCCCACGACCCGTCGGTCGCGCGGCTCTACGCGGACACCGTCTACGATCTGCTGCGCGCCGGGTTCACCGGGCGCGGCGAGACGGTGCCCGGTCGGCCGGTCGCGCCGCGCCGGGGCGGCCTGGAGCGGGGCCGCCGTGCTCGGTGGCGTCGGCACCCTGAGCACCGACTACGGGCCGGCCGCGTGGGCGCCGGCCAGCACGAGCAACTACACCGTGGCCAGTCGACCGGGCAGCCACCAGGTGACCCACATCGTCATCCACATGACGCAGGGCTCGTACGCCGGCGCCATCAGCTGGTTCCAGAACCCGGCCGCCCAGGTCAGCGCGCACTACACCCTCCGCTCGTCGGACGGGGCGGTCACGCAGTCGGTGCGGGAGAAGGACATCGCCTGGCACGCCGGCAACTGGACGTACAACACCCAGTCGATCGGCATCGAGCACGAGGGGTACGTCGACGACGCGGCCTGGTTCACCGACGCGATGTACCGGGCCTCCGCCGCGCTCACCCGCAGTCTCACCACGAAGTACGGCATTCCCCGGGATCGGGCGCACATCATCGCGCACGCTGAGGTGCCCGGTGCCACCCACACCGATCCCGGCCCGAACTGGAACTGGACCTACTACATGCAACTGGTGAACGGGACGACCGGCATCGGCTCCGGCACGGTGAACACCAGCGCGAGCACCCTGAACGTACGCTCCGGACCGGGCGCCAGCTATCCGGTCGTCGGCTCGGTCGCCGACGGTGCCACCGTCGCCGTCTACTGCCAGACCGTCGGCAGCACGGTCACCGGCCCGTACGGTACGACCGCCGTCTGGAACCGGATCGGCACCAACCGCTACGTCTCCGACGCGTACGTGCTCACCGGCTACGACGGCTACATCCCGAACGTGCCGCGCTGCTGACGGTGCGGATGAGCACCAGCAGGGTCGCTCAGGCGGCCGCCGACGAGCCGAAGAGCAGGTCCAGCTGGACGTCCAGCGCGTCCAGCGCCTGCTCGGCGGTGTACTGCCCACCCAGCAGATAGACGCCCAGGCCCTCCATCAGCGCGAGCAGGCCGGCCGCCGCGGCGGCGTCCTTCGCGGGCAGGACGCTCGCGATGAAGCTGGTCAGCTGCGCGGTGTCCGCGCGCAGGCTGGGCGCGGCCGACGGTCGTACCGCCGTGTAGGCGAGGAACGCCAGCGCCACCCGCCCGTCGTCGCGGGTCCGCTCGTCGAGCGGCAACAGCGCGGCGAGCATCGTCCGCAGCAGGAGCCGGGGGGAGGGGTTCTCGCCCAGCCGGGCCACCGCCTCGGTGACCCGGACCTGGCTGCGCTCGCGGACCACGCTCAACGCGAACGCCATCATCTCGTCCTTGGTACGGAAGTAGTGCTGGACCATCCCGGCGGACACGCCGGCCTCGGTGGCCACGTGGCGGAGACTCACCGCCTCCAGGCCCTGGTCGGCGGCGACCCGCATCAGCGCGTCCGCGATGAGGGTGCGTCGCTCCTGGTGATCGACCTTCTTGGGCATGACCTCGATCGTTTCACAGTGGGTGGTCCGGACACCCCGCCGGCGGGCGGCGGCTACCGGCGGGCGGTGTCGCCCGCCGGTGTGCCCCGCGCGCTGCGCAGGAGGCCGTCGGGGTCGTCGGCGTACAGCCGTAGCTCGTTCATCGGTGCGGACCGGCCCTTGGGCAGGTCGAAGGTCGTCGGCCGGCGCAGCAGGACGTCGATGCTCGTCTGGCTGCCGACCGGGATGTGCAGGACCCGGCGGTCGCCCTCCTGCTCGACCTGCACGGACCTGCTGGAGGGCAGTGAGCGGTAGCGCTTGCGCAACGCCTCGACGTCCGTCCACGGGATGAAGATGTCGATGCCGGAGCTGAGCCGTACCCGCAGGCCCCTGTCACCCACGACGTGCGGATGGATCGTCATGCTGGCGAACAGGCCGACCATCCAGAGCACACCCCAGACGCCGAGGACGAGCACGATCCAGCGGGCGGGCCGCCACGGCACGACGTGGGTGACGATGAGGTCGAAGATCGGAATCTCGACGACCGACAGGCCGATGAAGATGCCGAGGATCGGCTTGACCACGCCGAGGTAGCCGAACGGCTCGTCGCCGGGGCCCAACGGCAGGGGGCGGCGTCGCGCCCACAGGTACAGGCTGCGCCACATCGCGGCCTCGGTCACCGCCGCCCGGCGCAGCAGCTGTCCGGCGGTCGCCCTGGTCGGCGTTCTCGTCTCGGTCATCGTCGTCCTCGCGGTAGGGGTGGCGTTCAGTGGAAGGTGACGGTTCCGGCGCCGCCGTCGACCGTGACGAGCTGCCCGGTGGAGATCGTCCGGGTGGCGCCCGGTACGCAGATGACGGCGGGGATGCCGTACTCCCGGGCCACGGTGGGGCCGTGGGCCATGATCGCGCCGGTTTCGGTGACCAGGGCCGCGGCGGTGAGGAAGAGCGGGGTCCAGCCGGGATCCGTGGTCGCGGCGACCAGGACGTCCCCGGGTTCGATGTGGGCGGTGGCCGGGTCGCGGACGACCCGGGCGGGCCCGGTCACCCGTCCGGAGGACGCGCCCACGCCGACGAGCGTCCCGTCGCTCGCGGGCGCCGCCGGCAGGACCGTCTCGACGTCGGTGCCGTCGGACAGCAACGCCACCGGCACCGTACGGCGACGCAGCTCCCGGCGGTGCACGGCCCGACGGGACGCGACGACACCGCGATGATCAACATCCTGGTGTACGGCGGTGTGCACCTCGTCGAGGGTCAGGAACATGATGTCGTCGGGCTGCTCCAGCAGCCCGAGGCCGGTCAGGTCGGCCCCGATGAGCAGCAGTTGTCGGCGTGTCTCCCGCAGCGGGTACAGCCCGGCGAACTTGCCGGCCTCGCGCAGGCCGGCCAACGACCGGGCCCGGCGCAGCAGGAATCCCGCGATCCGTCCGCGTACCGGACGCCGACGGCGGGCTCGCGTGACCAGCTCCTCCAGCGCCGTCTCGGCCGTCGCGGCGGCGCGGTGGAAGCGCTGGTCGGGGCCCTGCCGGGGGTCGGTGACGCGCAGGTAGTTGGCGAGCGCGGCGAAGACCGGGGTGGGATCCTCGGCCCAGCGTGGCACGCCGAGATCGACCTCGGCGACGCCCCGATGGCCGTACTCGTCGAGGAAGGCGGCCATGCCGACGTCGGGCAGCGTTCCGCGCAGGTGCCGCGCGGCCAGCTCGTCCGGCGGGGTGTCGAGCAGGAGCCGACGGTGTTCACCCGCGCTCTGGGCGAGTCGCCACAGCGCCAGGTCCATCTCGATGGTGACGTTGTGCGGCATCCCGCCCAGCACGGCGTGGATCTCGTCCGGGCCGGCGACACCCTTGAGCAGTGCGGCCGGCAGCGCGGCGGCGAGCATCCCCGCGACGATGGGCCACATGATGGCGTCGGCGCTGTCCCCGGCGTCCCGCGCCTTAAGGAAACGCAGCCGGTCCGCGGCGGTCCGCAGGTCGGCGGGGGGCGCCGACCGTACTCTGATCTGCTCGATCGCCCGGAACATCCGGTTCCGTGCCGTCTCGGGGCGGGCCAGCGCCCGCACGATCCCCACCACCGCGCGGCCGGCCGTTCCCAGCGAGGCCGCCCCCTGCGAAGCGCCGCGCCCGGTGCCGCCGCTGGTCGGGGCGAATCGCGGATCCGCCAGGACGTGCCGCATCACCGCCTGCGCCCGGGGCCCGAAGTCGACGGCCATGAGCTTGACCAGCCGGCGACGAGACGACCGGCTCCTGGCCAGGTCGGTCAGGTCACCGTAGAGGCGTCCGCCGATGTCGACGATCTCGACCCGGACGCCGAGCGCGGCGAGCATCGCGGTGATCTGCGCCCGCAGGGTCGCCATGCCCATCGGAGTGACCGGTTGCAGCATGCCCTGGACGTGCCCGAACTCCAGGTAGACGCGGGGGAGGGGCTTGTCGGTGGCCGGCGGGAGGGGGAACAGGCTGGTGATCGGCCGCGACTGCAGCAACCACAGCACGTCGTCCGCGTCGATCGCCCACTCCACGTCCTGCGGGCAGCCGAAGTGATCCTGCAACCGCTCGCCGGTGGCCCGCAGTCGTGCCAGGTGTGCGGACGTCAGGCATCCCGTGTCGTCCCGCGCGACGCCGTCGAGGACGTAGTGGTCCACGGTCGTCGCGCCGTCCACGACGGTGGTGCCGAGCCCCGGCGCGGCGTCGACCGCCATCTCGTCGCGCCGGCCGGTGAGCGGGTTGGCGGTGAAGAGCACCCCCGCTACCGTGGGCGTGACCATGCGTTGCACGACGACCGCCATCCGCACCTCGCGATGGTCGATCTGGCGGGCGTCGCGGTAGGCGGTCGCGCGGTCGGTGTGCAGCGAATCCCAGCACTTGCCGATCGCGGCGATCAACTCCGCGCCACCCGTGACGTTGAGGACGGTGTCCTGCTGTCCGGCGAAGCTGGCGTCCGGCAGGTCCTCGGCGGTGGCGCTGGACCGCACCGCCACCGGGCCTGCCCCGAGCCTCTCGTACGCGGCGATGATCTCCGCCTCGGGGACGACGCCGAGCCGATGGGCTTCGGCGGTGACGCAGAATCCCTCGGGCACGCGTTCGCCGCGCCGGATCAGCTCGCCCAGCCCGGCCGCCTTGCCGCCGACCAGGTCGACCATCGCGGCGGTCGCCTCGGACAACGCGATCACGTGCATGGGGCGCCCCTCTCGTTGCAATACAACTGCATTGCGTCCGACCGTAGCGCGTTTACGATACAACTGCAATGTCACTGTGATGATCACCGCGACCCACGGCCGGGGCGTTGCCGGCATCTGCCATGCTCGGGCCGGTGACGACCGGCCGCCCCAGCAGAGCCCGCACCCACCGCCGCCCCCGAAGCCGTACCGTCCGCGTTCTCGTCGCGCTCGTCGCGGCGGCGGCCGTCCTCGGCATCGCCGTGGTCGTCGTGCCGATGCTGCGACCCGCGGGTCCGCGTCCGCTCTTCCAGATGCCGGTGTCCTGTGGTGAGACGTGGCAACTCGGCACCTACCCCGGCCACGACGACTTCGACGTCGACCTGTTCCCCACCGAGGGCGAGGCCTGGGGGCGTCCCGTGCTCGCCTCGTACGCCGGCACGGTCACCGTGGCGGGCATCAACGGGTCGCTGGGCGGGCGTACCCCGGAGAACCCCCAAGGTCCACGCGGTCGCGGTGGCGGTTACTGGGTGAAGATCGACCACGGCGGCAAGTGGGAGACGCAGTACCTGCACATGCTCGAACCGCCGCTGGTCGAGGTCGGTCAGAAGGTCGCGCAGGGCGAGCAGATCGGGCGCCTCGGCAGCACCGGCAACTCCGGCGCCCCGCACCTGCACTACGAGCAGCGGCGCGGCTGGGACAAGGTGGAGACCCACTTCGACGGCGCCCCGTCGGGCATCACCACCGACGATCGCGAGTACACGGTCAAGCGGACGAGCAACAACTGCCGGGCCGTCTCCTGAGGACCACGGTTTTGTTCGGCGCTCCTCGGGGCACTGATCCGGGGGACAGTTCAGACGCAGGGAGGAGCCGGCCATGGCCAAGGGTGACGTCGACACGTACCACGAGGACGGGCAGTGGAAGAACAAGCCGGAGGGCAACGAGCGGGCCAGCAGCACCCACGACGTGAAGGCCGACGCGCAGGCCGAGGGCCGCGAGATGGCGGCCGACCGTGGCGTCGAGCACGTGATCAAGAAGCAGGACGGCACGATCGGGGAGAAGAACACCTACCCGCGCAGCCGCGATCCCCGGGACATCGCGGGCTGATCGCTTCCGGTTCCTGCGAACTGACCTCTTCGGCGTGGCCGAGGAGGTCAGTTCGCTTTCGCGTGGTCGGCCCTGTGGCCGCGTCGCAAACCGTCAGGCCGGCACGACGTACGGGAACGTGGTGGCGCGGGCGGCCTTCGTGACGTCCGACGTGAGGCCCGACGTGGTGCCGGTGTTGAGGACCATGGAGAACATCACCTCCGGCGCGTTGTCGGCCATGGTGCGGCCGTTGCGGACCGCGAAGCCGTAGTTCGCGGCCGTGCCGACCTTGTACGGCAACACGTCGGGGTAGAGCTGCCGGGCGACGCTCCAGCCGTACGCCTGTGGGTCCGGTGCGGTGCCGTTCGCCGCGACGACCCCCGCGACCGCGCTGGCGATCTCCTCCCCGCCTTCGGGGAGGTCCTTGCTGGGGTGTCGGAAGTTGGCGGGGTCCGAGAAGTCGGTGTCGTGGGGCCAGAAGATCGGCCACATCATCGGGTGGCCGGCGCGGTTGATCTGGCGCCATCCACCGGCGTCGGTGGCCAGCAGTGTCCGACACCACACGCCGATCTCGGTGCCGTCGCGCAGCAGCGGCTCGTCATGGGAGACCTCCAGGACGATCGACTCGACGGTCGTGCCGGCGAAGCTGTTCTTGGCCCGGTCGACCCGCCACGCCGAGCGGTCCACCCGCGAACCGTTCTTGACCGCGCCGTTGATGGTGGCGAGTTCGTCGAGGTCGACGAAGAACGGGTCGGTGATCCGCCCGGCCCAGATCCGGACGTTGCCGCCGGTCGACACCTCACCGGTCCGCCCCTCGGCGATGGGAGTGCCCATCGCGGCGTCGTCGCGGGCGTCGGCTCCGGTGAGCTCGTACAACTGGAGAATCTGCTTGGCGTCACCGTCCAGTTCGCCGAAGGCGAATCGGTAGGTCAGCTCCTCCGTCTCCGCGCCGTTGAAGTGGATCTTGATCTCGTAGCGCGCCTCGGCGTGGAAGCCGCGCTTGATGTCGGCCTTGGTCACCGAGCTGTTGACGTCCATGACGAACACCGTGGCGCGGTCGCCGTTGAAGACGTACAGGTCGTCGATGTAGAGCTGACCGCCCTGGGCGGCGAGAGGGGTGTCGAGATGGTGTGACATGGGTTCACTCCCGGAACGGCCGGATATGGATTATCCGAACATAGCGGGCATAGGGCTCGCTCTTTGCGTCGTCGGCCGAATCCAGGTTCGACCCGGGTGAGTCCACAAGGCGGGCCGCCCGACCCTGTTGTCGGACGGCCCGATCGCTCGCGCTGGCGTCGTCAGATGCGAGACCACTTCTGGTTGGCCGCGCCGATGCAGTCCCACAGGTGCAGCTTGCCGCCGTTGTTGGGATTGGCCTCCCGCACGTCCACGCACTTGTTGGCGCTGAGGTTGACCAGATCGCCAGCCCCGTTGAGGGTGAAGCGTTGAGCCGGGTTGCCGTTGCAACTGACCAGGTTGACCTCGGTGCCGTTGGCGGTGCCAGCCCAGGCGGGGTCCATGCACTTGCCCATCGCGCGGACGGTCCCGTCGGAGGCGAAGGTCCACGCCTGTGCCGCGGTGGTGTTGCAGTCCCAGATCTGGAGCTTGGCGCCCTCCACCGGGTTGGCGCCGGGGATGTCGATGCACCGGCCGCTCTGTGCTCCCCTGATCCGGCTGGTGCCGGGGGCGGGGTCGCCGCCGCCGGAGGTGTAGCTGGACACCCGGACGTAGTCGACGAGCATCTGCTGCGGGAACTGCGTGGAGCCGTCCGGGTAGCCGGGCCAGTTGCCGCCGACCGCCACGTTGAGGATCATGAAGAACGGGTGGTCGAACACCCACCGGTTGCCGCCGAGCCGGGCCGGGTCCACCCGGTGGTACTGCACCCCGTCCAGGTACCAGGTGATCGCGTTCGGCTCCCAGTCCACCCGGTAGTCGTGGAAGCCGTCGGCGAGCGGACTGCCGAGGGTGCGGCTGCCGGTGATGCCGCCGCCGCCGGAGTAGCCGGGCCCGTGCACGGTGCCGTAGACGGTGTTGGGTTCCCGGCCGATGTTCTCCATGACGTCGATCTCGCCGGCGTCGGGCCACCCGCCACCGGTGCCGAGCATCCAGAAGGCCGGCCAGATGCCCTGGCCGCGCGGGATCTTGATGCGAGCCTCGAATCGGCCGTACGTCTGGGTGAAGGTCGCCGCCGTCAGCAGCCGGGCCGAGGTGTACTCGCAGCGTCCGTAGTGGCACTGGTAGTTGGCGGGATTCTCCCGGCGGGCGGTGATGACGAGGTTGCCCTGGCCGTCGTGGACGGCGTTGCTGGTGCTGTTGGTGTAGTACTGCCGTTCGTTGTTGCCCCACCCGCTGCCGCCGATGTCGAAGCGCCATTTGCTCTGGTCGACGGGCGCGCCGGCTGCGGCGTTGAACTCGTCCTGCCAGGTGATCGGGCCGATGGCGGCCTCGGCTCGGTCGGATTGCCCCGGGAGGGCGAGGGCGGCGGCGGTGGTGACGAGGGCGACCGCCGCGAGGACGAGGGGTCGGAGGCGGGGTGCGGTGCGGGCTGTGAACACGGGAGGCTCCTCAGCGAGGGGGTGGCGGAGGCTACGCGCCGGAGAGGTAGGAGCGCTCTCTAGAGTGAAGTATGTCTATATCATGCATTTCTGTCAAGAGTGTTTCCAATACGGCGACCGTCCGTTACCGCCCGATCGCACCCCTCGATGGCGGTCGAATCGACCCTTCCTATTGCCGTGGAGCGTCCACCCGGGACAGGATGACGAGGTTCGCAGGAAACCTCCCCGTAACCTGCGCGCTGCTGGTCTCTGTCACAAGGAAGTGGGAGTCAGTCATGAGCGACGCGTCGACGGCGCTGGGTGTGCGCCTCTACCCGGACCTGGTCGAGCGGGGTGGCCTGGCCCCCGCGCTCATTGAGACCGCCGCCCGCCACCAGCTCGACCTCGGCCGGGTGACCGCCCCCGAGCAGGGGCGGAGCCGCTTCACCTGCGCCGAGCTGCACTCCGACCAGGGCGTGGCCTGCGTCGGGCTCGGCTCCCAGGCCCGATACTTCATGATCGACCTTCGGGTTTCGGGAGAGGTCCTCGCGCGCGGCGATGCCATGGACCTCCTCCAGATCGCCCAGGTGGCCGCGGCCTGGCAGGCCGGGCTGACGATCGCCGAGCTGACCGCCCGGTTCCCCTTCATGGAGGAGATCACGCGCCGTCCGGCGTCGGTGGCCCAGGTCGGTTAGGCCGCCCGTCGACCTGACGTGTCGTCGCTGGGTCAGCTGACCGGCCAGGCCGCCACAATCATCGTCCCGACCACGCCGCCCCGGCGAGTTCGGCTACGCCGGAATCTCGGCGAAGAACTCCCGCAGAGCGTCGGCGGCCAGGGCGGGTGCCGTCATGGTCACGAAATGCGACTGGCCCGGCCATACAACGTGACGCGCCGTCGGGATCGTCGCCGCGAGGTTCTTCATCGTCGTGGGCATCGGCTCCCACGTGTCGGCGCCGCCGAGCAGGAGGGTCGGCACGGTGATCGCGGACCATCGGGCGATGTCCGTGCTGTCCCCGGCAAGGGCCTCGAGATCGTGTAGCCAACCGATCGCCGAGCGGCGGGCCTCGACCGGATCAGGCGTCCGGTCGCCCGCCGCCGCAGCGAGCGCGGCGACAACCTCCGCCGGAACCCGCGTCACGCCGTTCAACGCCGCTCTCATCGCCGCGGCGTCGTCGCGCTCGAAGGCGGAACGGTACCGGTCGAGCAGGGGTGCGATCTCCGCTCCGGCCGCGTAGAGCGGCGGTTCGAAGGCGGCCAGCGATCGTACGTCGCGTGGATCAGCCGACGTGGTGTGCAAGGCCAGGGTCGCTCCGTAGGAGGCCCCGACGAGATGGACGGGCTTGCCCGAGGGCTGGCGCGCCGCCTCGATGACGGCGATCAGGTCGGCGGTCTCGCGCTCGAAGGACTTGACACCCGGCGGTACGTCGCTGGGACCGTATCCGCGTCGGGCCGGCAGCCACACCTCGTACTCGTGGGCGAGGTGCGCCGCGACGGCGGCCCAGGAGTGCAGACCCCCACCCGAACCGTGCACGAGGACGACCGGATCGCCGGCACCCAGGCGCCGTGCCACCAGGCGGGTTCCGTCGGCGGACTCGACGTACTGATCGTGGCTGTTCACTTCTGCTCCCGTGTTCCGGTCGGCCAGTTGCTCAGAGTGGTGTGCACCGCGTCGATGATCGAGTGCCACGACGCGTCGACAGCGCGGGGATGCCCGAAACCCTCCACGATCTCGAGACTCGCGAAGCCGTGGAAGGTGCTGCGGACGAATCGCATCGCGTCGGTCAGCGCCGGCTCGTCCAGCCCGTACCCGCGCAGCATCGCGTAGCTCAGCTCGATCATGCGTAGGTGCCCCGCCGAACTCGTGCCGACCTCGGGCGGCAACTGGAGCTGTGTCGCGGCGTACTGCCCCGGGTGCGTGACGGCGAACGCGCGCCAGGCGTCGGCGAACCCGGCGAGGGCCTGGTGGCCTGCTCGACCAGCCACGGCGATCGCCAGTTCGTCGGCGAGGGCCGCCGCCGCCCGGACCGCGACGTGCTCGATCAGCGCGTCGCGGCTGCGGACGTGTACGTACAGGGCGGCGTCGGAGACCCCGAAGTGCCGGGCGACCGCCGCGACGGTCAACCGCGACAGGCCGACCGAGTCCGCCAGCTCGGCTGCGGCGGCCGAGACGCGCGCGATGGTCAAACCCTGCCGTGGCATACCGAACCTTTGATCTGCTAGGAAAAAGCTTAGGGGTCCTAAGATAACACCGCCCGGAGCCCGCTCTGTCGCCCCGGGTGGGCATGAACGGCCCAGCCGGGGGGAGACGGCTGTTCCACCGCCGAACAGGAGAGCCGGGATGAGAGCCGTCGTCTACGCGGACGTTCGGACCGTCGACGTGCGGGAGGTGCCCGACGCGACGCTGGAGGTCGAGACCGACGCGCTCGTGCGAATCACCTCCACCGCCCTGTGCGGCACCGACCTGCACATGTACGACGGGCGGACCAGCGCCGAACCCGGGCTGGTGCTCGGCCACGAACCGCTGGGTGTGGTTCAGGAGGTGGGTAGCGCGGTGCAGACCGTCCGGCCGGGCACCCGCGTGGTGATCCCCACGCACCTGTTCTGCGGGACGTGCGTGATGTGTGCCCGAGGGCTCTCCGCGGCCTGTCTACGGGCCCGGGACGAGGCACCGGGCGCGGCGTACGGCTACGCCGGGATGGGTCCGTACCGGGGCGCCCAGGCCGACCTGCTGCGCGTGCCGTGGGCCGATGCCAACTGCGTGCCCCTGCCCGGTGAGCCGGGGGACGCGTACGAGGGCGACTTCGTGCTGCTCGCCGACGCGTTCGTCACGGGGTGGCACGCCGCAGCGACCCTTGCCGAGGTCGAGCCCGGCGACACGGTGGCGGTGTTCGGTGCCGGCACCATCGGCCTGCTGAGCTCCTACTCGGCGCTGCTGCGCGGTGCCCGGGCCGTGTACTGCGTCGACGGCGTCGACGCCCGGCTCGACAAGGCCGGCGAGATCGGCGCCGTGCCAGTCGACTTCCGTCGCGGAGATCCGGTCGAGCGGATCCGCGCCGACCGCGCACGGGCCGGGTTGCCGCTCGGCGAGGAGAAGCTGGGCGGGGTCGACAAGGTCATCGACGCGGTCGGGTTCCAGGCGCGGGACCGGGAGCGTCCCGACCGGGAGCGCCCGAACCAGGTCATTTCGGATGCTGCCCGGCTGGTCAACGCCGCCGGCGCGATCGCTGTCGCTGGCGTCTACCCGGACAACGACCCGCACCCCGCCCCCGGCGCGGACGGCCACGAAGACCTGGTCGCGCCGTGGGGGACGCTGTTCAGCAAGGGGGCCACGGTCCGGTTCGGGCGTACCCACGACCGCCGCTACACGGTCCTGCTGCGGGACCTGATCGTCGCGGGCCGAGCCCGGCCCGGCAGGATCGTCACCCATCACGGGACCCTCGCCGACGCTCCCGATCTCTATCGCAGCTTCGACCGCCGGGAGAACGGCGTGATCAAGGCGGTGCTGCACCCGAGCTGACCGTCGGGTCGCGGCGAACAGGCATGATCCGCACTTAAGGGACGTTGAGGCATTGATCCGTCTCCAGGTGCCGGCGCGCGCAGCTGACCGTCGTCGATCCGCCCCTCCGGTGGAGGTGTGGGTCACACGGCTGACCGAGGATTGTCGCGGCGCCCCGGATGCGCCACCGGCATCGCCGTCCGACCAAGATCAATCGATGTCGGCGGGAGGCGCGGCCAACAGCCCTGCGGCCGGTCCGTCGGAGGTCTTGGCTGGTGGGGGAGCTGTGAGCAACGGCCAGAGTCGATCGACGTGCGGTCGCCGGCCGACGGGGACGTCGCAGGGCGGGCCGGGGTTCCGGGAGGGGCCACGGGGGCCGCTGTGACGTGCGAACACTGCGCTACGTCTATATTGCCGGATTGTTACATTTTCAACAGTCCCTCGCCTTGCGGATGGCCTCCCCGCCGCAATACGTTGCCGTCAACAACAAAACCAAGTGAAGGTTCAACCTTCCGGAGGCAACCGATGACGTTGGCGAGGTGGTACGAGCGATGAGCGACGTGCCCATCCTCCTTGAGATGCGCTCCATCACCAAGGAGTTTCCCGGAGTCAAGGCCCTCTCCGACGTCAACCTGGTGGTTCGCGCCGGCGAGATCCATGCCATCTGCGGCGAGAACGGCGCGGGCAAGTCCACGCTGATGAAGGTCCTCAGCGGGGTCTACCCGTACGGCAGCTATGCCGGCAAGATCATCTACCGGGGGTCGGAGAGCAAGTTCTCCGACATCCGGGCCAGCGAGAACGCCGGAATCGTGATCATCCACCAGGAGCTCGCGCTCATTCCGGGCATGTCGATCGCCGAGAACATCTTCCTCGGCAACGAGCCGCGCAAGCGGGGCGCGATCGACTGGAAGGCCGCGAACCGGATGGCCCTGGATTTGATGGCCCGGGTCGGCCTCCAGGAGGACCCGGACACGCTGATCAAGGACATCGGTGTCGGCAAGCAGCAGCTCGTGGAGATCGCCAAGGCGTTCGCCAAGGACGTGAAGCTGCTCATCCTGGACGAGCCGACGGCCGCGCTGAACGAGGCGGACTCCCGGCACCTGCTGGATCTGCTCCGCGGCTTCCGCTCGCGCGGCATCACCTCGATCATGATCTCGCACAAGCTCAACGAGATCGAGGCGATCGCCGACCAGATCACCATCCTGCGCGACGGCCGGACCGTGGAGACCCTCGACGTCAAGGCGGACGGGGTCGACGAGGACCGGATCGTGCGGGGCATGGTCGGTCGCGAGCTGAGCAGCCGGTTCCCGGACCACACCCCGAAGATCGGCGACGTCTTCTTCGAGGTCCGCAACTGGAACGTCCGGCACCCGATCTCCGCCGACCGGCAGGTCTGCAAGAACGAGAGCTTCGTGGTGCGCCGCGGCGAGATCGTCGGCTTCGCCGGTCTCATGGGCGCGGGCCGCACGGAGCTCGCGATGAGCGTCTTCGGCCGCTCCTACGGGGTGTACGAGTCGGGCACGATCATCAAGGACGGCAAGGAGATCGTCCTGAAGTCGGTGGCGGACGCCATCGACAACGGGCTCGCGTACGTCAGCGAGGACCGCAAGGCGCTCGGCCTCAACCTGCTCGACGACATCAAGTCGTCGACGGTGGCGGCCAAGCTGTCCAAGATCTCGCACCACGGCGTCCTCGACGAGGTCGAGGAGTACCAGGCGGCCGAGGCGTACCGCAAGGAGTTGCGGACCAAGGCCCCGACGGTCGACGAGAGCGTCTCCAAGCTCTCCGGCGGCAACCAGCAGAAGGTCGTCCTGGCCAAGTGGATGTTCACCGACCCGGACCTGCTGATCCTCGACGAGCCGACCCGCGGCATCGACGTGGGCGCCAAGTACGAGATCTACGGCATCATCCAGCGGCTCGCCGACCAGGGGAAGGGCGTCATCGTCATCTCCTCGGAGCTGCCTGAGCTGATCGGGCTCTGCGACCGCATCTACACCGTGTTCGAAGGCGCCATCACGGGCGAGATCGCTCGGGCGGACGCGGACCCGGAGACCCTCATGAAGCAGATGACCTCAACGAAGAAGTTGGCCACCCGATGAGCCGTATCAAGGACCTTCAGAAGAACCTGTTTGGAGGCACGACCTCCAATGCCCGCCAGTTCGGGATGATCTTCACCCTGGTGGCGATCGTCTTGATCTTCCAGATCTGGACTGACGGGCTGACGCTGCGGTCGGACAACCTGATCGCGCTGTTCCAGCAGAACTCGTACATCCTGATCCTGGCCATCGGCATGCTCATGGTGATCGTCGCCGGGCACATCGACCTCTCGGTCGGTTCGGTCGCCGCCTTCACGGGCATCCTGGTCGCCAAGTCGATGACGGAGTGGGATCTGCCCTGGCCCGCTGCCATCGTGTTCGGCCTCGCCATCGGCGCGGTGATCGGTGCCTGGCAGGGCTTCTGGGTGGCGTACATCGGGGTGCCGGCGTTCATCGTCACCCTGGCCGGCATGCTGCTGTTCCGCGGTGGCAACCAGTTCATCGGCAATGCGCAGAGCATTCCGGTGCCGGAGGGCTTCCGGGAGATCGGCTCCGGCTTCCTGCCCGAGTTCGGCCCGAACACCGGCTACAACAACGCGACGCTGCTGCTCGGTCTGGCCGCCGCCGTGGCGGTGGTGTGGCGCGAGCTTCAGGCCCGCAAGACCCGTCGGGCCATGGACGCCGACCCGGCGCCCATGTGGATCTCGATTCTGCGGATGGCCGTCATGGTCGGGGTGATCGCCTTCGCGGCGCTGCGCTTCGCCAGCGGTCGCGTCGGCACCAGCTTCCCGATCTCGGGCATCATCCTGGTGGCGCTGGTGATCGCGTACTCCTTCTACACCCGCAACACGGCCGGCGGCCGGCACATCTACGCGGTGGGCGGCAACTCCCGGGCGGCCGAGCTGTCCGGCGTGAAGCTCAGGCGGGTCAACTTCCTCGTCATGATGAACATGTCCATCCTGGCCGCGCTGGCCGGCATGATCTTCGTGGCCCGTTCGCAGGCCTCCGGCCCGCAGGACGGCAACGGCTGGGAGTTGGACGCCATCGCCGCGGTCTTCATCGGTGGCGCGGCCGTCGCCGGCGGCATCGGCACCATCAGCGGTTCGATCGTCGGTGGTCTGGTCATGGCCGTGCTCAACAACGGCCTTCAGCTCCAGGGCGTGGGCACCGACAAGGTCCAGATCATCAAGGGCCTGGTCCTGCTGCTGGCCGTCGCGCTCGACGTCTACAACAAGCGCCAGGGGCGCTTCTCCATCATCGGGAGCCTGATGCGGCCGTTCCGCCGCGAGGACTCCACCCCACCCGCCTCACCGCCGGACGCGGAGCGCGAGCCCGCCAAGGCAGCGGTGTCCGGCTGACGGCCACCGACCTCTCCACCCGTCTCACCATCCAGAAAGGCAAGTCCTCACCATGCGTAAATTCTTCGGCACGTCGGTGGTGGCCATCAGCGCCGCCGCCATGCTGGCCCTGGCCGGCTGCGGCTCCGGCCGCGACGGCGACTCCGGCAGCTCGGGCGGCGACGCCAAGGGCTTCGCGGCGAACTCCCTGATCGGTGTCGCCCTGCCGGCCAAGACCTCGGAGAACTGGGTCCTCGCCGGTGACCTGTTCACCAACGGTCTCAAGGAGGCCGGTTTCCAGGCTGACGTGCAGTACGCCGGCGCGTCGACCACGGTCGCCGACCAGCAGGCCCAGATCACCGCCATGACCACCAAGGGCGCCAAGGTCATCGTCATCGGCGCGACCGACGCCGCGCAGCTGGCGACGCAGGTCGCCGCGGCGCACGCCGCCGGTGCCAAGGTGATCGCGTACGACCGCCTCATCACCAACACGCCGGACCTCGACTACTACGTCGCGTTCGACAACTTCAAGGTCGGCCAGCTCCAGGGTCAGGCCCTGCTGGACGGCATGAAGGCCAAGAAGCCGAACGGCCCGTACAACATCGAGCTGTTCTCCGGCTCGCCGGACGACAACAACGCCGGTGTCTTCTTCAACGGCGCGATGGACGTGCTCAAGCCGGAAATCGACAAGGGCAACGTCGTCGTCGCCTCGGGTCAGAAGGACGTCAAGCAGACCGCCATCCAGGGCTGGAAGGCCGAGGGTGCGCAGGCCCGCATGGACCAGCTGCTGACCTCGACCTACGGCAGCAAGGAGCTGGACGGCGTCCTCTCCCCGAACGACACCCTGGCCCGCGCGATCCTGACCTCGGTCAAGGGCGCTGGCAAGCCGATCCCGGTGGTCACCGGTCAGGACTCCGAGGTCGAGTCGGTCAAGTCGATCGTCAAGGGTGAGCAGTACATGACGATCAACAAGGACACCCGCAACCTGGTGAAGGAGACCATCAACATGGTCAAGGCTCTCCAGGCCGGTGACAAGCCGCAGGTGAACGACACCAAGTCCTACAACAACGGCAGCAAGGTCGTCGACACGTACCTGCTCCCGCCGGTCGCCGTCACCAAGGCGAACGCGGCCGAGGCGTACGCCAACGACCCGAAGCTCGCGCCGCTCACCAAGTAATCACCACGCGGTAGGCAGCAACGCCGATGGGTCCCGGATCTCCTCTTCCGGGACCCATCGTCGTCCTGGCGTCCCCGCACCACCCGGCAGCGACCCGGAAGGAGGTCTGACCGTGGACACACCCATCCGGTCCAGGCCAGCCGGCGTCGGCCGCAACCCCGAATCCCCGCTGCCCTCGGTTCCCGGCGCCAGCCAGGAGGAGATCCGGCGGCAGAACCTCGGCGCCGTGCTGCGCCACGTGCACCTGCACGGGCCGACGTCCCGGGCCGAGCTGACCAGCCGGCTCGGCCTCAACCGCAGCACCATCGGCGCCCTGGCCGCCGACCTGGTCGCCAGTGGCCTGGTCACCGAGGAGGCGCCGACCACCGCCCGTCGCGCCGGCCGCCCCTCGCTGGTGGTCAGCCCTCGCTCCGACCGGGTCTACGCGCACGCTCTGAGCATCGACGCGGACCAGTTGCGCGCCGCCCGGGTCGGCCTCGGCGGACGCATTCTCGACCTGCGCGAGGTCGCCCGGCCCGATGGCATGTCGGCGGTCGACGCCGTCGGACCGCTCGCCGACCTCGTCCGCGACATGGAACGCGGGGTGGCCCCCGACACGCTGCTGGTCGGTGGCGCGGTCGCGGTGACCGACACGATCCGCAACCCCGACGGCGAGATCCGGGTCGTCAGCGTGGAGGCGACCCTCGGCGCCGCGCTCGAGGCGGAGCTGACCGACTATCCGGGTTTCGTGGCCGGCGACCTGGCCGACATCGCCGGCCTGGCCGAGCATGTACGAGGCGTCGCAGCGGGCGTCGACGACCTTATCTACCTGCACGGCGACGGTGGGATCAGCGCCGGCATCATCGTCGGTGGCCGGCTGGTGATCGGTCATCGGGGCCACAGCGGCAAGGTCGGCCACATGGTCGTCAACCCGAACGGTCTGCCCTGCGGCTGCGGCTCCCGGGGCTGCTGGGAGACCGAGATCGGTGAGGCCGCCCTGCTGCGGCACGCCGGCCGGGACCCCGGCGACCGTGCGGCGGTGGCCGAGGTGCTGCGCGCGGCGGCGGACGGCGACCCGACCGCCCGGGCGGCGGTCGACCAGGTCGCCGAGTGGCTCGGCTTCGGCGTGGCCAACCTGGTCAACGTGGTCAACCCGGACGCTGTGGTGTTCGGTGGCTCGCTGCGCGACATGTTCACCGCCGGGGCGGACACGGTCCGCCGTCGGCTGGACACCATGCCGCTGCCGGGCTCCCGGGAGCATCTGCGGTTGCGCGCGGCCGCGCTCGGCCGAGACGCCGTCCTGATCGGCGCCGCCGAACTGGCCTTCGACAAGCTGCTGGCCGATCCGCTCAACGTCGGCGTCGCCGGCCAGGTGGGATCCGCCGACTCGGCGTAGACGCGGCTGCCGCCCACTCTGGCGTACCCGTGGCCTGGCCGGTCGTCTGGTCGCCGTACTCCCGCCGCTCTCGATCGCCCGGTGCCGCCGGCTGGCCGGCTGAGCCGCCGACGGGCGCGCCCCCGGTGGCCGGAACCACCGGGAGCGCGATCGGTCAGCCGGCTGGACGCAAGACCCGCCCAGGGCCGGCGGCGTTGTCGGCGGCGGCCTGGGTGCGCTGCGCCCCGGTGACGCAGACGTCGTCGCCGATGAACGCCTCGCGCCACACGTAGCCGGCGACGCAGGTGTGCGGACCGTACGGGCCGTTGACCCAGCGGCTCGCCGCGACCGAGTTGTCCGCGAGCACCTGGGAGCGGGTCGTCCCGGTGACGCAGACGTAGTCGGACTGGTCGGCGTCGCGCCACACGTACCCGCTGACGCAGCTGTTCGGGCCGGACACCAGCCGGGCCGGGTTGCGCCGGGACGCGGCGGCGGCGTTGTCGGCGGCGGCCTGGGTGCGCTGCGCCCCGGTGACGCAGACGTCGTCCCCGGCGTACGCCTCGCGCCACACGTAGCCGGCGACGCAGGTGTGCGGACCGTACGGGCCGTTCACCCAGCGGCTCGCCGCGGCGGCGTTGTCCGCCCAGACCTGGCTGCGGGTGCGCCGGTGACGCAGACCAGGTCGCCGGCGCGGGCCTCGCGCCAGACGTACCCCTGGAGGCAGCGGTTGACCACGTCGGTGGTCACGGTCACCGACGCCGCGTTGCCGGAGAGCCAGTTCACGCCGATCTGCACGCCGTTGGCGTTGAGCGACTGGGCCGGCCCGCCGCCGGGGCCGGTGCGCAGCAGGGTGGGGGTGCCGTCGCGGACCTCGTGCAGCAGCACGGTGTCGGCGGGGATGCCGGCGCTCCAGCCGGTCTTACGGCGGAACTCGACGGTGTAGTAGTGGAACAGGTCGGCCGGGTCGAACGGGATCCGGATCAGCTGCGGGCCGCTCGCGGCGGGCACCTCCAGCGGGGCCAGGGTGAGGCTGCGCGAGCCGATCCCGTCGGCCGCCATGGTGAACACCCGGTTCTTCGGCAGCCAGCCCAACTCGTCGCGGTGCGGCCCGTTGAGCCCGACCGCGCTGGTGCCGTAGTTCGCGGTGCCGAAGGCGTAGATGTGCATGGCGCTCATCTCGTCCCACGGGTCGTCGTACTCGCCCGGTTGGGACCACGGCGCGTTCTGGTAGGTGGTGTCGTTGGAGAACGAGTGTCCCAGGTTGTAGCCGTGCAGCATCTCGTGCGCGGCGAAGCCGACGTTCCAGGCGCCCGGGTCGAGCAGCACCCGGCCGCCGGCGGCGCCGGAGTCCACCCAGTCGTTGAGCATGACCGCGATCCGGTTGCCGGCGGGCACCGCGTAGCCGGCGGTCGCCGCGGTGTCCACGCAGCGCTGGATCCGGGTCCACCGGTCGACCGACTGGAACTGCGCCAGCGTGTACGGCATCGTGTACCAGCCCCGCACCACCGAGCCGGCCAGCGACACCCGCCCGCCGGACTGGTCGGCGAGGTAGTCCGCCACCCCGCCGGTGCCGGTCCCGGCCGCGGTGAGGAAGTTGGCAAAGTGCGACGGCGGTTGTGGCTCCGCCGGCTTGTCGCTGAACTTGCACAACAGCACCGACCAGGCGGTCGCGTTGCGGATCGGGCTGGCCATCGCCGGGGCGGCCGGCAACGCCACCGCCCCCAGCGCGGCGCAGGCGAGCGCCACGGCCGAGGCGCCGACCCGACGGAGGATTCTGGACTTCACGCGTGCGCTCCCATCGCTGCGGTCCGGCCGACCCGGGCCTGGAGTCCACATGGGAGCACCCGTCGTAAGCGGATGGACACGTTGAGTCGCGTTGGCGACGGGCTGGAATCCGACTTCGCCGACCGGCGCGGTGCCCTGGCCGAGGGGTGTTCGTCGAGGCCCCCGCGCCTCGACGAACACCCGACGCCCGGCTACGCGATGCGGCGGAGCCGGCGCACAGCGATGTAGAGCAGGAGCAGGGCGAGAGCGACGAAGATGCCCGTCTCGATGCCCTGGAACAGCCAGAACCGGTCCGCCGGCTGGTACAACTGCCAGTTGTACGCGCCCGGTTCCAGCCCCAGCTCCGCACCGCAGACCCGACCGTCCGGCCCTTTACCGCCCGGCGGACACTGGATCCGGCCGCCCTCCGAGATCACCGTCCCATCGGGGTTCCGGATGCCCTGGGCGAGGACCCAGTCCCCCCGACTGACCTCGGGTGGCCCTTCCCCCTCGATCGAGAAGGTCTGGGTACGCGCCGGCTGGTAGCGCGGTCGGGCCAGCAGCTCCACCGCCGCCCGGACGCCGATGTAACCGGCGAGGGTGATGCCCATGGCAGGCAGCATCCGCTTCCAGACGGTGCCGGCGAAGACGCCCAGCGCCACGGCGAACAGGGTGTACCCGATCGGGACGATGCCCTGCAGGTCGAAGACGATCATGCCGAGCCGACCCTCGTACGCGGCCTTGGTGAGCGGGTCGACCCACCAGGACATGCCCAGCCCGTAGACCGTCGCGAGGACCAGGACGCCCGCGCCCACCAGCCCGAACTTCACCAGGGCCCACCGGGTCCGCCCGACGCCCTGGGTCCAGACGAACCGGTGCGTGCCCTGTTCCACCTCGCGGGCGACCAGCGGTGCGCCCCAGAAGAGGCCGACCAGCGCCGGCAGGGTGATCAGCAGCACGGCCACCAGGTTGAGGCTGTCGTACCGGTCGCCGAAGCGCCGATAGCCCGTTTCGCAGGTCTCCCGGGTCGCCTGTGCCACGTCGGCGCGGGCGAGTTGGCTGGCGCAGTCCGTCAGCCCGAGGTCGCCGAAGGTGTTCCGCATCGCCAGGCCGATCGGCACCAGCAGCGCGGCGAGCGCCGCGAGCCCCAGCAGGGTGTAGAACGCCTGCTTGCGGTGTTGCCGCCAGGTCAACCAGATCATGCCGGCACTCCCCACTCGCTGTGACTGGTCTGCGTCGTGCCGTCGGCCAGGTAGGCCAGGACGACGTCCTCCAGGCTGACCTCGCGGACCGTCCAGCCGGGGTCGGTGACCGGGCCGTCGGTGCGGACCAGCAGCGTGGACTGCCGGTCGGTGTGGCTGGCCCGGACCACGGCGGCGACGCCCCCGATCGTGCCGCCGTCGTGCCGTGGGCCGACCAGTTGGCGGTGCTCGGCGACCAGGTCGTCGACCGCGCCGGTGAGCTGCACCTGGGCGGAGTTGAGCACGATCAGGTAGTCGCAGACGCGCTCCAGGTCGGCCAGCAGGTGCGAGGAGAGCAGAACGGTGGTGCCGGAGTCCGCCACGCTTCCCATCAGCGACTGGAGGAACTCCCGCCGGGCGAGGGGGTCGAGGCTGGCGACCGGCTCGTCGAGCAGCAGCAGCCGGGGCTGCTTGGCCAGCGCCAGGGCGAGCGCCACCTGGGCCCGCTGCCCGCCGGAGAGTTTGCCGACCGGTCGGTCCGGTGGGATGCCGAGCTGGGCCAGTCGCTGACGGGCCAACGCCGCGTCCCACCGTTTGTTCAGCTTGCCGCCGGCGATGACCAGCTCGGCGGCGGTGAAGTCCCGGTACAGCGGGGTGTCCTGGGCGACGAAACCGATGTCGGCCAGGCCCTCCGTGTCGCCGTACGGGGATCTGCCGAACACCCGTACCACGCCCGCGTCGGGCTTGAGCAGCCCGACCGCGAGGTGCAGCAGCGTGCTCTTGCCCGCGCCGTTCGGCCCGACCAGAGCGGCGATCCGGCCTGCCGGCAGGTGCAGCGAGCAGTCCCGCAACGCCCAGGTGCTGCCGTACCGCTTGCCCAGCCGGTCAGCCTCCAAGACCACGTCCATCCTCTGTCCTCTCGTTCCGCTCGCTGTGCCTGATGGTTCGCGCGCTCACGCGGGCTCCTTCTGCGGGGCGTCGTCGGCGAGGGTGGCCCGCAGCGTGGTCTCCACCAGGGCGACGACGTCCTCGGCCGTGAGGCCGGCGGCCTGCGCCCGGTGCAGCCACGCGACCAGGTCCTCGCGCAGCTCGGCCTGGTTGGGCAGGGACGCGCCGGCCAGGGTGCGCTGAACGAACGTGCCCACCCCGGGGCGGCCGCCGACCAGACCCTCGATCTCCAACTCCCGGTACGCCTTCAGCACCGTGTTCGGGTTGATCGCCAGTGACTGCGCGACGTCCCGAACCTTCGGCAACTGGTCGCCCGGCGAGAGCAGACCCACCCGCAGCGCCTGTTTCACCTGCTGCACGAGCTGCATGTAGGTGTTCACCTTCGACCGGCTGTCCAGCACGAACTCGATCACTCGAGATGATCCTTCCTGTTGTCCTACGACAATAGGACTAATAGACAGCTTCACCGGGTGAGTCCCACCTGTCAAGCACGACCCGGCGCGTCGCGGCATTGCGGCGCGTCGCCGGTGGTGGCACCGGCGGGCCAGACGTTGGCACCGACGGGTCAGCCGACCGGGAAGGGGACGGCAGGCGATCCGCGCGAACGGGGAGGTGTCCGATGGTCACCAAGCAGCTCACGGCATCGACGGCGACACCGCTACAGACGGCCCGCGCCCGAGGTCGGGTACGGGGACGGCTGATCCTGCTGGGCCCGGCGTTCGTCGCCGCCGTCGCGTACGTCGACCCCGGCAACTTCGCGACCAACTCGGCCGCCGGCGCGCGCTACGGCTACCTGCTGGTCTGGGTCGTGGTGGTGGCCAACCTGATGGCCATGCTGGTGCAGACGCTCACCGCCAAGCTGGGCCTGGCCACCGGGCGCAGCCTGCCCGAACTGTGCCGGGAGCGCCTGCCCCGGCCGGTGAACCGGATGATGTGGGTGCAGGCCGAACTGGTCGCCATGGCCACCGACCTGGCCGAGGTGATCGGCGGCGCGGTCGCCCTCTACCTGCTCTTCGGCATCCCACTGTTGCCCGGCGGGATCATCATCGGCGCCGCCGCGTTCGCCGTGCTCGCCCTGCGCTCGCGCGGCTTCCGGGCGTTCGAGATCGGCATCGCCGTGCTGCTCGGCGTCATCGTTCTGGCCTTCGCCGCCAACCTGCTCGCCTCCGGCTCCGATCCGGGCTCCGCCGTCGCCGGCCTGGTGCCCCGGCTCCAGGGCACCGACAGCGTGCTGCTGGCCGCCGGCATCCTCGGCGCCACCGTCATGCCGCACGTCATCTACGTGCACTCCGCGCTGACCCGCGACCGCATCCCCGCCGCCGACGACACCGAACGCCGTACGCTCTTCCGTGGCCAACGCGCTGACGTGCTGCTGGCGCTGACGGCCGCCGGAGCGGTCAACCTCGCCATGCTGCTGATCGCCGCGGCCAGCTTCCGCGGCGGCGGCCCGGCCGGCGCGGACAGCCTGGAGGGGGTGCACGCCGGCCTCGGTCAGACCATCGGCACCGCCGCGGCGTTCGGCTTCGCCATCGCCCTGCTGGTCTCCGGGCTCGCGTCCACCAGCGTCGGCACCTACGCCGGCGAGGTGATCATGGAGGGCTTCCTGCGGCGGCGGATTCCACTGCTGCTGCGCCGCCTGGTCACACTCCTGCCCGCGCTCGCCGTACTCGCCATCGGCCTGGACCCCACCCGGGCCCTGGTGCTGTCCCAGGTCATCCTCAGCTTCGGCATCCCCTTCGCGCTGATCCCGGTGGTCGCCTTCACCCGCCGCCGCGACCTGATGGGAAACCTGGTCAACCACCCCCTCACCACCGCCGCCGCGTCGCTGGTGGCCGTGCTGGTGGTCGCGCTCAACGCGTTCCTGCTCCGGCAGGTCGTCGCCGGCTGAGCCGGGCGGCGGTTTCGGTGCGGACGTCCGCACGAGCGTGATGCCTGTGAGTCATCACGATGAGTCACAGGCATCACACGTCGCGGGACGTGTCGGGCCGACCCGGTACGGCGGCCGGGCCGGGTGTGGTCAGGTTCGGCGGCCCTCGTCGCGGGTGGGGATCTCCTGGCGCTGTTCGAGGGCGTCCGCCGGGTTCGCGTCGGCCGGCAGCGACGTCACCTCCTCGAGCGCGCCCGCCGGCAGGGCGCCCTGCTCGGCCAGGTCGGCCTCGGACGCCTCCGGGTCGACGTCACCCGACACCCGGTCCGGCGGACCGACGTCGAACGCGTCCTGCCGTTGCTCGACGGCGTCCGCCTCCGGGGGAGGAATCGGAGCGCCCTGGTCGTCCCGGTATGTGCTCATCGGAGCCTCCTCGCGGCGGTTGTCGACAGCCCGCCGGGCCACTGCCTACCCGGCACCGCCGCACTCAGGCCCCCCGGACCCGCCTCGTACCGTCGTCGGGGCGCCGAGATCGACCGGGGCCGGGCCGCCCGCGCAGACCAGTGCGCCCACCTGGCCGCCGGCGAGGATCGGTGCCGACGCGGTACCGGTCAGCGCCAGCGGGCCGGCCACCCGAGTTCCCACCACCGTGACGTGGTCGGTGGTGCCGGTCAGCGCCACCGCGCCGTGTACCTCGGTGGTCAGCAACTCGACGGCGGTGGCGCCGGACGACGCCAGGCTCCCGCCGATCGTGGACCCCTCGGCGACCAGGGCGGCGCCGGGTGCGACGGTGACCGGGCCGCTCACGGTGGCTGCGCGCAGGCAGGTGACGCCCGCGGCGACCACCAGCGGGCCGGCGTGCCGGCCGGTGACCACTCGGGTGCAGGCCGGCGGCGGCGGGATGAGCGTGGCCACGAACGCGTTGGACGCCCCGATGTTGCCGACCGCGTCGATGCCCCGGTACTCGATGGTGTGCCGGCCGTACCCGGGGGACCGCTCGGCGAACGGGGACAGCGACAGACCACCCGAGCCGAGGTTGCCGTAGACCAGGCCGTCCACGTCGGTGCCGGTGGCGGTGAACAGGAACGGCGATCGGGCGTCCGTGGGCCAGCCGTAGTAGTTGTGCCACCCGTCGCCGTCGAGTCGGAACTCCGAGGTGACCTGCCCGGCGCCGTCGTCCGTGCCGGTCAGGCCCATGGTGAACGGGCCGTTGTACACGTACTCGGTGGGCCGGCCGGGTCGGGTCGTGGCGAGCAGCGGCTCGGAGAGGGCGTACGCCACGTCGGGCCGCGTCGCGTCGACCGTCCAGGCGCGGGTCACCGCCTCCCCGGTCGTCGGGTCGCTGACGCGGGCGGTCAGCCGGTGGGTGCCCCGCGACAGGCGCAGGGCGGCCAGGTCCAGGTCCCGGTCATCGCCCGTGTCGGCCACCGGTCGGCCGTCGAGCGACCAGCGCACCCCCGGCACCCGATCGGTGGGTTGGCTGGTCCGCACGTACACCACGTCGCGTGCGCCGACCGGCCGGTCGGTCGCGGTGGAGTCGGTGATCGCCAGCGGCTGCGCCACCGGCGGGGTGCGTACCCCGGTTTCCACCGTCCACCCGCGGGTCTGGGTCAGCGCGGGTGAGCTGCGGATCGCCGGGTCGCGGACGAACTCCGTCGGGTCGGTCACCGTGGCGGTGACCGTGTGCCGGCCAGGGCTCAGCCGCAGCGTCCGCAGGTCCAGGTGGCGGGCGTTGCCGGTTTGCGGCACGGCCCTGCCGTCCACCGACCAGGTGACCGTCAGCGCGTGGCTCACCGGGTGCAGGGTGTCCACCCAGAGCAGCCGGTCCGCGCCGACCGGCTGGTCGATGGACGTGCCGCCCTGCACGATGCCGACCCGGCTCGCGATCCGCTCGGTCATCTGCTCGCGGCCGACCTGGTCGAAGTAGAAGCCCAGCGACTTCATCATCGAGTGCCGGCTCGGCCGCCACACCCCGCGCTGGAGGTACAGGCCGCCCTCGTAGCGGCCGATCCTGCCGCCCGCCTCGCTCGGCTCACCCAGCCAGCGCCACCACTTGGCCCGGGTGTCGCGCATCTGCCGCTCGGTCAGCAGCGTGTGGTGCGCCGAGTCCGGTTCCGGTCCGCTGTACGTGTCGCCGGGGACCCCGCGGCCGTAGTAGTCGTACTCGTCCTGCAAGCCGCCGAGCGAGTGACCCAGCTCGTGCGGGCTGATCAGCGCGGAGAGCGCGTTGCCGCCGGAGGCGGTGGCGTTGCTGCCGCCCGCCCCGCCATAGGTGCCGCTGTTGGCCAGGGCGATCAGCTGCCGGTTGCCCGGGTTGGTGCCGACGGCCAGGTCGGCGTAGGCGTTCGCGGCGGCACGTCGACGGTGAGCAGGCGTTGCACGCTGGCCGGGTTGCAGCCACCCCAGAAGCCCATGTCCAGCACGGTGTCGCGCTGCGGCGCGGACAGGCCGGGATCGCAGTCCACGCCGGACTCCCGTGAGACGATCTCGACGGCGTAGACGTTGAAGTAGCTGCGGTAGGACTTGAACGGTTCGATCGTCCACAGGGTGTTGAGGTGGCGATCCACGTGCGACCGGAAGGTGGGCAGGTCGGCCTCGGTGTAGCCGTCGCCCAGCAGCACCAGGTTGAACCGCGTCGCCGGGTCCCCGGTGACCTGGATCGGGACCACCGTGGCGCCGTCCACCGGCGCGGCGGAGGCCGGTGTGCCGACCGTCAGCCCCGCCGCGACGAGCGCCGCGACGCACAACCCCGCTCTGATCCGCATCCCGCGCCCCTTCCGACGTGCCGGGCGGCCGGACGGCGTCGACGCCGGGCCCGGCGGGGCGCCGTCGTCCGGGTCTGCCGTGACCGCGGTCACCTCGGACCGTACCGGGGTCCGGGCCGACACGTAACCCTGCGTGTCCTCAGTGGACCCTTCTGGCGGGTGACCGTTCGGCGCAGCCAGGGCGGCGTTCGGCTCGCGCGCGTGCCGGACCGGGTGCCGGATGGCCCGGTCCATCGTGAAGCATCGATGTACGTGTCCGGCGGTGGTCGCCGTTGTCGGCGGGCGGCGCGCCACCGGTACCCCGGACGACCCGCGAGGAGAGGGAACACCATGCGATGGAACGCACGACGGGCCGCCGCCGGCGGCTTCGGGCTCGTCCTCGGCGCCGTGCTGGCGCTGGCCCAGGTCGCGCCCGCCCAGGCCGAGTCGAACGGTGGCGTGCGCGTGATGCCGCTCGGTGACTCGATCACCGACGGGTTCAACGTGCCCGGCGGGTACCGGATCAACCTGTGGCAGCGGCTGGCCGGCGGCGGCTACACGGTCGACTTCGTCGGCTCGGGTTTCAACGGGCCCGCCAGCCTCGGCGACCACGACCACGAGGGCCACTCCGGCTGGCGCATCGACCAGCTCGACGCGAACATCGTCACCTGGTTGCGGGCCACCGACCCGCGTACGGTGCTGCTGCACATCGGCACCAACGACGTGAACCAGAACTACGACCTGGCCAACGCGCCGGCCCGACTCTCCGGTCTCATCGACAAGATCAGGTCGACGGCTCCGGAGGTCGAGCTCTTCGTCGCCACCATCACCCCGGAGTCCGACCCGAACCTGGAGACGCGGGTACGGGCGTACAACGCGGCGATCCCCGGCATCGTGGCCCAGAAGGGCAGCCGGGTGCACCTGGTCGACATGCACGCCGCGCTCACCACCGCCGATCTCGCCGACGGCGTCCACCCCAACGCCGGCGGATACGACAAGATGGCGGCCCGCTGGTACGACGCGCTGCGCTCGGTGCCCGGCAGTCTGGTCCCGGCGGGCGGGCCGCCGGTGGGCAGCCCGGTCGGTCTGGTCAACCCCGCCTCGGGGCGTTGTCTGGACGTCTCCGGCGCCAGCACCACCGCCGGCGCCCCCACGATCATCTGGGACTGCCACGGCGGCGCCAACCAGCGCTGGACCCGCACCGCCGCCGGTGAGCTGCGGGTCTACGGCGACCGGTGTCTGGACGTCAACGGCGGGGCCAGCGCCGACGGTACGAGGGTGCAGATCTGGACGTGCAACGGCACCGCCGCGCAGCGCTTCACCTTCCGCACGGACGGCACGATCGTGCTCACCTCCGCCGGCAAGTGCGTGAGCGTGACCTCCGCCGGCACGGCCAACGGCACGACAACGCAGCTCTGGACGTGCAACGGCACCGGCGCCCAACGCTGGTCCGTCCGGTAGCGGACGCCCGGCCGGTCCACGTCGTACCCGGCGGGACGGCCCGGGGCGCCCCGGGCCCGCTCAGAGGGCGGTCGAGGTGCCCCGGCGGGTTCCGGCGGCCACGCCCAGTGCCAGCAGTACGCACAGCGCACCGACGAGGAAGAGCAGCGAGGCGGTCGGCTGGCCCAGCCACTCCCACAGCGGATGCCAGGCCGGGTGCGGCTCGTCCAGGTGGTGGCGCAGCAGCAGCGGGACGGTCAGCAGCACCGGCAGCCACCACAGCACCATGGCCACGCCGATCAGGACGTTCACCGTGCCGCCGCTGCGTCTCCCCGCGGTGCGCCGGCTGGCCCAGCCGAAGACCGCCCAGGCGACCACCGCGCCCAGCAGCGTGCCGAGCACACCGGCCGGCACCACCGCCGGGGGTGGCGCGCGGTGCACCTCGACCGTCAGGTAGGTGGCGTCGACGGCTGCCTGCGAGGAGATCATGGCATTCAGGATGGTGTCGCCGCGCCGGGCGATCATTGCCGTGTCGGTCACCGCCACCGGGGTGGCGCACACCTTGTCCGTGCAGGTGGTCCCGCCGGACTCCTGCGGGTCGTACACCCGCCAGCCGGAACTTCTCAATCGGTCCCGGGCCACCGCGACGATCTGCTCGGCGGGCACCGGCGGAGCGCCGAAGGCGGCGGCGCCGGTGGCGCTCTCCTGGTACTCGCCGCCGTCGCCCAACAGCAGGGTCTTGACGGTGCCCAGGCGCACCGGGTGCGCGTAGACCACGAAGAGCGCGGGCGGGGTGTCGATGTCGCCGAGGTCGTGCCCGGGAAAGACCTCGGTCAGGATGGCGCCGGCCTCGGCCCGGTCGGGTTGCGGTCGCGAGGTCTCCCAGGCGACCCGACTGGCCAACGCGCCGGTGAAGAGGCCGCAGATGACCGCGCCGAGCGCCGCCCAGGCCACGCCGGTGCCACCGGCCGGACGGCCCAGGCGACGGGACAGCGTCCGCCCGAACCGGCGGGCCACGGAGGTGTCGCTCGCGGGCATGACCATCCCTCACGTCCAGAATCCGGCGGGGTGACAGTACATCGACAAGGGTGTGGACGCGTCCCCGAGATGACCGCGCGGGTGGTCGAGATCGGCCAGGATGGTCGGTACGGCCCGGGACGTGGCCGCGACGAGGAGGCGGGCGATGCGGGTCACGCGGGTGGGTGACCCGGGGGCGGCGTGCCCGCGCGGCAGCGACGCTGGGCGCGCTGGCCGTCGGCGTCGTGCCGGCCGTGGTGCTGGCGCCGGGTGCGGCCGTGGCCGGCGAGACGGCCCCGACACCGGTGTGCCAGGTGCGTGACGACCGGCTCAAGGAGATCTCCGGGATGGTCGCCACGGACGACGGGTACGTGGTGGTCAACGACGGCGCTGACGACGAGGCCCGCCGCCGGATCTTCTACCTCGACCGCCGCTGCGCGGTGACGCGGACGGTCAGCTACCCGTCCCGCCCCCGCGACACCGAGGACCTGGCGATCGGCCGGGACGGCACCGTCTGGGTCGCCGACATCGGTGACAACGACCGCACGCGGGAGACGATCGCCCTGTGGCGGCTCGCGCCGGGCGCGGAGGAGCCGGTGCTGCACCGGATGACGTACCCGGATCGCCCGCACGACGCGGAGGCGTTGCTGCTCGACAGCGACGGCCGGCCGCTGATCATCACCAAGGGCGGCAGCGGCACCGCCGTCCTGTACGCGCCGACCACCGCACTCCGGCCGGGCGCGACGACGCCGCTGGACTCGGCCGGCCAGGTGGTCCTGCCGTCCAGTTCGACCAGCAATCCGTTCTCGTTCCTCGGGCGGGGCGTGGTCACCGGCGCGGCGAGCGCGCCGGACGGGCGCCGGGTGGTGCTGCGCACCTACGCCGACGCCTTCGAGTACGACGTGCCCGACGGTGACGTGGTCGCCGCGCTGACCACCGGCACCGCGCGGGTCACCCCACTGCCGGACGAACCGCAGGGCGAGTCGATCACCTACAGCCGTGACGGCCGCTCGCTGCTCACCGTGTCCGAGTCCGCCGACCAGCCGCCGGGCACCCGCCCGACGATCCTGCGGTACGCGGTCGGAACGGCGACCGCCGCCGGCGCGCACCCGGCGGAGTCCACCGCCGCGTCTCCGCCCGCGCCGGCGGCCCTTCCGGCAGCCGAGCGACCGACCGCGTCGACGGCCCGATCTGGCCGCTCGCGGCCGGCGCCTGGACGCTACTGGCGCTCCTCACGGTCGCCGGGGTGCTGTGGCGGCGGCACACCGACCGTCGGTGACCGACCGGGCGTCGGTCGGCGCGGACCCCATGCGGGAGGATGGCCGGATGTCCGTACTGTCCACGTTGCGTCATCCGATCGTCGCCGCTCCGATGGCCGGCGGCCCGTCCACACCGTCGCTCGTGGCGGCCGTCTCCGCCGCCGGTGGCCTGGGCTTCCTGGCCGCCGGGATGATCGACGCCGGCCGGCTGGTCGCCGACGTCGCGGAGGTCCGCGCCCGCACCGACCGCCCGTTCGGGGTCAACGTCTTCCTGCCCGGCGCCGCCCCGTCGACGAGGCCGCCATCGAGGTGTACGCCGAGCGGCTCACCCCGCAGGCCGAGCAGCGCGGGGTGCGGTTGGGTGAGCCGGTGGGCGGCGACGACGCGTACCCCGAGAAGCTGGCCGCGCTGCTCGCGGACCCGGTCCCGGTGGTGTCCTTCGTGTTCGGCCTGCCGGACCGGGCGGCGGTGGCCGCCCTGCGCGAGCGGGGCACCGAGGTGTGGGCGACCGTCACCCGGCCGGACGCCGCGGCGGCCGTCGTCGAGCGGGGCGTGGACGCGGTCGTGGTGCAGGGCACCGAGGCAGGCGGGCATCGCGGCGGCATACCGGACGACGACGACTACGCGCTGCTGCCGCTGCTCCGGTTGGCCGCCGCCCGCTGTGCTCGGCCGCTGGTGGCCGCGG
>NZ_JAEVHM010000059.1 GCF_016802865.1 Micromonospora parastrephiae | reverse complement strand
CCCCGGCGGCCGACCCGGCCGGCGCGCTGGCCGCCCTGCGCGCGCTGGAGAAGGCCGGTCAGCGGACCGCCACCGCCGCCTGCGCCGCCGCGCCGGCGGAACGGGCGGCGCTGCTCGGTTCGATCGTCGCCGCCCGGGCCACCCACCAGGAGGCACTGAAGTGAAGCAGCCGTCCGCGGCGGAGGCGCTCGCCGCCGCCCTCTCCGCCGAGTACGCGGCCATCTACGCCTACGGCCGGATCGGCGTACGGCTCACCGGGGCGAGCCGGGACACCGCCCACCAGGCGGAGGCCGCGCACCGACGCCGACGCGACGCGCTGGTCGTGCAGCTCAGCACCAGCGGTGGCACCGTTCCACCGGACCGCGCCGGGTACGCGCTGCCGTTTCCGGTCACCGACCGGGCGAGCGCGCTGCGGCTCGCCGTCGAGGTGGAGGAACGCACGGCGGCGCACTGGCGGGCCGCGCTGGCGTCGACCACGGGCGCCGACCGGGACCAGGCGCTGGCCGCCCTGGTCGAGTACGCCGTACGGGCCACCCGGTGGCGGAAGACCGCCGGGGTGGCCCCGCCGACTGTCGCATTTCCCGGCCGCCCGACCTGAACCGCTCTGCTCCGGTTGCGGTGCGCATACCAGGTATGCATACTCCGTTGCCATGTCCATCCGTCACGGGCTGCTCGCCCTGCTCGAACGCGGCCAGATGTACGGCTACCAGCTGCGCGCCGCTTTCGAGGAGTCGACCGGCTCGACCTGGCCGCTGAACATCGGGCAGGTCTACACCACGCTGTCCCGGCTGGAGCGGGACGGTCTGGTGCGCCCGCTGCCGGAGAGCGAGGCCGGACAGCGCCCGTACGAGATCACCGACGCCGGTCGGGCCGACCTCGCGCTGTGGTTCGCCACCCCGATCAGCCGTACCGACCGCCCCCGCGACGAGCTGGCGATCAAGCTGGCGCTGGCGCTCACCACCCCCGGAGTGGACGTCCGCTCGGTGGTGCAGGCGCAGCGCAGCGCGACGATGCGGGCGTTGCAGGAGTTGACCCGGTTGAAGTACGGCAGCGACCGGCCGGAGGATCTGCCCTGGCGGCTGGTACTGGACTCGATGGTGTTCCAGGCCGAGGCCGAGGTCCGCTGGCTGGACCACTGTGAGACGAGCCTCGTCCGGCACCGACCCAGCGTCCCCCCGCCGTCCGCACCCGGGCCACGTGCCGCGCCCGACGCGGCACGCTGGGCCGACGAGGAGGCGCGACGGTGAGCGGATCGGACGACGCGGTACTGGAGCTGCGCGCCGTCCAACGCACCCACGGGGCCGGCCCGGCCGCCGTGCACGCCCTGCGCGGCGTCAGCCTCGTCGTACGACCCGGTGAGCTGGTCGCCGTGATGGGCCCCTCCGGCTCCGGCAAGTCGACGCTGCTGGCACTCGCCGGCGGTCTGGACCGCCCGACCGACGGCGAGGTCCTCATCGAGGGGCAGCCGCTGGGGGCGCTGGACCGCCGCGGGCTCGCCCAGCTGCGTCGCCGCCGGATCGGCTACATCTTCCAGCAGCTCAACCTGCTGGGCAGTCTGAGCGCGGTGGAGAACGTCGCGCTCCCGCTGGAACTCGACGGCACCGGTGGCCGCCGGGCCCGCTCGCTGGCCATGGCCGCGCTCACCGAGGTGGGTCTCCCCGCCCTGGGCGACCGCTTCCCCGACCAGCTCTCCGGCGGTCAGCAGCAGCGGGTGGCCATCGCCCGCGCGCTGGTCGGCGAACGGCGGCTGGTGCTCGCCGACGAACCGACCGGCGCGTTGGACTCGCAGACCGGCGAGGCGGTGCTGCACCTGTTGCGCCGCCGCATCGACGCGGGCGCCGCCGGGGTGCTGGTCACCCACGAGGCGCGGCACGCCGGTTGGGCCGACCGGGTGGTGTTCCTACGCGACGGGGTGCTGGTCGACACGACGGCCCCGCTGGGCAGCGTCGAGCAGCTGCTGTCCGGCAGCGACCGGTGACCACCCGCCGTACGCTGCGGCTCCCCGACCGGACCGACGTCCCGGCGCCGCGGCCGGTGGCCTTGCCGGTCCGTACCGGCCGGCGACGGTTCGCCGAGCTGACCGGCTCCTGGCGGGCGGCGCTGCGGATCGCCCGACGGGAGGCACGCCGCGCCCGCCGCCGGACCGCCCTGGTGCTCGCGATGATCGCCCTGCCGGTGCTGGTGCTGGCCTTTCTGGCCGCGAGCTACGACATGGCGGAGCTGACCCCGCAGGAGCGGATCGACCGGCGACTCGGCGTGGCCGACGCGGAGCTGCGCTGGGCCTCCCAGACTGCGATCGGGCAGGACGAGTGGGGTGAGAGCTGGTACACGCGGGAGGGCGAGCACGTACCCGCCGGTCAGGTCAGCGCCGGCCAGGTCGCCGCGCTGCTTCCCCCGGGCAGCCGGGTCACCGAGGTGCGCGTCCGGATCCCGCTGAGCGTGCGGGGCCCGGAGCGCGACGAGAACGTGGCAGGGCGGGTACTGGACCTCACCGACCCCCTGGCCCGAGGGCTGGTGCGGTTCCGGGCCGGCCGGGCGCCGCAGCAGCCCGGCGAGGTGGCGGTGAGCCCGGCCGCGCTGCGTCGCCTGGACCTGCGCCTCGGCCACGCGCTGACCATGGCCGACGGGAGTAGGGCGTACACCGTCGTGGGGGTGGTCGAATTCCCCGACGATCTCGGGCCGGTGGTGGCGCTGCACCCGGGAGCCGTGCCACGGACCGGTCCGGAGGCGGACAGCATCTGGCTGGCGGACGTGCCCGGCGCCGTCGACGCCGCGCTGGTCGCCCGGCTCAACGACCAGGGCGTGGTGGTCACGCCACGCCATCCGACCGGCCCCCCGCCCGGACCGGGCCACGGCTGGGTCGGATCGATCGCCGCCACCGACACCAACGACCTGAGCACCGGTGTGCTGATCGCCGGCCTCGGCCTGCTGGAGGTCGTACTCCTGGTGGGGCCGGCGTTCGCGGTCGGCGTCCGCCGCCGACGTCGGGACCTGGCGCTGGTCGCGGTGGCCGGCGGGGACGCCGCCCAGCTGCGCCGGGTCGTACTCGCCGACGGCGTGGTGCTGGGTGTGTTGGGCGCCGCCGTCGGCCTGGTCCTCGGCGTCGCCGCGGCGTTCGCCGGACGACCGCTGGTGGAGCAGTACGTCTTCGGCGCCCGCTTCGGGGGGTACCGCTGCTGGCCGGCGGCCCTGGTGGCGCTCGGTGGGGTCGCGGTGCTGACCGGGGTGCTCGCCGCGCTGGCACCGGCCTGGACCATCGCCCGGCAGGACGTCGGCGCCGGTCTCGCCGGGCGCCGGACGCCGCCCGCCTCCCGGAGCCGGTGGCTGGCCCTCGGGTTGTCGCTGGTGGCCGGTGGGGCGGCGCTGGCCGCGTTCGGCGCCACCCGGATCTCGCCGGCGGTGATCCTCACCGGCCTCATCCTCGGCGAGCTCGGCCTGGTGTGCTGCACGCCCACCCTGATCGGCGTGCTCGCCCGGCTCGGCCGGGTGTTGCCGCTCGCACCCCGCATCGCGCTGCGCGACGCCAGCCGTAACCGCGCCGCAGCCGCGCCGGCCATCTGCGCCGTGATGGCCGCCGTGGCGAGCAGCGTCGCGCTCGGCGGTTACCTGGCCAGCGACGGTGCCCGCGATCGGCACGCCTACCAGCCGACGCTGCCGACCGGGCACGTGCTGGTCAGCCCGAACGATCCGGCCCGGCTGCCCACACTGGCCCAGGTCACCGGGGCGGCCCGGAAGGAGTTGGGCACCGGCGCGGTCGTCGGAGTGCACGCGCCGGTCTGCGTGCCGCCGCGCGGCGGCTACTGCGACGTCGCGCCGGCACTCCCGGTCGAGCAGGTCTGCCCGTGGCGGGCCGGGGACGACCTCTCCGCGGCGCAGCGCCGCCAGGCCCGGGCCGACCCACGCTGCCAGCGCCACGCGACGGACTACTACGGCGCCTACGTGGAGCCTCTGGTGGACGACGGCACGGCACTGCCGCTGCTCACCAACGCGGATCCGGCGGCGGTCGCCACCGCGACGGCGGTGCTGCACGCCGGCGGCGTGGTGGTGACCGACCCGCGCTACCTGCACAACGGCCTGGTCACCGTGCAGGTCAACCGGGTGGACGCCGGGCCGGACCACCAAGTCGCCGCCGCCGATCTCCCCGGGTACGCGCTGCCCGCGGCGGTCGGCCAGTCCCGCCTGCTGCTGTCGGCGGCCGCGATCCGACAACTCGGCCTGAACTCGTCGCCGGCCGGTTGGCTGATCGGCACCGCCACACCGCCGAGCGGGGAACGACAGGAACGGTTCGTCGCCGCCCTGCGTCCCTTCGGGACGTTCACGCTCGTGGTGGAGAACGGTGGCGCTCCGGGTGACATCTCGCCGCTGCTCCTGCTGCTCGCGGCGGCGGCGGGGCTGATCACGGTGGGGGCGGCCGGGATCGCCACCGCGCTCGCCGCCGCCGAGGGCCGCGCCGAGTTGACCACCCTCGCGGCCGTCGGCGCGGCACCGGCGGTCCGCCGCCTGCTGGCGATCTGCCAGGCCGGGGTCATCTCCGGCCTGGGCTCGGTGCTCGGCATCGTGGCCGGTTCGGGTACCGCCGCGATCGTGCTGTTCTCGGTGAACCGCCAGTACGCCACGGCCTGGCCGACGCCCGTGCCGTACCCGTACCTGGTGCCCTGGCCGGTGCTCGGTGTCCTGGTGCTGGTGCCCCTGGTGGCGATGCTCGGCGCCGGCCTGTTCACCCGCGCCCGGCTGCCGATCGAGCGGCAACTGGACTGAGCTGGCCGCCGCGTGCCGGAAAGGTGCGGCGTCCGGCCGGCGAGGCGGGACCGCGCGGGGGTGCCGCCGGGGCGCGTCAGCCGGCAGACTGGTCGGCGTGTCAGTGCTGGGAACCCTCACCCGCCGCGTCGGCCATCACCGATGGTTCGGCGCCGCCGCCCGCCTGCTGGTCCCGGCCGACCGGGTGGTCGGCCGGCTGACCCGGGGCCGGGTCGTGGCACTCGGCCTGATCCCCTCCCTGGTGATCACCACGGTCGGCCGTCGCTCCGGCAAGCCACGTAGCAATCCCCTGCTGTACGTGCCCGACGGCGACGCGTACGTGGTGATCGGCTCGAACTGGGGACAGACCCACCAGCCCGGCTGGGCGATGAACCTGCTCGCCGAGCCGGGCGCCGAGGTGGCCGTGCGGGGCCGGCGGATCCCGGTGCGCGCCGAGCCCGCCACCGGCGCCGAACGGGACCGGCTGTGGCAGCTCCTGGTCACCGAGTGGCCGGCGTACCGCACGTACGTGCAGCGGGCCGGCGGGCGGGAGATCCGCATCTTCCGCCTGGTGCCAACCGGGCGCGGCGAGCCGTCGGGTCCGCCGCCGGCTGGCTAGGCTGACGGTCGGTAGCGAGGCGGAGGCGGTTCCGTGAGCGCGAGGAGTGAGCCGGGGTTGCGAGCCCCGCAGTCGCGAACAAAGGCAGACCCGTGAGCGCGAGGAGTGAGCCGGGGTTGCGAGCCCCGCAGTCGCGAACAAAGGCGGACCCGTGAGCGCGAGCAGCGAACACGCCGGCGTCGACCGGGGCCTCGACGATCGACGGTGGACGGTGGCGGAGCGGGTGGCCGGGGCCATCGGGCGGCGTTTCCCTGCCGACGTGCTCGCGGTCGCGGTGCACGGTCCTCTGGCGCACGGCGACGACGACGGTGGTGGGGACCGCGAGGTGGGGATGCTGGTGGTCACCTACCGGCCCGGCACTGGTCCGCCGCTGGCGACCCGTCGGGTGGACGGGGTGCTCGTCGACCTGACCGTGGCCGCCGCCGAGGACTATCTCGCGCAGGCCCGGGTGCTCTCCCCGCTCTGGCCGCTGACCGCCGACCGGTACGTGACGACCCGGGCGTTGCACGACCCGACCGGTTGGCTGCGGACGCTGCGCGACGAGCATCTCGGGCGGTTGGCCCGGGCCCGGCCGGCGGAGTTCAGCACCGCGGCCCGGCAGGCCTGGTATCGGGGCAGCGCGGCGCACGCCCGGGCCGCCCGGCTGGCCGAGTGGTACGAGACCGATCAGGCGTTGCTGATGCTCGGCGAGGCGCGGTTGGCCGCTGCGACGGTGACCGGCCTGCTGAGCCGCACCTACTTCCGGGATCCGGGCGATGCGGTGCGGCGCACCGGTCTGGCCGGGGCGGACATGACCGAGGTGGGTGCGGTGCTGGCCCGGCAGGCCGACGAGTTGACCGCCCGCGGCCGGCCGGTGGACGGCACGGTCGACGAGCTGCTCACCGGCTGACCGGGGTCACAGCCCGCCCTGTACGCCGATCAGCGAACCGATCAGGTAGGTGGCACCGGCCGCGGCGGCGCCCAGCAGCAGTTGGCGCAGGCCGCTGGTCCACCAGGGCCGGCGGGTGAAGCGGGCGACGACCGCCCCGGCGGCGAACAGCCCGAGCCCGCCGACGGCCAGCGCCAGCCACAACTCGGTGGCACCGAACAGGTAGGTCAGCAGCGGCACCAGCGCCCCCACCGAGAAGAACAGGAACGACGAGATCGCCGCGGCCCACGGGCTGGGCTGGTCGTCGGGGTCGACGCCCAACTCCTCGCGCACGTGCACCCGCAGGGCCTCCTCCGGGTCGCGCTGCACCGCCTCCGCGACCTGGGTGGCCAGGTCCCGGGGCAGGCCACGGGCCACCCAGACGTCGGCCAGTTCGCGGGCCTCCGCCTCGGGGTGCCGCTCCAGTTCCCGCCGTTCCTTGGCGACCTCGGCGGCGACCTGCTCGTTGGCGGAGCGGACGCTGGTGTACTCGCCGAGCCCCATCGAGATCGCCCCGGCCACCAGGCCGGCGGAGCCGGTGAGCACGATGCTGCGCGGCGACACCCCGCCACCGCCGACCCCGGCGATCAGGGCGATGTTGGTGACCAGGCCGTCCATCGCGCCGAAGACGGCCGGACGCAGCCAGCCACCGGAGACGTCGGCGTGGTGCGCTTCTCGCAGGGCGGCAGGGGTGTCGGTCACGGCAGGGTCAGGATCTCGTGGCCGTCGTCGGTCACCACGATGGTGTGTTCGAACTGGGCTGTCCACTTCCGGTCCTTGGTGACGACGGTCCACCCGTCGTCCCACATGTCGTACTGGTAGGTGCCGAGCGTGATCATCGGCTCGATGGTGAAGGTCATCCCCGGCTCCATGATGTCCGTGGGTCGGGGGCTGTCGTAGTGCGGCACGTAGAGCCCGCTGTGAAAGGACTCGCCGATGCCGTGGCCGGTGAAGTCGCGGACCACGCCGTAGCCGAACCGCTTGGCGTACGACTCGATGACCCGGCCCACGACGTTGATCTGGCGGCCCGGGGCGACCGCGCGGATGCCGCGCATCATCGCCTCGTGGGTCCGCTCGACCAGCAGCCGGGCCTCCTCGCTGACCTCGCCGACGCAGAAGGTGGCGTCGGTGTCGCCGTGCACCCCACCGATGTACGCGGTGACGTCGACGTTGATGATGTCGCCGTCCTGGATGACCGTCGAGTCCGGGATGCCGTGACAGATGACCTCGTTGAGGCTGGTGCAGCAGGACTTGGGGAATCCCCTGTAGCCCAGCGTCGACGGGTAGGCGTCGTGGTCGCAGAGGAACTCGTGCACCACCCTGTCGATCTCGTCGGTGGTCACCCCGGGCTTGCAGTGCTCGCCGGCGAGCTGGGTCGCCTGGGCGGCCAGCCGGCTGGCGATCCGCATCTTCTCGATGGTCTCCGGCGTCTGCACGTGGGAGCCACGCCACTCCTGTGGGCGCTTCTTACCCACGTACTCCGGTCGGGTGATGTGGGACGGCACCGGTCGCATCGGGGAGAGCGCGCCTGGTGTCAGCGGCGGACGGACGGTCATGGTCCAAGCCTATCGCCGGAGCCGCTGGTGACCCGCGCCACAGCCGCTCCGGACCGGTTGTTGCCCCGCCAGGTCGGCTGTGCCATGGTGTCTGCGTGGATCAAGGGGGAGCACCGCCCGTCTTCTCTGCCAGCGCAGAGATCGACGGCGACCACCTCCACGTGGTGGTGGCCGGCGAGGTCGACATGGCGACCGCCGACACCATGCTCCAGACCGCGCTGCGCGAGCCCGCCGAGCACATCACGCTCGATCTGAGCGCGGTCACCTTCTTCGACTCGGCCGCCATTCACGCCCTGGTCCGGCTCGCCCAGCAGTTCCGCGGCACGCTCACCGTGCTGCCGTCGCGGCAGGTCCGCCGGGTGCTGGAGATCTCCGGTCTGGGCGAGCAGAGCTGGCTCCGCCCGGCCTGAGCCAGCCGCCCGGCGAGTCCGCCGGACGCACGCGGGCGCCCGACCGCCGCCGGGCGCAGGGTCAACCCTGCAGGTGTCGGCGCAGCGTCACCTCGGTGCCCTGATCGGTACGCCGTACCGACAGATCCCCCAGTGCCCTGATCAGGGACAGGCCGCGACCGCGGAAGCCGGAGCCGGTCGACTCCCGCCACCGCCCGCTGTCGCGCACCGTGGCGGTCACCGTGCGGTCCTCGATGGCCACCTCCACGCTGATGATCGGCTCGGCGGGGTGCACCGGGTGCTCGATGGCGTTGGCGGCGGCCTCGGAGACAGCGACGGTCAGGTCGAACAGGTCGGTCTCGCCGACGGAGTGCGCGACGAGGAAGTCCTCCAGGCGCTTGCGCAGCACGCTCAGCCGGGTCGGGTCCGCCGGCAGCCGCAACGCGAAGCGGTTCAGCTCGGCGGCCTCCAGGCCGAGCACCGCCACGTCGTCACGGCGTTGCTGGCCGACGACCCGCTCGACCACGGCGTCGATCAGGTCCGCCACGTGCTCGCCCGGGGTGGCGGCGGCGGTGCGGACCTGTGCCAGCCCGGTGTCGATGCCGAGTTTCCGGTCCTCGATCAGGCCGTCGGTGTAGAGCAGCAGCCGGTCGCCGGCGCGCAGCTCCCCGTCGACCGCCTGGTACGTCGCGTCGGGGATGGCACCGACCGGCGGGCCGAGCGCGCGGTCGTGCAGGAAAGCCACCTCGCCTCCTCGGATCAGCAGTGGGGACGGGTGACCGGCGCTGGCGTACCGCAACCGGCCGGTGCGCGGGTTGAACAGCAGGCAGACCACGGTGGCGAAGGAGCGGCCCTCGGTGGAGCCGACCAGCCGGTTGAGTCGGGTCAGCGACTCACCCGGGTCGAAGCCCTCCAGCACGTACGCCCGCAGCGCGTTGCGCAGTTGCCCCATCGCCGCGGCGGCCCGGACGCCCTTGCCCACCACGTCGCCGATGACGAGCACCAGCTCGTCGCCGTTCAGCGCGATCACGTCGTACCAGTCGCCGCCGACCTCCACGTCGGCGCTGCCGGGCAGGTAACGGCTGGCCACCACCGCGCCGGGCAGCTGCGGCAGCGACCGGGGCAGCAGGCTGTGTTGCAGTGTGGTGGCGATGCGGTGTTCGGTCTCGTAAAGCTGGGCGTTCTCCAGCCGCACCCCGACGAGCCGGGCCAGCTGGGTCAGCGCCGCGTCGTCGGCCTGCGCGTCGTCACCGGCCGCCCGCCAGACCCGCAGCTCGCCGAGCTGCTCGCCGGTGGTGCCGGTCAGCTCGGCCACGAAGGACGGGTCGGCGGCGGTGGTGCCACCGGCGTCCGCCTCGGACCGGGCGCCGGCCGCGGTGACCACCACCCGGGCCGCTTCGGCGAGGCTCAGCGCGTGCCGGGCCGCGACCTGAAGCACGTCTGCGGTGGATCGGGCGGTGTTCACCGCCACCGCCGCGTCGGCCAACGCCCGTAGCCGGCGGATGATCTGCCCGCGCAGCTGGCCCAGCTCGACGTTGGCCCGCACCCGGGCGACCAGCTCCTGCCCGGAGAACGGCTTGGTGAGGTAGTCGTCGGCGCCGGCGGAGAGACCGGCGACGGCCTCCGCGGAGCCGGCGCGGGCGGACAGCAGAACGATCGGCACATGCCGGGTACGCGGGTCGGCGCGCAGGGCGCGCACCAGCCCGAACCCGTCCAGGCGGGGCATCATCACGTCGGTGAGCACCAGGTCGAATCCGCCCTCCCGGGCCAGCGGCAGGGCCGTCAGCCCGTCGCTGGCGGTGACCACCTCCCAGGTCGGGGAGAGCAGACGGGTGACGTGTTCGCGCAGGTCCACGTTGTCGTCGACCACGAGGATCCGACCGGCCGGGGCGACCGTCGTCGGGCCGCTGTCGAACTCCGTGGCGGACTCCGCGCCGGACCACAGCGCGGTCTCCGCCACGTAGAGCCGGGCCTGTTCGGGCTCGCCGGCGGGCAGGGGGCCGAACCCCGCCACCCGGTCGGCGGGCAGGTGCGCCGACCCGAACGGGATGGTGACCGTGAAGGTGCTGCCCTCGTCGACGCGACTTGTCAGCCCGACCTCGCCGCCGTGCATCTCGACCAGCTCCCGGACCAGCGCCAGGCCGATCCCGGTGCCCTCGTGGGTGCGGGCGCGCACCCCGGGCACCCGGTGGAACCGTTCGAAGACGTGCGTCAGCTCGGCCGGCACGATCCCCACGCCGGTGTCGGTCACCTCCAGCCGGGCGCCGGCTTCCACGGCCAGCACCCGGACCCGGATCTCGCCGTCGAAGGTGAACTTGACCGCGTTCGACACCAGGTTGAGGACGATCTTCTCCCACATGTCCCGGTCGACGAAGACCGGAGCGGGCAGCGGTGGGCAGTCCACCACCAGCCGCAACCCGGCCCGATCGGTGGCCGAGCGGAAGGTGCTGGCCAGCCGGGCGGTGTAGCCGGACAGGTCGGTGGGCTGGTAGCGGGCGGCGAGCCGACCCGACTCCAGCCGGGAGAAGTCCAGCACGGTGTTGACCAGCTTGAGCAGGCGCAACGCGTTGCGGTGCATCATCGTGAGGCGCTCGGTGTCCGCGACGGGCAACGCCGGGTCGGCCAGCATGTCCTCCAGAGGGCCGAGCACCAGGGTCAGCGGCGTGCGGAACTCGTGGCTGACGTTGGCGAAGAAGTTGGTCTTCGCCTGGTCGAGCGCGGCCAGCTCGGCCGCGCGGGCCCGCTCCTGCTCGTACGCCCGCTGCTTGCCGACCGCCCGGGAGATCTGCGCGGCGACCAGGTCGAGGAAGTCGCGGTAGTCGTCACCGAGCGGCAGCCGGCGGGCGACCCCGACGACAAGCGCGCCGACCGTCTCGTTCGCCGCCGTGATGGGCAGCACGAGGGCCCGGTCGGCCGCGCCGGCCGGCGGGGGGTCGAGCAGCTCCGCCACGTCGGCGGTGGCCGGCTCACCGTCGGCGGCCACCCGGGCGAGCAGGTCGGCCGGCACCCCGACGGTCGCCGCATCCGTGCCGCTGGCCCCGGCCAGGACGAGACGACCGCTGTCGTCGCCCAGGTAGATCAGCGCGAACGGCACATCGGCCCGATGCCGGTTGAGCACCTCGGCGGCGGTCCGGCCGAGTTCGCCGGCGTTGCCCACGTCGGCCAGGTCGGCACCCAGCTCGGCCAGCGCCCGCAGCCGGCGTTCGCCCAGCACCCGCCCGGTGGTCTCGTTGACGATGCAGTAGACGCCGCTGACCGTGCCGTCGTCGCCACGGATCGGGTCGTACGAGACGTCGAAGTAGGTCTCCTCGACGAAGCCGTACCGGTTCAGCAGGAAGGGGTGATCCTCGCCCCGGTAGGAACGACCGGTGCGCCGGACGCCGTCCAGCAGCGGGCCGAGCACGTCCCAGGTCTCCGCCCAGTGCCGACGCGCCGGCTGGACGAGCACGTCGGGGTGTTTGGCGCCGATGGTCGGACGGTAGGCGTCGTTGTAGAAGGCGAGCTGATCGTCACCCCAGAACATGACGATCTGCGCGCTGGAGGCGAGCATCATGCCGATCGCGGTGGAGAGCGCCACCGGCCAACGCCCGGGCGCACCCAGCGGGGTGGTGGACCAGTCGAAGTCGCGCATCCGCTGGCCCAGCTCGCCGCCGGCGGCGAACGCGGCCGCCAGCATCGGGGAGACCTCCCCGCCGTCCGCGAAGGGATGCCCGGTGTCCGCGCCCCCCTGGGCCGAGCTCATGCAGCCTCCCCGCTCCGGCCGTGCCCCTCAGCCGTTGATCTCCACCCGTTGTGCTCCGACTTGTACCCCGGCGGACCAGCAACGTAACGCATGCCGCCCCGCAGACGCTGGTTACCTCCACCTCATCCGTCGGTCACCGGACAGTCCGGCGGCCAGGCAGGTGGTGACGGAACGCCTGGGCAGGTCAGAAGACGGGCAGCCCATCGATGCTCGCCGCGTTCTTGGTGGCCCGGTAGACCACCAGGTCATCGGCGCTGCGGCGGGAGTGTGACGTCAGCAACAGGTCACGTTCGGCGCGGAAATCCATCAGCGGCACCGCGTAGCCGCAGGAGTCGCTGACCCGTTCAACCTCGACGGTGATCACGGCCCGCACCGCGTGCACGTCCGGTGGTGCGGGGAAATCGGCGAGCCGGTCGGCGAAGGCGCCCTCGGTCACCGCGACACTGCTGCCCCGCCCGTGCAGCCGGACGATCTTCGGCGGCCCGTCGAAGGCGCAGAACATCAGCGTGATCCGGCCGTTGTCCCGCAGGTGGGCGATGGTCTCGGCGCCGCTGCCGTGGTAGTCGAGGTACGCCACCCGGTGCGGGCCGAGGATCACGAAGGTGCCCCGCATACCCTTCGGCGAGACGTTGACATGCCCCTCGGCGCCGGACGGCGCCGTGGCCACGAAGAAGACCGGCTGAGCCGTGATGAAGTCTCGCAGCCGGCCGTCGATCTCCGGATAGAGCTTGCCCATGCGTCGATCCTCCCACCGGCCGACCCGCCGGACGGGGGCGACGTACGTCACACCGCACGGGACCGTCCGGCAGCCCTGACCAGGGCGGTGATCGGACGTGGGTCCGGCTCGTTCTCCGGATGCCACTGCACGCCGAGCACGAACGGCAGGGCCGGGTCCTCCACCGCCTCGATCACGCCGTCCGCCGCCCACCCGCTGACGGTCAGCCGACCCGGGTCGGCGACCGCCTGGTGGTGGTACGAGTTGACCCGCTCCACCCCGGCCAACACCGTCGCGGCGAGGCTGCCCGCCGCGAACCGCACCGCGTGGGCGCCGTAGACCCCCGGTGCCGGACGATGCTCGTCGTGCCCCACCACGTCCGGTAGGTGCTGGTGCAGGGTCCCGCCGTAGGCGACGGCGAGCAGCTGCATTCCCCGGCAGACACCGAGGACCGGCAACCCGGCGGCCAGCGCGGGGGCCAACAGGGTCAACTCACCGGCGTCCCGGTCCGGCCGGTCCTCGGTACGCGGATGCGGCGGCTGGCCGTACCGCCCCGGGCCCACGTCGGCGCCCCCGGCCAGCAGCAGGCCGTCGAGGACGGCCAGCACGTCGGCGTCCTCGTCGTCCGGGGGCACCACCACCGCCCGGCCGCCGGCGGCCGTCACCGCCCGCACGTACGCCTCGGGCACCAGCACGGCCGGCACGCCCCGCCAGACCGCCCAGGCGGCGGGTTCGACGTACGCGCTGATCCCGATCAACGGCCGGCGCACCGATCTCGCGCCGCTCACAGGGGTGTGACGTACGCGCCTGTGATGCCGCCGTCGACCACGAACTGCGCGGCGGTCATGAACGAGGCGTCGTCGCTGGCCAGGAACGCCACCGCGGCGGCGATCTCCTCCGGCTGCCCGAACCGTCCCATCGGCACGTGCACCAGCCGGCGGGCGGCCCGCTCCGGGTCGGCGGCGAAGAGCTCCAGCAGCAGCGGGGTGGCCACCGGGCCGGGGCAGAGCGCGTTGACCCGGATGCCCTCGCGGGCGAACTGCACGCCCAACTCCCGGGTCATCGCCAGCACCCCGCCCTTGCTGGCGGTGTACGCGATCTGCGACGTCGCCGCCCCCATCAACGCCACGAACGAGGCGGTGTTGATGATCGAGCCTCTGCCCTGCCGGCGCATGTGCGGTATGGCGTACTTGCAGCAGAGGTAGACGCTCGTGGTGTTGACCCGCAGCACCCGGTCCCAGGCGTCGAGGCCGGTGTCCAGGATGGAGTCGTCGTCCGGCGGGGAGATGCCGGCGTTGTTGAACGCGATGTCGACCCGCCCGTACCGCTCGGCCACCCCGTCGAACAGGTCACGTACCGCCGTTTCGTCGGCGACGTCGGTGCGGACGAACTCGCCGCCGCACTCCTGCGCGGCCTTCTCGCCGGCCGCCGTGTCGATGTCCACGCAGACCACCCGGGCCCCCTCGGCGGTGAACCTCCGCACGGTGGCCAACCCGATGCCGCTGCCCGCTCCGGTGACCACGGCCACCCGGTCCTGCAACCGACCCTGCACTGGCGTCACTCCTCCGTCGCGATGAACACGTTCTTGACGTCGGTGAAGGAGTGCAGCGCGTCCGGGCCCAGCTCACGGCCGAGCCCGGAACGCTTCATCCCACCGAACGGGGTCCAGTAGCGCACCGAGGAGTGCGAGTTGACGCTGAGGTTGCCCGACTCCACGGCGCGGGCGAGCCGGAGGGCACGGCCCACGTCCCGCGTCCAGATCGAGCCGGACAGGCCGTACTCGGTGTCGTTGGCCAGCCGGATCGCGTCGGCCTCGTCGTCGAACGGGAGCACCGACACCACCGGGCCGAAGATCTCCTCCCGCCAGTGCCGATCGGCCGGCGAGTCGGTCAGCAGCACGGTCGGGGCGTGCCAGAAGCCGGGGCCGTCGGGGCAGGAGCCGGTGAACGCGACCTTCGCCCCGGTCACGTAGCCGGCGACCCGGTCCCGCTGCGCCGCGGAGATCAGCGGACCCATCTCGGCGGTGTCCCGGGCCGGGTCCTGCACCCGCACCGCCTGGACCGCCGGTTCGAGCAGTTCCAGGAAACGGTCGTACACCGGGCGTTGGACCAGGATCCGCGACCGTGCGCAGCAGTCCTGGCCGGCGTTGTCGAAGACCGCACCGGGCGCGGTCGCGGCGGCGCGTTCCAGGTCGGCGTCGGCGAACACGATGTTCGCGCTCTTGCCGCCCAGCTCCAGGGTGAGCCGCTTCACCTGTGCGGCGCAGCCGGCCATGATGCGCGTGCCGACCTCGGTGGAGCCGGTGAAGCAGATCTTGCGGACCGCCGGGTGGCTGACGAACCGCTCCCCCACCACCGCGCCCTCGCCGGGGATCACGGTGAACACGTCGTCGGGCAGGCCGGCCTCGCTGGCCAGTTCGGCCAGGCGCAGCGCGGTGAGCGGAGTCAGCTCGGCCGGTTTGAGCACCACGGTGTTGCCGGCCGCGAGGGCCGGGGCGAACCCCCAGGCGGCGATCGGCATCGGGAAGTTCCACGGCACGATCACCCCGACCACGCCCAGTGGCTCGTGGAAGGTGACGTCCAGCCCGCCGGGAACCGGGATTTGCCGCCCGGTCAGCCGCTCCGGCGCTCCGGCGTAGTAGTCCAGTACGTCGCGGACGTTGCCGGCCTCCCACCGGGCGTTGCCGACGGTGTGCCCGGAGTTGCGGACCTCCAGCGCGGCCAGCTCGTCCAGGTGCGCGTCGACAGCAGCGGCGAACCGCCGCAGGAGCCGGGCCCGATCCCCCGCCCCCACCCCCCGCCAGCTCTCGAATGCCCGAGCCGCCCGCGAGATGGCGGCGTCAACCTGCTCAACAGAGGCCCCCGGAACCTCCCGAAACCCCACCCCGGAAGCCGGATCCACCAAAACCGTCACGCAATCCACCCCCCTGCCCGGTCGATCATGGAGTTGTGGTGCCCCACAAAAGCCCCAGTCCCCGACGTGTCACCCACCACAAGTCCATGATCGACGCGCAAGTCCGGCCCGACGCGCGAGTCAGAGGCGTTCGAAGCCACGGGTCAGCTCCCAGTCCGTGACCGCGGCGTCGAAGGCGGCCAGCTCCACCCTCGCCTGGTTGGCGTAGTGGGCCACCACCTCGGCGCCGAACGCGTCCCGGGCCACCGAGGATGCCTCCCAGAGGGTCAGGGCGTCGCGCAGCGTGCCGGGGACGCGCTCGGCCTCCGGGTCGTCGTACGCGTTGCCGGTGCACTCCGCGCCCAGCTCCAACTCCCGGTCGATGCCGTGCAACGCGCCCGCGACCAGGCCGGCGATCGCCAGGTACGGGTTGACGTCGGCGCCGGGCACCCGGTTCTCCACCCGCATGCCCTGCCCGTGCCCGACCACCCGCAGCGCGCAGGTGCGGTTGTCCACACCCCAGCGCAACGCCGTCGGGGCGAACGACCCCGGCTGGTAGCGCTTGTAGGAGTTGATGTTCGGGGCGAACAGCAGGCTGAACTCCCGCATGGTGGCGAGCAGACCGGCGAGCACCCGCTGCCCGGTCTGCGACAGGTGCGCCGGCCCGTCACCGAGCATCGCCGAGGCACCGGTGGTGTCCCGCAGCGAGAAGTGGATGTGGCAGGAGTTGCCCTCCCGCTCGTTCGGCTTGGCCATGAAGGTGATCGCCATGCCCTCCTGGGCGGCGATCTCCTTGGCCCCGTTCTTGTAGATCACGTGGTGGTCGGCGCAGGCGACCGCCTCGTCGTACCGGAAGGCGATCTCGTGCTGGCCGAGGTTGCACTCACCCTTCGCGCTCTCCGGGGTCAGCCCGGCGCCGGCCATCTCGGTGCGGATCCGGCGCAGCAGCGGCTCCACCCGGGCGGTGCCGAGCAGGGAGTAGTCGACGTTGTACTGGTTGGCCGGGGTGAGGTCGCGGTAGCCGCGCCGCCAGGCGTCCTCGTACGAGTCGCGGAACAGCACGAACTCCAGCTCGGTGCCGGCGTACGCGGTGAGCCCGTGCTCGGCCAGCCGGTCCAGTTGCCGGCGCAGGATCTGCCGGGGTGAGGCGACCACGTCACCGGACCCGTCCAGCCAGGTCAGGTCCGCCAGCAGCAGCGCGGAGCCGGGCTGCCAGGGCACCCGGCGCAGCGTGGCGAAGTCCGGCACCATCGCGAAGTCGCCGTAGCCGCGTTCCCAGCTCGACATCGCGTACCCGTCGACGGTGTTCATGTCGACGTCCACGGCGAGCAGGTAGTTGCAGCCCTCGCTGCCGTTGGCCACCACCTGGTCGAGGAAGAACGGGGCGTGGAACCGTTTGCCCTGTAGGCGGCCCTGCATGTCGACCAGGGCCAGCACCACCGTGTCGATCTCGCCCTCGGCGACGGCGACCCGCAGTTGTTCCAGCGTGAGCGGAGCTCTTCTCATTCGCGGGCCTCCATCACCAAGGTCTACTGGCAAACCGGATCACCGTCAATGCCCCGGGAGCGGCCCTTCCTAACGGCGTTCCGGAGGCTCGGCGGGCGTACGTGGGGAGGGGACGTCGACGGTGCGGACCGGCCCGGTGAACCAGGTGCGGGCCGAGGCGTACCACCAGACGGCGACCACCAGCAGCACCCCGCCCACGGCGAGCGGCGCGTAGTTCACCGCCGACCAGGTGAACCCGTCGTTGCCGGGCACCCCGGCGGGCACGATCGGCAGCACGAAGTAGACCGCGATGACCGCGATCTCGACGACCGCGATCCAACCGAGCAGCTTGTACTTGCGGCCGAGCGTCCACGGCCCGGGGGTGAACCGGTCGCCGAGGCGCAGTCGCAGCGCGATCGGGATGAGGAACGACAGGTACAGCCCGAGCACCGCGACGGACACCACCGCGTAGAACGCGACCGGAATGCCGGCGGAACTCTCGTACAGCGCTGGAAGGGTGAGCACCAGGCCGGCCAGGGTGGCGCCGATGATCGCCTTGACCGGGGTGCCGTTGCGGTCGACCGTGGACCACAGTCGCCAGCCGGGCACCGCCCGGTCGCGGCTGAACGCGTACGCCATCCGGCTCATCGAGGTCACGCAGCTCATGCCGCAGAAGAACTGCCCGATGGTGGAGATGATGATGACGATTTTGAAGAAGACCGGGGTGAGAGCGGACTCGAAGATGGCGCCGGAGAAGCCGCCGGCGGCGTTGACCGCCTCGACGTCGGTGGCCGCGAAGAGGAACGCCAGCAGCAGGATCCAGCCACCGACCGCCGAGTAGAAGATCGACTGCCAGAGACCACGCGCGGCGGCCTGCGAGGCGCCCCGGGTCTCCTCGGAGACGTGCGCGCAGGCGTCGAAGCCGGTGATCGTGTACTGGGTGAGCAGGAAGCCCAGCGGCAGCACGTAGAACCAGAAGGTCAGCCCACCGACGTCCCCGTCGCCGAAGCCGGAGTTGTTGAACCGCTCGGTGAACACGAACTGGAAGCTCTGGTGGTTGTCCGGGACCAGGACGAGGATGGCCACCACGACGGCCGCGCCGGCCACGTGCCACCAGACCGAGACGTTCTGGAGTACGTCGATGATCCGGTGCCCGAAGATGTTGATCAGGCCGTGCAGCACCAGGATGACCACGAAGAGTCCGAACGCCTGCCGCAGCGTGCCGGCCCAGCCGTCGAAGAGCGCCGACAGGGTGAGGTTGAGGAACGTCGCGCAGCCGTAGTCGACCGAGGCGGTGACCGCGACCAGGCCGATCAGGTTCAGCCAGCCGGTGAACCAGCCGTGCACCGGCCGGCCCATGGTCGCCGCCCACCAGTAGATCCCGCCGGCGGTCGGGTACGCCGACACCAGCTCCGCCATGCAGAAGCCGATGATCAGGATGAACAGCGAGATCAGCGGCCAACCCCAGGAGATGGCGACCGGTCCGCCGTTGTTCCACGCCTGACCGAAGGTGGTGAAACAGCCGGCCAGGATCGAGATGATCGAGAACGAGATGGCGAAGTTGGAGAAGCCACTCCACTTGCGGCGCAACTCCTGCTTGTAGCCGAGTTCGGCGAGCCGTCGGGCGTCGTCGTCCATCGGCTGCTCGGCGGTCGGCGCGGGGGTCGTTGGCACTGCACACCTCCCTGAGGTGGTTCCGCGTGCGAGTGCGCAAAGTGTCGTCCCGCCGATCAAGGCGGTCAATACGAGGACGGTGGGAATCTCACGGCCGTCGGGCTAATTGCGTTGCCGCGCGACCCGCCGGCCCGCATGCTTGACCTCGTGACCAGGCCCGATCGGGCCGACCCCCGGGCACTCGGACCGCCCGGACCGCGGCGCGGGGCACACCTCTCTCTCACGTACGGCGATCCGCCGTACCCGACAGTGCCCCGCGCCCCACCCCTTCCTCCCCGACGCGAATCTCCTGATCACCGCAGCGGGAGCGGGTCGGGTCAGGTGAGGAGGAGGCCGGCCAGCCAGGCGGCGGCGATCAGCAGGCCGGCGGTGAACTCCACCAGCATGGACAGGCCGGCGGCCTTGAGCGCCTGCACCGTGGACGGCCAGGCGAGCTGGTTGCTGCCCAGGCGCAGCCGCTCCGCCGCCCACACCCCGGCGACGAAGCCGAGCACCAGCCCCACCACCGGCACCACGAAGAAGCCGACGATCCCGAGCACCGCGCCGGCGAGCAGCGTGGACGTCGGCACGCCGGTGCGCTTCAGGTTGCGGCCGGGCCACGCGTACTTGATCACGGTGCCGCCGGCGGCGACCAGTGTCGCCACGGCGAACACCGCCCAGCCACCCGGGCCGGCCCCGCCGAAGATCGCCCAGACGAGCACGCCGCCCCAGCACAGCGGCAGCGCCGGCAGGCCAGGCACCACCACACCGGCCAACCCGGCCAGGATCGCCAACGCGGCCACCACGGTCACCACCGTCTGCGAGTCGTTCAGGCTCACGCCGTCGCCTTCCGTCGCCACACCCGGCCCCGGCCGGGCCGGAGGAATCCCCCGCTCACCCCGCCGACCCGCCCCGCAGCCGGGCGGTGATCGCCTCGGCCGGCGCCGGTGCGCCGAAGTACCGGCCCTGCCCGGTGTCGCACCGCAGCGCACGTAGCCGCTCCGCCTGCACCCCGGTCTCCACCGCCTCCGCGGTGACCCACAGCTCCAGCGCGTGCGCCAACCTGACCAACGCGTCGACGATCCGCTCGTCGCGGTGGTCGGCCACCACGTCCGTACCGTCGGCGCGGATGCCCTCGACGAACGGGCCAGCCAGCTTGAGGCAGTGGATCGGCAGCCGCCGCAGGTACGCCAGGTTGGAGTAGCCGGTTCCGAAGTCGTCCACCGCCAGTCGGACGCCCAGCGCGGCGAGTCGGTGCAGGCTGCGCAGCGGCTCACCGGCGCTGCCCATCACGGCGCTCTCGGTCAGCTCCAGTTGCAGCAGTTCCGCCGGCAGCCCGGTGGTGGCCAGCGCGTCGGCCACGGTGTCCACGATCGCGGGGTCGTCGGCCTGCCGGGCGGCCAGGTTGACGCTGACCACCAGTCGGGCTTCGGGGAACTCCCGCCACCACCGCTCGGCGTCGCGGCACGCCGTGCGCAGCACCCACTCGCCGAGTCCGACGATCAGGCCGGTCTCCTCGGCGAGTCCGATGAACCGGTCCGGCCCGATCAGGCCCAGCTCGGGGTGGTCCCAGCGGACCAACGCCTCCACGGCGAGCATGCGGCCCTCCAGCAGCGACACGATCGGCTGGTAGTGCAGCACGAACTCGCCCCGCTCCAGAGCTGCCGGCAGCCCGGCGACCAGCGCCGCGCGGGCCATGTCCCGGGCGCTGCGCTCCGGGTCGTAGACCGCGTACCGACCCCGACCCGCCGCCTTGGCCCAGTAGAGCGTCGTGTCGGCGGCCTTCATCAGCTCCGAGGCGGTGGTCGCCGCGGCCGGGCACTCCACGATGCCGACACTTGCCGAGACCGCCAACTGCTGGTCGCCGACGTGCACCGGGGCGGCGACGGCGGCCAGCGCCGCCTCCGCCACGGCCACCGCGTCCTCCCCGCCGTCGACCAGGATCACGAACTCGTCCCCGCCCATCCGGGCAACCAGGTGGCCGTGGTCGGCCACACACTCGGCCAGCCGCCGGCCGATCATCACCAGCAGCCGGTCGCCGAGGTCGTGGCCGAGACTGTCGTTGATCGCCTTGAACCCGTCCAGGTCGAGGAAGCACACCCCGACGCGGCGTTCCGGAGCCGCGGTGTCGAAGACCTGGCCGAGCGTCTCGAAGAACAGCGTCCGGTTGGGCAGCCCGGTCAGCGGGTCGTGCAGGGCCTGGAAGCGCAGCCGCTGCTGGAGTTCGTACCGCTCGGTGATGTCCTCGATCATCGCGACGGTGAACCGGGGCCGGCCGTCGTCGTGCCGGATCAGCGAGACCGCCAGATCCGTCCAGACCACGCTGCCGTCCTTGCGGTAGTAGCGCTTCTCCACCCGGGCCGCGTCCTGCTTGCCCTCGACCATCTCCTGGTACAGCTCCCACATCCCGGCCGCGTCGTCGGGGTGGAACAACGCCGCCACGTTGGCCTGGCACAGCTCCTCGATCGAGTACCCGAGCATGTCGGCGAACGCCTGGTTGACGTCGATGATCTGACCGTCCACCCCGGCGATGCCGATCCCGATCGCGGCCCCGGTGAAGACCGCCCGGAACCGCGCCTCGCTGTCCCGCAGCGCCTGCTCGACCTCGTCGCGCGCCTGCCAGGCCGACCGGGCGATCCGTTCCTGCTGGGCGAAGGTACGGTCGCGCAGCGCGCGGGCGTACCCGGCGGCCAGCCCGCCCTGCATGGCCGCGATCCGCTCGCTCAAATCCCCCGGCCAGCCGCCCGCGGCCAGCACCCGGCGGGGGAAGTCCGCGCCGAGGGCGCGCAACGACCATTCCAGTGCCCGAGGCTCGGTGAGGTGCGCCTCCACCAGGGCACGGCCGACCTCCTCCGCGGGACGGGCCGTGAACGGCTCCGCGCGCGCCGCCTGCGCCAACCGGACGGTGTGCACCAGCAGCAGCCGCTCGGTCTCGGCCGCGCTGAGCGGCACGAAACCGAGCCGGCGTACCGCGCGGGCCCAGTCGGCGGCGTAGCCCTGGGCGCCGCTCCGGCCAACGTCGGCCCCGACGGGATCCGGGACGACGGCCACGGGATCAGCCGGCGGGCTGGTCGTACCGGGCGACGCCTCCGAAGGCGCCGAACCGCTCCGGGTGCTCGTCCACGTCGGACGGCGAGTCCGGACGCCAGAGCGGCATGTGCACGACACCCGGTTCGAGGACGGTCCAGTCGCCGAAGAAGCCGGTGACCTGGGCGCGGGAGCGCAGGGTGATCTCCGTGTCGGTACGTGCGGAGAGGCGCTGGGCGTCCAGCATCTCCTGCGGTTGGTCCTCGAAGGTGGAGTGCGAGATGACCAGGAAGCTGCCGGGTGCGGCGGCGGCCCGCAGGGTGGCCAGGATCTCCTCGGGGCGGTCGGCGTCCGGGACGAAGTGCACCACCCCGGCCAGCAGGATGCCCATCGGCCGACTGAAGTCGATCAGCCCCAGCTCGCGGGTCTCGGTGAGGATCCGATCCGGCTCCCGCAGGTCGGCGTGGATCACACCGGTCAGGTCGTTGTCGGCGAGCAGTTCCCGGCTGTGCGCGACGGCCACCGGGTCGATGTCGACGTAGACCACCCGGGCCTTGGGGTTCGTCGCCTGGGCCACCTCGTGCACGTTGCCCACGGTGGGAATTCCGGAGCCGATGTCGAGGAACTGGTCGATGCCCGCGTCGAGCAACACGCGGACGGCACGGCGCAGGAAGTCCCGACCGGACCGCATGGTGGCGGCGAGGTTCGGGGTCATGCTCGCGATCTGCTCGGCCAACTGCCGGTCGATCTCGAAGTTGTGCGCCCCACCCAGGAAGTAGTCGTACACCCGGGCCGCGCTCGGCCTGGTCAGATCGATCTCGGTCGGCAGTCCGTCCGGCATCAGCGTGCTCCCCAGTTCGTCGCCGCGGCGCGGGGCGGCACCGGCGTCGGACGTGCGCGACCACCGGCGGACCCGCGGGTCGTGTGGTGTGGACCACTCTAGGCTGACGACTCCAGCGTTCGGGAGATCCCTTCACGCTGTTTCCGCGCTCAGCCGGCGGACTCCAGCAGCAGCGAGATGCCCTGCCCGACGCCGATGCACATGGTGGCCAGGGCGCGACGGCCACCCCGGCGGCGCAGCTCCAGGGCGGCGGTCAACGCCAGCCGGGCACCGCTGGCGCCCAGCGGGTGCCCCAACGCGATGGCACCGCCGTTCGGGTTGACGTGCTCGGCGTCGACGGGAAGCCCCAACTCGCGCAGCACCGCCACGGACTGCGCGGCGAACGCCTCGTTCAGCTCCACCACGTCCACAGCGTTCACCTGCACCCCGACGCGGTCGAGGAGCTTGCGGGTGGCCGGCACCGGGCCGATCCCCATGATCCGGGGTGGCACGCCCGCCGCGGCCGCTCCACCGATGCGGGCCAGCGGGGTGAGACCGTACCGGGCCACCGCCGCCTCACTGGCCACCAGCAGCGCGACCGCGCCGTCGTTGACGCCCGACGAGTTGCCGGCGGTCACCGTGCCGCCGTCGCGGAACGGGGTGGGCAGCGCGGCCAGCTTCTCCAGCGAGGTCTCCCGGGGGTGCTCGTCGACCTCGACCAGGCGGGTCTCCCGACGGCCGGCCGGCACCGACACCGGCACGATCTCCTCGGCGAACCGGCCGTCGGCCTGCGCCTTGGCCGCGCGCTGCTGCGAGCGGTACGCGAACGCGTCCTGCTCGGCCCGGGTCACGCCGTACTCGGCGGCCACGTTCTCCGCCGTCTCCGGCATCGAGTCGATCCCCCACCCGTCGCGCATGAGCGGGTTGACCAGCCGCCAGCCCAGCGTGGTGTCGTAGACCTCGGCCGAGCGGGAGTACGCCGAGGTGGCCTTCGGCATCACGAACGGCGCCCGGCTCATGCTCTCCACGCCGCCCGCGACCACCAGGTCGGCGTCCCCGGCGACGATGGACCGCGCGGCGGTGGCGAGGGCGTCCAGGCCGGAGCCGCAGAGCCGGTTGACCGTGCTGCCCGGCACCTCCTCGGGCAGGCCGGCGAGCAGCGCCGCCATCCGGGCCACGTTGCGGTTGTCCTCGCCGGCCTGGTTGGCGCAGCCGAGCACGACGTCGTCCACCCGGGCCCAGTCCACCGACGGGTGGCGGTCGACCAGCTCGCGGATCACGTGCGCGGCCAGGTCGTCGGGGCGGACACCGGCCAACGCGCCGGCGTACCGGCCGATCGGGGTACGGACACCGGCCACCAGGTATGCCACGGTCATCGCGAGTCCTTCGGGGTGCAGACGGCGGGGGTGGGGGCACGCCCACCGGGTCGCGGGGGCTGCCGGCGCCAGGATATCCGCGCCGGCAGCGGATAGGTTGACGGCATGGCCCGGGCCCAGTTCAGCGCAGAGACCAGCGGCGGCGGCGCGTTCGTCCGCCAGCCCAACCGGTTCACCGGTCGGGTCACCGCCGACTCGACCTCCCCACCCGGCGGCGGCCCGGACGAGCAGGACCGCTGGCCTCTGGAGGCCGGCCGCTACCGGCTGATCTGGTGCCGCGCCTGCCCGTGGGCGCACCGGGCCAGGATCGTTCGGAGCCTGCTCGGATTGGACGACGCGATCTCGCTGGGCACCGTCGACCCGATCCGCGACGAACGGGGTTGGGCGTTCGACCTCGACCCGGACGGCTTCGACCCCGTCCTGGGCGTCGGCTTCCTCTCCGAGGCGTACCTGGCCACCGACCCGGACTACACCGGCCGGGTGACCGTGCCGGCGCTGGTCGACACCGTCACGCAGCGGGTGGTCACCAACGACTATCCGCAGCTCACCCTGGACTTCTCCACCGAGTGGCGGGCGCTGCACCGCCCGGGCGCGCCGGATCTCTACCCGGAGGCGCTGCGCCCGGAGATGGACGCGCTGATGGCCGACATCCACGCCGACGTCAACAACGGTGTCTACCGGTGTGGGTTCGCCACCTCGCAGGAGGCGTACGACGAGGCGTTCCGGGCACTCTTCGCCCGGCTGGACATGCTCTCCGACCGGCTGGCCGGGCAGCGCTACCTGATGGGCGACGCGATCACCGAGGCCGACGTGCGGCTGTTCACCACCCTGGTCCGCTTCGACGCCGCGTACCACGGGCACTTCAAGTGCAACCGCAACAAGCTGACCGAGATGCCGGTGCTCTGGGCGTACGCCCGGGACCTGTTCCAGACCCCCGGCTTCGGCGAGACGGTGGACTTCGACCACATCAAGCGGCACTACTACGGCACCCACCACGAGATCAACCCGAGCGGGATCGTGCCGCTCGGGCCTGACGAGTCCGGCTGGACGACGCCGCACGGGCGTGGCTGAGCGGGGGCGGGCCGGCACCACGAGCGCACCGGGCATCCGGGCGGACGTCGCCCGCCGGGTCGCCGCGTCGGTCGCCGCCGGATGCACGCTGGCCGGCGCGGTCGCGGTGACCGTCGCCGTGCTCGCCGGTCCCGGTCCGGGTCTCACCGGGTACGTCAGCGAGGCCGGTATCGCCGGCAGCGGCCACGCCGCGACGTACCGGATCGGGGTTCTGGCCCTGGCCGGCGCGTTGCTGCTGGTCGCCGCGGCGCTGCCCCCGGGGGTACGGGTGGCGCCGGCGCTGCTCGCCGTCGGCGCCGTGTGCACCGCCGTGTCCGGGGCGGTGACCTGCTCGGAGGGCTGCCCACTCCCGCCGTTCGAACGGACCACGGTGGCGGACCTGGTGCACGGCGGCGCGAGCATCGCGGCGACCGCGGCGGTCGTCCTGGCCATGGCCGCGCTGGCCGTGTCCGGTGCGGGCACTCGGGCGGTGCGCCGTCTGGCCGCCGGGGCCGTCACGGTGGCCCTGCCGCTCTGCGCGACGGTCGGGCTGGCCATGCTCATCGTGGGCCGGGGCGCCCTGGTGGGCGTGCTGGAGCGGCTGGTCCTCGCGCTCACGGTGCTGTGGGGAGTGGCGACCGCCACCGCGCTGGCCCTTTGTAAGGATCCTCACCCCGATCGCTCCTTGCGCTGATCGGCGATCGGGGTATCGTCGGTCAACGATGACCAATGTCTGGGACCTCACCGTTCGCCTGTACGTCGATCTCCGACTGCAGGCCAGCGGCATCTGTCCGGCGTAGCGCGCTGCACTCGCCCACTCCGCCCGGAACCAGACAATTGGAAACCTCTCATGCCTTTCGGCCTGCGTAAAATTCCCTTCTCCGTGCAGATCCTGCTCGGCCTCGTGCTCGGCGTCGCGCTGGGCTTCCTCGCCCGCAGCAACGACCTGAGCTGGCTGACCAGCACCCTGCACACCATCGGCAGCCTCTTCGTCCAACTGCTCAAGCTGGCCGTGCCGCCGCTGGTCTTCACCGCGATCGTGGTCAGCGTGGTCAGCCTGCGCGGTGTCGCCAACGCCGCCCGGCTCGCGCTGAAGACCCTGATGTGGTTCGGCATCACCGCGCTGATCGCGGTGAGCATCGGCATCGGCCTCGGCCTGCTCACCAACCCCGGCAAGGGCGTGACCCTCGACCTGGGTGGCGCGGCGGCACCGAAGAAGACCGGCTCGTGGACCGACTTCCTCACCGGCATCGTGCCCACCAACCCGGTCGGCGCGTTCGTCGAGGGCAACGTCCTCCAGATCGTCTTCCTCGCCGTCGTCGTGGGCGCCGCGGCCCTGCTGGTCGGCGAGGCCGCCGAGCCGTTCGTGGCACTGAACCGCTCCCTGCTGGAGATCGTCCAGAAGGCGCTCTGGTGGGTCATCCGACTCGCCCCGATCGGCACCCTCGGCCTGATCGGCAACGCCGTCGCCTCGTACGGCTGGGACCTGCTGGCCCCCCTCGCGAAGTTCACCACCGCCGTCTACGTCGGCTGCGCCCTCGTGCTGTTCGTGGTCTACCCGCTGGTGCTGGTCCTCGCCGGCCGGCTCAACCCGCTGCGCTTCTTCGCCGGTGCCTGGCCGGCCATCGAGCTGGCCTTCGTGTCCCGCTCCTCGGTGGGCACCATGCCGGTGACCCAGCGCTCCGTGGAGCGCCTCGGAGTTCCCCGCGAGTACGCCTCGTTCGCGGTGCCGTTCGGCGCCACCACGAAGATGGACGGCTGCGCCGCGATCTACCCGGCACTCGCCGCGATCTTCGTGGCCCAGGTGTTCGGCGTGCACCTCGGCGTCACCGACTACCTGCTGATCGCGTTCGTCTCGGTGGTCGGCTCGGCGGCCACCGCCGGCCTGACCGGCGCGATCGTGATGCTCACCCTCACCCTGAGCACGCTGGGCCTGCCGCTGGCCGCGCCGGCCTGCTGCTCGCCATCGACCCGATTCTGGACATGATCCGCACCGCCACCAACGTGGCCGGGCAGGCGCTGGTGCCGACCGTGGTCGCCGCCCGCGAGGGCACCCTCGACCGGGCCGCGTACGAGTCCGCCGGCCGGCGGGACCTCACCGACCCGGAGCCGGCCGCCGACACCCGGCCCGAGCTGAGCCCTGTCCCCGCCTGACCATCTGATTCACATCCACGGCGACGGACCCCTCGTTTGAGGGGCCCGTCGCCGTGTCCGAGAGGATGGCGACATGAGCTCCCTGTTCGCACCGCTGGCCCTGCGCGCGGTCACCCTGCCCAACCGGATCGCCATGGCGCCGATGTGCCAGTACTCGGCCGGCCCGGACGGCCTGCCCACCGACTGGCACCTGATCCACCTCGGCACCCGCGCCGTCGGCGGTGCCGGCCTGGTGCTGACCGAGGCCACCGCCGTGCTGCCCGAGGGGCGGATCAGCCCACAGGACACCGGGCTGTGGTCCGGCGCGCACGTGGACGCGTGGCGGCCCGTGGCCGCGTTCGTCGCCGCACACGGCGCGGTACCGGCCGTCCAGCTCGCGCACGCCGGCTTCAAGGCCTCCACGTACCGGCCGTGGGCACCGGAGCGCGGCGGCGTACCGGACGCCGAGGGCGGCTGGACCCCGGTCGCCCCCGGGTCGGAGCCGTTCACCGCCGGCTACCGGACGCCGACCACGCTCGACGCGGCGGGCATCACCGGCGTGGTCGACGCGTTCGCCGCCGCCGCCGAACGGGCACTGGACGCCGGGTTCGCCGCCGTGGAGATCCACGCCGCGCACGGCTACCTGCTCAGCGAGTTCCTCTCCCCGCTGACCAACCACCGCACCGACGGCTACGGCGGCGACCGGGCCGCCCGGATGCGGCTCACCCTGGAGGTCGCCCGCGCGGTACGCGCCGCGGTCGGCGAGAACGTCCCGGTGCTCACCCGGCTCTCCGCCACCGACTGGGTGGAGGGCGGCTGGACGATCGAGGACAGCGTGGTGCTCGCCGGTGAGCTGGCCGGTGTCGGCGTGGATCTGATCGACGCGTCCTCCGGCGGCGTGAGCGTGGACCAGCGCATTCCGCTCGCGCCGGGCTACCAGGTGCCGCTGGCCGCCCAGATCCGCCGGGAGGCCGGCGTGCCGACCGGCGCGGTGGGCCTGATCGTGGAGCCGGAGCACGCCGAGCAGATCGTCGCCAGCGGCGACGCCGACCTGGTGCTGCTCGGCCGGGAACTGCTGCGCGACCCGTACTGGCCGCGTCGGGCCGCCGCGAAGCTGGGCGTCGCGTACACCGGGCCCGCCCAGTACGCCCGCGCCGCCTGATCCCGCTTCCGGTCCCGCCGGTCGGGCGGCTGCCACGCGGAGCAGCCGCCCGGCCGTCAGCCGGCGAGGTGCGACCAATCGCCCTCCAGGTCCCGCCAGGCCCCCTGGGCCGCCACGGCACCGCCGAGCAGCACCACCACGTGGTCGGCGCGGACCAGCGCGGCGCGCTTCGCGGTCGACCCCACGACGGTCACCCCGTGCGCCCGCAGCGCCTGCCACAACGCCAGCTCGGTGGTGACGTCCAGGGCCGACGACACGTCGTCGGCGACCAGCAGCTCGGTACGCGGTGCCAACGCCCGCGCCAACGCCAACCGCTGTAGCTGCCCGCCGGAGAGCCGGGTGCCCTTGTGCCCGATGAGCAGGCCCAGCCCACCGCCGGCGGCGGCCAGGTCATGGTCGAGCTGGGCGGTGCTGACCGCCCCGGCCGCGTCCACCTGGTGCCCGAGGGCGATGTTGTCGGCCACCGTGCCGGAGAGCACCCGGGGCAGCTGGCCGACATAGCCGACCTGGTTGGGGCGCAGGAACAACTCCGGTTCGGTGACCGGGTCGCCGTTCCAGGACAGCTCGCCCGTGTGGTGCACGATCCCCGCCAACGCCCGCAGCAGGGACGACTTGCCCGACCCCACCGGCCCGACGACCAGCACCAGCTGTCCCCGCTGCACGGTCAGGTCCACGTCCCGGACGGCGACCGTGCCGTCGGAGTGCACCACGCCGAAGCCGCTCAGCTCCAGCCGGTGCAGGGGGTGCCGGGGCGGCGGCGTCGCGCGGGCGCCGTCCCCGCCGCCAGGTCGACCGCCGGCACCCCCGCCGAGTACGCACCCACTCCCGTCATCGCGACCGTGCGTCGCGTCCACACCCGGGCCGACGGCAGCTGGGAGACCAGCGACGCGGTGGTCCAGGCGAACCAGCGCGCCGCGCCGAGGGTGGCCACGGCCACCAGCACCGCTCCGGCGGAGAGTTCACCGGCCAGGTAGAGCGCCCACGCGCCGATCGGCAGGAGGCCACTGGCCACCGCCGGTGTGGAGCGGGACCACACCTGCACCGAGATCTCCCGCCGCTGCCGGTCGCTGCGCCGCACGTCCAGATCGGCGAGGTGGCGCAGCACCGCGGCACTCGCCCCGGCGAGCTTCACCGTCCGCGCCGAGGAGAGCACGGAGACCAGGGCGGTGGCGAAGGCGGCCCGCGCCGCCACGGTCGCCCGCGCGGAACGCTCCAGCTTCGGGCCGAACAGCGTCGCGGCCAGCCCGGAGACGACCATCGTGCCGACGAAGAACAGCGCCGGCACGAAGCTGCCGGAGACCACCGTCATGGCGACCACAAGGACCAGCGCGACGGCCTGGTCCAGCACGTTGTCGGCGAGCTGGACCACCCGCTCGGTGTCGCCGCCCTGCGCCACCACCTCGGCCGGGGTGTGCGAGCTGACCCGGCGCGGCCCGGTCTGGCCGTGCACCAGCCGCAGGCTGATCCGCAGCATCTGCCCCACCCACCACTGCGGGAACCAGACGCCGGTGAAGTACGGCACCGGCAGGGTGACCAGCAGCCCGGCCACGATCCCCCACGCCGGCAGGTACGGGTCACCGACACCGTCGACCAGGTCGGCCCAGAGCCAGGGCAGCACCGGGCCGTCCAGCCCCAGCAGGGTGATCACCAGGAACAGGGCCACCGCCGCCGCCCCGTACCGCGGGTCGTTGCAGCAGAGCCGGACGATCTCGCGGAACGTGCGGGCCGGCGGGGCCGGCAGGCAGGGGCGGC
>NZ_JAEVHM010000058.1 GCF_016802865.1 Micromonospora parastrephiae | reverse complement strand
CCGTCCCGCCGCGACCACCAGCGCCCCACGCGCGGCCGCCGCCAACCACCGCCGTCGGGCACCTCCGACCAGGGCACCTCAGACCCGGGCACCTCAGACCCGGGCACCTCCAACTCGGGCACCTCCGACCGGGCCGGCGCCGGCAGCAGCCGCACCGCAGCGGCCAGGGCCAGAGCCACCACCGCCGCCGCGAGCAACAGCAGTGACGGCCGCAGCTCGGCCACCGGACGCAGCAACGCGACGGCGAGCACCGGCACCAGCAGACCAGCGGCCACCGTCCGCACCGCCGCGCCGCCGACCAGCCGTGCCGCACCGAGCGCGGTCAGCGCGACCAGCAGCAGTGGCACCCCGGCCAACAGCGGGGTGCCCGCGGCACGGCCGAGCAGCAACGGCACCAGGGCGCAGCCGGCGGCACCGGTGAGCGCGACGACGTGCCCGGTCCCGGCCACCACACGACCGGCCAGCTGAGCCGTCCCCGGTCGGCCGCGCAGCGCCGCCACCACGGCCAGTTCCAGCAGCGCCACCCCGAGCAGGACCAGGGCCCAACCAGCCGCGTCCGGCCGCGCCTCGGCGGCAAGCAGCGGCAGCACCGGCTGAGCGCCCAACAGCGCGGCGAACCACGGCCCGGTCAACCCACTGAACCGGCCGTACGCCACGGCGACCGCCGCGCTGACGCCCCCGACCAGCGCGCCGTACCGCGAACCCGGCCAGTCGGCCACCCCGGCCAGGTCCACCGACCAGGCCGCGTAACCGTCCAGCACCACCAGCAGCAGCCCCACCGCGGCGAACGTCTCCGCCGTGCCGCCCAACCCCCGGCGGACCGCCAGCAGCGGTACGGCCAGCGCGAGCGCGGTGAACGCCGCCAGGATCAGCGCCCGGCCACCGACCCCGACCGCCGCCCAGGCGACGGCCGTGAACACCACCGCGGCGGAACCCAGCAGGAGTCCACCGAGGACGAAGAGCAGACCCTGGACCGTCCGGGTCGAGGTCTCCGCCGCCCCCGGCGCCAGGTCGGTCACGACCGTCGGAGCACTGCGCGGCACCGGCCCGACGACGGGCGCCGCGACCCCGGCGCGGACGACCGCCGCCAGCTCCGCCCGACGGCGCGACACGGCCGTCAGCCGACCGGCCAGCTCGGTGTACGTCCGACGAGCCTGCTCCACCTGCGGCTCAAGCTCGGCGACCTCCCGGCCCAGCCGGACCACCTCGGCGGCGACCGGGTCGGGCGCCCGGCGGCAACCGGTGCAGCCGATGCTCAGGTCAGCCGGGGCACCGCAGGCGGGGCAGGGATAGCGGGTGTCATCCACCCGCACATCATCGAAACCCGACCGGGTCGCGGCCCAGAGTGCGCGTACTCACGGTCGGGTGTGCTCGTGTACCCAGGTCGCGTAGCCGGGGTCACCACTCTCCACCCTGGACACCAGGATCTCCGGCACCTCGTACGGATGGTTGACCCGGATCTGGTCGACCAACGCGGAGAGCCGGTCCGGGGCGGTCTTGAACTGCACCGACCACTCGGTGCTGGTCTCCACACCGGACCGCCACCAGTAGGTGCTGTCCACCTGACCGCCGACCTGGGCGCAGGCGGCGAGCCGCCCGGCGACGGCCGCGGCCGCCAGCACGTCGGCGACCGAACGCGCATCCACCACCGTCGTCACCACGCAGATCTGGTCCACGACCGCACCCTACGCGGCGCCGTCCCCCCCGAGCCCGCTTTTCGTTCGCGCCTGCGGGGCTCCGCTCCGCTGCACTCCTCGCCCTCACCTGAGCCCGCTTTTCGTTCGCGCCTGCGGGGCTCCGCTCCGCTGCACTCCTCGCCCTCACCTGTTGGCCTCGATCCAGGCGTCGATCCGCGCCCACCAGTCGTAGAGCCAGTCGATGCGCTCCTGCCGGTCGACCGGAACGTCCTCCGGAGGCACCGACCAGAACCGCATCACGATCCGCTTGTCCATCGGCAGTTCGCGCCACACGTCGGCAACGGTGAGCATCCGGTCCAGGCCGGTGTGCGCGACGAAGATGGCCCCGGCGTCCGGGGCGGCGTCGAGCGCGGCGAGCATCCCACCGGGCTGCGGAGCGAGCACGTGACGCATCCGTTCCGCACGCAGCGCCATTCGCTCCAGCCCGAGCGAACGCAGCCGGGCGATGGCGCGCAGCCGCCGCTTGGGGGTGAAGTTGCCGCCCTCCGGGAAGATCACGAACGCGTCGTTGTCGTCCAGGCCGTCGGCGAGCTGCCCGACCTGGCGTACCGTCTCCTCGCCGCGCTCCGGTGTCGGCGCGATGAACCGGTTGGGCAGCCGGTTGAGCAGCACGTCGATCGCCGGATCCCACTGGAGGCTGTCCTTGAGCACGATCCGCGGCTCGCGGTTGAACCAGTTGACCAGCCCGTGGATCAGGATGAACGAGTCGCCCGGCCCGGCGTGCCGGCAGAGCACCACCTCCGGTCGGCCGGGCAGCGCGGTGTCCGGATCGGTGCCGACCACGTCGATGCTGAGCCGCAACGCCCAGCGGGCCTGCCAGAACAACACCCGCAGGAACCAGCCGGCCAGCACGTAGTGCGCGCGTTGGAAGGCCGGTGACCGGGTTCGCCAGCCGAAACCGGAGGCCACCCAGAGGACGAACAGCGCGAGCAGCGCGGCGGCGTCCCACACCAGGTAGACGCAGCCGATCCAGAACAGCCGCAACGGACGGAACCGGCCCGGGACCAGCGGCGAGGCGGCCCCGGCCAGCAACGCCCAGACCGGCAACGTGGTGACCACGAGGAACGCCAGCAGCACCACGGTGGGGGCGATCAGCAACCGGCGTAGCCACCTGGGGGGAAGTGGCATCAGCGTTCCACGTGGGTGGCGAGGTAGCGGCGGGAGGCGGTGTACGCCCGGCTGATCCGCCGGCCCACGGCCGCCATGTCCCGGTACGCCCACGGGGTGTCGTCGCGCGGGTTCAGCCCGCCGGTCGGCAGGACGTGCACCTCCACCCCCTCGGGCAGCGCCGCCAACTCCCGGAAGAAGCGGTGCCGGCGGGATATCTCGAACGCCACCTGGGCGATCTCCCACGGGCGTCGGGGCGGGGTCAGCTCGCGTTCGATCCGGCCCACCTGAAGGACGAAGATGCGGCCGGCGCCGGCGGCCACCGCCTCGCCGATGGGGATGGAGTTGACGATGCCGCCGTCCACATAGTGCGCGCCGTTGATTTCCATGGGTGGAAGCAGCCCCGGCACCGAGGCCGACGCCAGCACGGCCGGCACCACCGGTCCGCTGTCGAACCAGTGCTCGGCGGCCCGCTCGATGTGCGCCGCGCAGCAGCGGAACGGCACCCGCAGGTCGGCGAACGTGGTGTCCACGCCCAGCTCGGATTCGAGCAGCCGGCGCAGCGGTCGGGGCGAGTGCAGATGGGTACGGGCGGCGAAACGACGCAACTGCCGGGCGACGGAATCGCCGTACACCTCGCTGGCCTCCGGCGACGCCCAGAGCCGGACCAGCCGGTCGGTCACCGCCTCGGACGGGTCGGCGGCGACCAGCGCACCGTTCACCGCGCCGATCGAGGTGCCGAGCACCATGTCGGGTCGGATGCCGGCGCGGAACAGGGCCCGCAGCATGCCCACCTCGACCGCGCCGAGGACTCCCCCGCCACCGAGCACGAACGCCACCGGTCCCCCCGCCATGCCTCTCATCCTGGCACGGGCCCGCCGCCACCCGGCATTCGGCGCAGGGCAGGTGCCGCCCGTCGACGGCGGGCGGGACGCCGTTGACAGCCAGGACACATTCGCGCAACCTGATACCGCTCCCACCCCGAGGCAGGTGCGATCCGTGAAGGCAGCGCTGCACCCGGGCCGGTTACTGGCCCGCAGGTACCGGCTTGTCGACCAGATCGGCGCCGGCGGCATGTCGGTCATCTGGCGTGCCCGCGACGAGGTGCTCGACCGGGTCGTCGCGCTCAAGGTGCTCGCCCCGTCGTTGGCCGCCGACGCCCGCTTCCGGGACATGGTGCGCGAGGAGGCCCGCGCCGCCGCCCAGTTGGTGCACCCGCACGTCACCTCGGTGCACGACTACGGCGAGACGGTCGACCCGGACGGCTCCATCACCTCGTTCGTGGTGATGGAACTGCTCAGCGGCGAGGAGCTGGAGCTGCGGCTCACCCAGGGGGCCCTGCCGTGGGCCGAAGCGGTCGAGGTGGGCGGGCAGATCGCCGACGCGCTGGCCGCCGCGCACCGGCTCGGCATCGTGCACCGCGACATCACCCCGGCCAACGTGATGATGACCGGGATGGGCGTCAAGGTGCTCGACTTCGGCATCGCCACCCGGATCGGCGCGCCGGACGAGGACGAGGACGGCGGCACCTTCGGCACCCCCGCGTACGTGGCGCCGGAACGGCTCGACGGCGCCCCCGCCCAACCAGCCAGCGACGTGTACTCGCTCGGCGTGCTGCTGCACGAGGCGCTCACCGGCCGGGTGCCGTACCCGGCGGACACCTGGGAGCAGCTCAGCGCCGCGCTGGCCGGCGGCCCGCCGCCGACCCTGGCCGACCTGCCGGAGCTGCCTTCGGCGGTGGCCCGGATCTGCCTGCGCTGCCTGTCCCGTGACCCGGCCGACCGGCCGACCGCACGACAGGTCGCCACCACCCTGCGTGAGCAACTGCTGCCGGCCGAGCCGCCGGCCGCCGCCCCGGTGTCCACCATGGCCCTGGCACCCCAGCCGGTCCCCGGACCGACAGCGGCGGACGTGCCCGATCAGGGCGCCGTACCTGCCGACAGCGGGTCGGAGCGGTCGCCTCGACGGGTGGCGCTGCTGCTGGCTCCGGCGGTCCTCGCGGTCGGTGTGACGCTGGCCGGGGTGGCCCTGCTGCCCGACCAGCGGCCGACGCCTCGGACGCAGCCGTCGACCGGTCCCGTCGCGCCGCCGCCGTCCGACCCGCCGGTCGCCGGGTCGTCTAAGCCTCCGGCCGCGTCACCGTCGACACCCCCGGGCACCCGCTCGACCACCTCGGATCCCGGCACCCTGGTCGAGGCCGCCAACCGCGTCGACCGGTTGATCGGCGACGGGCTGAACGCCGGGGAGATCCGCTCCGACGTCGGCCTCGACCTGCGCAACGAGCTGCGCAACCTGACCGCGGCGGTCGGCTCCGGCCGGAACGAGCTGGCACCGCCGGTGGCCCGGCTGCGCGAGAAGGTCGCGGTCCGTCTCGGCGAGGGCGGCATCAGTCCGGCGTACGCGCAGCGGCTCGACGTCGCCATCGCCGAGCTGGGCGTGGCCCGGGTCTGACCCCGGCCACGGTCGCACCAGGACGGATCAGCGGGCCGCCACCCGGGCCGGTTCGCGGATGTCGTACCGGCTGGCGGCGAAGCGTCGGTAGACCTCCTCGTAGCCGTACGACATCCGCTCGACCGAGAAGCTCTCCGCGACGTGCGCCACGCAGTCCTCCGGGTCGAGCTGCTTCGCCGCCCGCAACGCCGCCGGGAGGTCGTCCGGCCCCTCGCACACCAGCCCGGTCACCCCGGGCTGGACCAGCTCCCGCACCGCACCCCGGTTCAGGGCGACCACTGGAGTCCCGGTCGCCATCGCCTCCAACATGACCATGCCGAACGGCTCGTCCCACTGGATCGGCATGATCAGGCAGCGGGCGTCGACCAGCATCCGCAGGGTCTGCGCGCGGTCGGCGTTGAGCACGACGGTCACGTCGTCGTCGACCAGCGGCGCGACGACCTGCTCGTAGTAGCGGCGTTCGGCGGGTTCGTTGCACTTGCCGGCCAGCAGCAGCGGCAACCCGGCCTCCCGGCACGCCCGGATGGCGACGTCCGGGCCCTTGTCCGGGCTGAACCGCGCGAGCCACAACACCGGCCCGGAACCGGGTTCGGTCTTGCGCGGCAGACCACGGATGTCCAACGCGTTGTGCACCGTGCCAGCCCAGGGCAGGCCGGGGTTCAAGCCGCGCTGCGCGTGCGAGATGGCCACCAGGGCGACGCCCCGGTCGGCATCGGCGAGCACGTCGCCGTACTCCCCCACCGGGTTGCCGTGCACGGTCGCGACCGTCGGAACGGCCCGGCGGCCGGCGACCAGCGGGCCGATCGTGGTGTGGTCGTGGATCACGTCGAAGTCGGCCGCGGTGATCCGCCGGTTCACCCGGGCCAGGTGGGCCAGCTCCGGCAGCGACTCGCCGAGCCGCTCGTACTGCACCTCCGCGACGGTGGAGACGAAACCGCCGGCGGCGGTGCCGTGCTCACCGCCGGCGCCGAACAGGGTCACCGCGTGCCCATGCCTGGTCAACGCGTCCACCAGGGCGGCGACCACCTGCTCCAGCCCGCCGTAGCCGGGCGGCGGGACGGACAGCCAGGGCGGGACCACCATCGCGATGCGCAACGACCGCTCGTCCGGGCGGTCGGCGGGCGGGTGGTTCACGGCCACGAGTCCTCCCCGTTTGTCCCCGGTCCGGTGTCGCCGCAGGTCGGCGTGGTCCGCGGCGGTTTCCCCGTGGCGTCTCCGGTAAACCGGACAAGACGGACGCTCACCCGCCGACCAGGAGCTGGTCGTGAACGACCCGCACTCCCGGCGCGGACCAGGCCACCCGCTGGACCTGGTCGCGTTCCCACCACGAGCGGACCACTCCGGCGAGGACCAGGGTGTCGCCGTCCACCTCGACGCTCACCCGCTCCGCGCCGATCGTGCGCAGCAGCGCGCGCTGGACGTCGTGCCGCAGCCGGTCGCCGGGCGGCGGCGCCGACGGGCGTACCTCGACCAGGTTGGTGATGCCCCGCACCCCGTCCAGACGGCGCAACTCCCCCTCGGCTGCGCGGCGCTGCCACCCGAACTCGACCTCACCGCGCAGCACCAGCCAGCCGTTGGCCACGGTCACGTCCAGCCGCTCGGCGGGCACGAAGCTGTCCCACTCCAGCGCACGGGACGCCGCGATGGCGATCTCCGCGTCGGTACGACCCGGTGTGCCCGTGAGCCGTACCTCGATCTCGTCGGCCACCGCCCGTACCCCGCGCACCCGCTGCGCGCAGCGGGCCGCCGCCCACCTGCGGGCGACGCTGTCCACGAACCCGCTCAGGGTGACCACCCCCTGGTCGACGGTCACGCCGATCTCGTTCGGTCGCAGCCGCGCGTCCCACGCGAGCTCGGCCAGGACGTCGCGCTGGATCCGCTGGTCGTCGCGGACATCGACCACCCCGGTCATGGCATCCACCCCCGTACCCGTCGCGCCTCGTGCACCGAACCTGCCGGGTGTACGGGTGACGGCGGTTCACCCGATCCGGGTGAACCGCCGTCCGAACGGAAAGGAGCGGCGGGTGACGGAGCCAACCCCCTTGGCCCCGCCACCCGCCGCCGGAGGGAGGAGGCAGGTTCTGGTGTTAGGACGTCTCGGCGAGCGTCACGGTTGCCGTCTTCTCGACACCGTTGCGCTTGTACTGCACCTCGACACGGTCGCCGACCTTGCCGGCCTGCACCGCCCCGACCAGGTCGTCCGAGTCGTTGATCACCTTGTCGCCGAACCGGGTGACGACGTCGCCCCGCTGGAGGCCGGCCTTCTCGGCGGCGCTGCCCGCGGTGACCGACGCGACGAGCGCGCCGCCGCCCTCGGCCTGGTTGACGCCCACCCCGAGCGACGGGTGACTGACCTTCTCGCCGCGCTGGAGCTTGCCCGCGACGTCCTTGGCCTTGTTGCTGGGGATGGCGAACCCGACGCCGATGTTGCCGGTGCTCTGCCCGGAAGTGGCGATGGCGGTGTTGACGCCGATCACCTCGCCCCGGGTGTTGACCAGCGCGCCGCCGGAGTTGCCGGGGTTGATCGGGGCGTCGGTCTGGAGCAGGCCGGAGATGGAGCTGACGGCCTGGCCCTGCTGGCTCGGGTCCTGCTGCCTCGGGTCCTGCGGCTGGCTCTCGCCGGCGCGGATGGTGCGGTCCCGGGCGCTGAGGATGCCCGAGGTGACCGAGCCCTGCAGGCCGAGCGGGCTGCCCAGGGCGAGCACCTGGTCACCGACCTGCATGGCGTCGCTGTCCCCGAACCGTGCTGCCTTGAGGTCGCTCACCCCGTTGGCCTTCACCACGGCCAGGTCGGTCTTCGGGTCGGTACCGATGATCTTCGCGTCGGCGCTCTTGCCGTCGGCGAAGACAACCCGCACGGTGTCACCAGCGGCGGAGGCGACCACGTGGTTGTTGGTGAGCACGTACCCCTCGGCGCTGAGCACCACCCCGGAACCCTCGCCGCTGTCGGTGGTGATCGAGACGACGCTGTCCTGCACGGACGCGGCGATCTTCGGCAGATCGGCGCTGTTGAGCACGGGTGCCGCGGAGTAGGTGCGGGTGACGCCGCCGCTGTCGCCGTCCAGGGCGAGCGCGAGCGCCCCGCCGGCCACGCCGGACCCGAGCATCAGGGCGAACACCGCGACACCGGCGCCGGCGAACTTGGCGATGCGGCCCGGCCGGGGACCGCTACCGGGCGGCGCGACCTGCGGACCCCACGGCGGAACCGGCTGCCCCGGCTGCTGCGCGTGCTGCTGGTGCGGGTACGCCATGCCCGGCTGACCCCCGCCGGCCCAGCCGGACTGCTGCTGGCCCGGGTACCAGGGGGCGCCGGGGTACCGGCCGGCCGTCGGCTGCGGGTAGCCGTGCTGGCCGGGCGCCGGGTGACCGGAGACCGGGTAGGGCGGGGCGGAAGGGGTGGCGGCGGTCGGCGGCTCGTACCCCGTCGGCTGCTGCCCGGCCGCCGGCTGGCCGGCGTACGCGGTGGTCGGCGCGTCGGACCCGGTGGTGGCGGCGGGTGCGGTCGGGGTGGCCGCGTCACCGGTGGTCGAGACAACCGGGACGGGAGTGGTCGGGGAGTCGGACTGCGCGCGCTCGTCGCGTGGCAGCTCGGCGGTGGGGTGCGACGGCTCGGCGTCGGTGGGGGCCGGCCGGCGCTGCGGGTCGGACTCGAACTCGGTCATGTCACTACCTTCTCCCCGCGCACTGCGATCAAGCTGGAACCGTCCTGGAAGTTGGCTGAAAGTCACTCACCGGTCTCGTCGGTAGGTGGCAGAAGGGGCAGCCGGACCCGGAAGGTGGCCCCACCGCCGGGCGTCTCGGCCACCTCGACGGAGCCGTGGTGGGCGGCCACCAGAGCCGCCACGATGGCCAGGCCGAGCCCGGTGCCGGTGTTGCCGTCGGCGCGGCGGGTCCGCGCCGCATCGGCCCGGTAGAACCGCTCGAAGACCCGTTCCGCCTGCTCCGGGGAGAGACCCGGGCCGGTGTCGGCCACCTCCACCACGGCGAGGTTCCCCTTCTCGGCGCGCAGCCGCAGGCTGACCTCGGCGTCCGGCGGGGTGTGGGTGAGCGCGTTGGTCACCAGATTGCCGATGACCTGCCGCAGCCGCGCGTCGTCGGCCAGGACCACGAGCGGGCCCGATCCGGGCTCGATCTCCAGGTCAATCCGTCGATCCGGAGCCATCGCCCGGGCGGCGTGCACCGCGTCCGAGGCGAGCACCGGCAGCTCCACCGGCGCCAGGGAGAGCGGCCGTTCCCGGTCCAGCCGGGCGAGGAGCAGCAGATCCTCCACCAGCAGCCCCATCCGGGCCGCCTCGTCCTCGATGCGGCGGAGCAGGCCAGCGGTCTCCTCCGGGGCCCGCGCCGCACCCTGCCGGTACAGCTCCGCGAAGCCACGGATCGTGGTCAGCGGGGTCCGCAGCTCGTGCGACGCGTCCGCGACGAACTGCCGCATCCGCTCCTCGGAGCGCCGGGCCCGCGCCTCGGACGCCTGGGCCGCGGCAGCCGCGTCCCGGGCGGCGCTCTCCGCCCACCGCGCCGCGGTCTCCGAGGCGGCTCGGGCGGTGAACGCCGCCTCGATCTGGGTGAGCATCGCGTTCAGCGCGCGGGACAGCCGGCCCAACTCCGAGGTGGGATGCTCCTGGCCCTGCTCCGGGTCGGGAACCCGGCGGGTCAGGTCACCGCCGGCGATGGCGGCGGCGGTCTGCTCGATCTCGACGAGCGGCTTGAGGCTGGTCCGGACGATCGCCGCGCCGACCGAGGCCAGCATGATCAGCACCGCGCCGCCGACCAGGAGGTCGATCCAGACGAGCTGCTTCACCGCCCGGTCCACGTCGGTCAGCGGTTGCCCCACGGCGAGCACCGAGCCGTCACGTTGGGCTGCGTAGTACACCCGCCACCGGGTGAGGCCGTCGTGGGACACGACGGTCCGCGGCTCGCCCTCCAGCTCCTCGAAGCCCGCCCGGCTGCTGGGAAAGGCGGGCAACTGCTCGGGGTCGAGGCTCAGGTTGTCGTACTTGGCCGCGTACACCTGCTGCTCGTCGGCCAGCGACACGACGTAGTCACTGGGCAGCATGGCGTTGACCTCACCGCTGCGCAGCTTCGGGAGCAGCTGACCGAGGCCCTGGGCGGTCGACCTGATCTGCCCGTCCACCTGCCCCTCGAGGTAGTTGCGGAGGAAGTAGGCGGTCAGCGAGCTGATCACCAGCAGCGCGACGGCTACCAGCGCGAGCACCGAGGTGACCAGCTTCACCCGCAGCGGCACGCTGCGGACCCGCCCCTTCGCCTGCTGGACCCGGTTCACGCCGCCGGCTTGCGCAGCACGTACCCGACGCCGCGCAGGGTGTGGATCAGCCGCGGCTGGGTGGTGTCGACCTTGCGCCGCAGGTACGAGATGTAGGACTCGACGATGTTGTCGTCGCCACGGAAGTCGTAGTTCCAGACGTGGTCGAGGATCTGCGCCTTGGACAGCACCCGGTTGGCGTTGAGCATCAGGTAGCGCAGCAGTTTGAACTCGGTCGGCGAGAGCTGCACCCGCTGCCCGGCCCGGTGCACCTCGTGGGTCTCCTCGTCCAGCTCCAGGTCGGCGAAGGTGAGCCGGGACGGGGCCTGCTCGCCGGTGGTGGTGCGGCGCAGCACGGCGCGGATCCGGGCGGTCAGCTCCTCCAGGCTGAACGGCTTGGTGACGTAGTCGTCGCCGCCCAGGGTCAACCCACGGATCTTGTCGTCGGTGGCGTCCCGCGCGGTCAGGAAGACCACCGGGGTACGCGTCCCGCCCTCGCGGAGCATCCGGATGACCTCGAAGCCATCCAGGTCCGGCAACATCACGTCGAGCACGACCAGATCGGGCCGGCGGTCCTTGGCGGCGTTCAGGGCCGCGCTGCCGCTGGTCGCGGTGGCCACGTCGAAGCCCGCGAACCGCAGGCTCGCGGAGAGGAGTTCGAGGATGTTCGGGTCGTCCTCGACGACGAGAAGTCGCGCCTCGGTCTGGGTAGCGGGCATGGGCCCATCATCGGTGACCTCACTGCGCCGGCGCTGGATGCTCGCTGGAAAAAACCTGTGAGTCGTCGGCCGCCCCGGGTCGGCCGGCGACCTCGGTCAGCGCAGCAGGCGGCGTAGCCCGTCGAGGGCGCCGTCGAGCAGCCGGATCGCCGTACGCAGTTGGGTGTCGCTGAACTGCCGGGCCCGCGCCAACCGGCCGACCTCGGCGCTGAACGCGGCCAGCCGCTGGTCGAACTCGTCGAGCAGTGCGGCGCGCGGCCCGTCGTCCGACGTCGTCCGGGGGGGCGGCGGGGGCGCCTCCCACCGCGCACGCCGGGTCTGCCGGGTCGCCTCGCTCAGCTCCCGCTTGAGGTCGCGTACCGAGCCGCGTACCTCGCTGCGGATCTCGCCGGCCAGGGTGGAGAGGTCCGCCACCGAGGCGGCGATGTCCGCCTCCAGCGCGGCCAGCTCGGCGGCCCGTTGACGCAGCTCGTCGCGACCGGCGTCGGTGATGTCGTACGTCTTCCGGCCACCGGCCGCGGTGTGGCTGACCAGCCCCTCGGCCTCCAGCCGTTGCAGCCGGGGGTAGATGGTGCCGGCGCTGGGCGCGTAGAGCCCGAGGAACCGTTCCTCCAGCAGGCGGATCAGCTCGTAGCCGTGCTTGGGGCCGTCGTCGAGGAGCTTGAGCAGGTAGAGCCGGAGCCGTCCGTGGCTGAACACGGCGGTCACGGCAGCTCCTCCCCATCGTCGTCGACCGCTCGGGCGAGCAGGGCGATGCTCCCCGAGGTCGCGGAGGCCCAGAGCTTACCTTCGCCGTCGCCGAGCACCCCCTCGCCGCTCGGCATCGGGAACGTCGAGCTGCGCACCTGCGGGAACCCGCTGGTGATCCGACCGGAGGCGGTGTTCAGCCGGACGGCGAGGTCGCTGTCCTGGCGGACCCGGACGGTGATGCTGCCCGAGATGGTGCTGAGCCGGATCTCGCTACGTCGGGGATTGTCCAGGTCGCAGGTGATGGCACCGGAGACGGTCTGCGCCCGCACCCGGTCGGCGGCGCTGTCGGCGAGGATCACCTCCCCGGAGACGGTCTCCAGAGTGAGGTCGCCGCGTACGCCGAGCGCCTCCACCGGCCCCGAGGTGATCTTCGCGGAGGTGGTGCCGCCCAGCCCCATGAGGGCGATCTGACCGGCGGCGACGTGGACCGTGGTCTGCCGGCGCAGGCCGGAGGCGACCACCGAGCCCGCGCCCAGTCCCAGGTCGGCGAGGACGTCGGCGGGCACGGCGACGGAGACGTCCACCCGCGGGTAGCGGTGGATCGCCCGGAACCACCGCAGGACGTCCGACCAGCCCCCACCACGTTCCTGACGGATGCTGAGCCGGCCGTCGGAGTGGTCGACCAGCACCGGCCGACGGCCGACCTGGGTGATGTCGATCCGGGTCGCCGTCGGTGGCGACCACGTTGATGCGTCCGCTCACCAGACGGACGTCCAACCGGGTGACCGGGCCGTCCACGGTGAGCCGCTGCGGGCTGTCGACCGTCCATCCGGCCATGGCGTCCTCCCCTTGACGACGCGCCGACGCGCGCCCTACGGGGAGACACTAACGCGATACATCGCGACACACAAGGCTGTCACGAGTCGTCGGGTGAAGGGCGCGATCCTGATCGGGATCCTGACGTCCACCGTGCTGGCGGTCATCGTGGAGGCGGTCGCCAACATCGGCCGTCGTTCGTCGACGGGAAGCCCAACCCGAAGGGCTGGGCGCTGAACGTGCCGGAGCTGCCGAAGACGGTGGTGGACGTGCCGGACCTGTCGCTGCTGGGCAACTTCAACGTGTTCGACTCGTGGGGCCGCGCCGGGTGGGTGGTCGTGCTGATGTTCGTCTTCACCCTGCTGATCACGGACTTCTTCGACACCATGGGCACGATGGTGGCCGTCGGCCAGGAGGGTGGCCTGCTCGACGAGCGCGGTACGCCGCCGAAGGCCAGGGAGATCCTGCTGGTCGACTCGATCGCGGCGGCGGCCGGCGGCGCGGCCAGCACCTCCAGCAACACGTCGTACATCGAGAGTGCCGCCGGTGTCGGGGAGGGTGCCCGGACCGGCGTGGCCAGCCTGGTCACCGGCGTGCTCTTCCTGTTGGCGATGTTCCTCGCGCCGCTGGTGGTGGTCGTGCCGTTCGAGGCGGCCTCGACGGCCCTGGTGGTGGTCGGCTTCCTGATGATGACCGCGGTGCGGACGATCGACTGGTCCGACTACGAGATCGCCATCCCGGCGTTCCTCACCATCGTGCTGATGCCGTTCACCTACTCGATCTCCAACGGGATCGGCGCCGGCCTGATCACCTACGTGGTGGTGAAGTTGGCCCGGGGCAAGGCCCGGGAAATCCACCCGCTGCTGTACGGGGTGGCCGCGCTGTTCGTGCTGTACTTCCTGCGCGGGCCGATCGAGTCCCTGGTGCTCTGACGCACGTCCGGGCGGGGAGTCGAACCGGATTTCCCGCCCGGAACAGCACAAACGTCCTCGTGAGCCTGGTCATAACAAATGTCGTTAGCCAGGCTCATTAGTTAAGCTAACTAACGTGACGGAGCGGACGGTGACGGCGAAACGCGTGCCACCGGCGCAGCTGGCTCCTCAGCTGCGAGATGCGATCACCCGACTCAACCGGCGGGTCCGCCAGGCGCGACCGGTCGGCGACCTCACGGTCACCCAGGTTTCCGCGCTCACCAGCCTGCGGCTGGCGGGCGGGATGACGCCCCGGGAACTGGCCGATGTCGAGCGGGTGCAGCCACCGACGATGACCAAGATCGTCGGGAAGTTGGAGGACCGCGGCCTCGTGCGGCGGACCCCCCATCCGACCGACGGGCGGCAGGTCATCCTCGCGGCGACCGAAGGAGGGCAGGCCGTGCTCGACCAGTTCGAGCGGGCCCGCGACGAATGGCTGGCCTACCGGCTGGCCGCGCTCGACGAGGACGAACGGGAGACCCTGCAGAGGGCCGCCGAGATCCTTCAGCAGCTCGCCCGCGCCTGAGTCACGCCCGCGCCACCGGGCCGTGCCGTCACCTGTCGATGACGCGTACGTCCGAGGAGGCGCACCAAGAGTGCAGGCCAAGCTGAGCACGATGTTCCAGTCCCTACAGGTCCGCAACTACCGGCTCTTCGCAACCGGGCAGCTGATCAAGCTGATCGGCGTCTGGATGATGTTCATCGCCCAGGACTGGCTCGTCCTTGAGCTCTCCGACAACTCGGCGACCGCGCTCGGCGTGGTCACCGCGTGCCAGTTCACCCCGGTACTGCTGCTCACGCTGCTCTCCGGCCGGCTCGCCGACCGGTACGACAAGCGGGTGCTGCTGTTCGCGGCCAACGCCCTCTGGAGCGTGCTGGCGCTCGGCATGGCCCTGCTGGTCCTCACCGACCTGGTGCAGCTCTGGCACGTCTTCGCGTTCGCCGCCCTGCTCGGCACGGCCAACGCCGTGGAGACCCCGGTCCGCCAGGCGTTCGTCTCCGAGCTTGTCGGTACGCCCCTGCTGCCCAACGCGCTGTCGCTGAACGCCGCCGTGTTCAACTCGGCCCGCATCGTCGGCCCGGCCGTCGCCGGTCTGGCCATCGCCGCCTTCGACGTGGGCCCGGTCTTCCTCTTCACCGCCCTCAGCTCGGTTGCTCCCCTGGTCAACGTCGTCCGGATGCGGACGGCCGAGCTGCACCGGGATGCCCTGCTGCCGCGCGACGAGCGGGCGTCCGCGCGGGTGATCGACGGTCTGCGGTACGTGTGGCGCCGACCGGACCTGCTGCTGCCGATGGCGGTCATGTCGGTGATCGGCATGTCGCTGTTCAACTTCCAGCTCACCCTCGCCGCGCTGGCGAAGACCGTCTTCAACACCGGTGCGGCCTCCTTCGGCCTGTTCAGCACCGCCCTCGCCGTCGGCGCGCTGGGCGGCGCGCTCAGCGGCACCGGCCGGCGCAGCCGACCGTCGGTGTGGCTGGTGCTCGGCGCCGCGATCGCCTGCGCCAGCTTCGGCACCCTGGTCGGCTTCGCGTCGACGTACTGGCTGGTCGTGGTGCTGCTGGTGCCGACCGGCTTCTTCATGGTCTTCTTCGCTCAGGCGTCGAACCAGCGGGTCCAGTTGGGTGTGGACGCGGCGTTCCGGGGGCGGGTGATGTCCCTGTGGGTGCTGGTGTTTCTGGGCACGAACCCGGTCGGCGCCCCGCTGATCGGCTGGGTCGCGGAGCACTTCGGCGCTGGCGCCAGCATCTGGATGGGTGGTCTCATCTCGCTGGCCACCGCCCTGATCGCGCTCACCTGGCAGCTGCGCCGCTCCGGTGCCCGGTTGCGCTTCCGGGTGCTCCCGATGCCGCGCTTCTACGTCACCTCCACCGACTGCTGAAGGCGCCGGTCCCGATGAGCGGATGGCGCGGATGCGGCCAAATCGCTGGCGAGGCGGCACGACGGGGCTTAGCGTCGATACGTGGGAGTCGGACGCGCGCTGATGCTGGCCCTGGCGTTCCTCGCCGTGGCCAGCCTTCCGGCGGCGTTCGCGCTGCTGTTCTGCTACGACGAGATCCTCGACCGGGTGGTCTGCGGCTGGTCCGAGTGGCGTGAGCGTCGGCGGGAGAAACGCACCATCGCCCGCCTCGACCGGGCCATCGAAGCCGACGCGCTGACCCGCGACATCGACCTCAGCGAGTTCGATCGGACCGACCGGCGACCCCTGGAACACCTCGCCGCCGACCTGCGGCGCCTCGGCGGCCAGCGGCTCGGCGGGACGGGCCGGTCGATGGTGTGGCACGGCGCGCTGCTCCAGGCGTACGACGACCGGCTCCGGCTGGCGTGCCGCGCCCTCGGCATCACCGAACACCTCGCCGAGTTGGAGGGCGTCGACCAGGAGATCGAGCGGGTGCGGGTCGAGGGCGTGCTGCACGCCGCCGGGCTGGCCCTGCCGGCGGCCCGGGCCGGGCACCGGCAACGGCACCACTGAGCGGCTCGGCAGTTTGCGACTCTTCGTCGCGGTCCACCCGTCCGTCGAGGCGGTCAACCATCTCGGCGCACGGGTCGCCCGGCTGCGCGTCGGGGCGGCGACGGCCGCCGGCGTCAACGTCCGGCTCGCCGACCCGGCCCGCCTGCACCTGACCCTGGCGTTCCTCGGTGTGGTCGAGGCCGCCCGGCTGGTCGAGGTGGAGAGTGCGCTCGGGTTGGCCGCCGAGTGGTTCCGCGACGGCCGGGACTCCGCACCCCGGTTGAGCCTCGGCGGCGGTGGGCGGTTCGGCCGGGACCGGTCCACCGTGCTCTGGGTGGACCTCCGGGGCGATGTCGAGGCGCTGCGCGTACTGGCCCGGCTGATCCGGTCCCGGCTGCGCCACGCCCGGCTGCCGTGCGACGAGAAGCCGTTCCGGCCGCACCTGACCGTTGCCCGGCCCGGCGACCGGATGGCCCTGGCGGACGTCGAGGCCGATGTGACCACGCTGGACGCCTACCAGGGACCGACCTGGTCGGCGACCGAGCTGCTGCTGGTGCGCAGCCACCTCGGCCCTCGACCACGTTACGAGCGGCTCGCCGCCTGGCCGCTCTGACCCGGTGGCACCCGGCCGGTGGTGGCGGAGTGGCTGGTGTGGAGGACCTCGCGGGCCTGTTCGGCGGCGCGGGTGATGCTTTCGCTGATGAAGTCGAGGAAGCGGGCGATGTTCTCCAGGCGGGCGGCGGCGGGGGTGTGCGGGCCGAGGAGGGCGACGCCCTGGCGTGCGGTTTCGACGAGTTGATCGTTGGATCGGGCGCTGGCGATCGTCGCCTGGTAGAAGAGTTCGTCGTCGACGACGTAGCGGTCGCGACGGCGCTCGTCGCGTTCTCGGCGGACGAGGCTCTGGCTCTCCAGGAAGGTGATCGCCTTGGAGATCGACGCCGGGCTGACCTGGAGGCGCTGCGCGAGTTGGGACGCGGTGAGGCTGCCCGAGTCGGTGGTGAACAGGCAGGTCAGCACCCGGGCCGCCATCTTGGTCAGGCCCGAGGCCATGAGGACGGTGGTGAACGTCTCCTCGTACTCGGCGACGGCCCGCGCATCGCGTCCGTGCGGCGGCGGGACTGACTCGGCCGCCCGCGAGGCGGCGGCTCCGCGCCGGTGGGCGCGCGTTCGGTGGCGCGGTGGGCCAGGTCGGCACGATAGCCGGTGGGGCCGCCGTTGCGCATCACCTCGCGGGTGATCGTCGAGGTGGGACGGTCGAGGCGGCGGGCGATCTCGGCGTAGGGGAGGCTGTCGGTCAGCCCCAGCGCGATCTGCTGGCGTTCCTGCTGGGTGAGCCTGCCTCCCGGCATCGCGGTCTCCTCGGTGATCCTGCACGGCGGTTCGGACCGCCTCACCATAGCGTTCACTCACCGTCCATTGCAACGTACGGGTGGCGATCGTTGCATTAGATGCAGGACGGTTGCAACAATCTCATGCGCTTGAACTGCGGAAACGCTCTATTCATGCAACGACGGTGTTGCCTGTATATGGAAAGCAACGTAGCTTTTCCCGTGTCGGAAACACAGTGAACATGGGAGAGCGCGATGCAGACCTTCGAAACCCCCGCCCCGATCTCCGCCGTCCTGGACATCCCCGCCGGACGCATCCGGTTCATCGCCGCGGACCGCGCCGACACCATCGTCGAGGTCCTCCCCGCCGACCCCGCCAAGAGCCGCGACACCAAGACCGCCGAGCGCACCACCGTCGCCTACGCCGATGGCGTCCTGCGAATCACGACCGCCGGCCCCACCGACAAGCTGTTCGGCCCCTCCGGATCCCTGGAGGTCACCGTCCGGCTACCCGCCGACTCTCGCATCGAGGCCAAGACCGCCAGCGCCGAGCTTCGCAGCGTCGGACGCCTCGGCGACGTCGCCTTCGACGGGGCGTACCGCCAGGTCAAGATCGACGAGGCGGCGAGCGTCCGGCTCACCGCGATCGACGGCGACGTCGAGGTCGGCCGGCTCAACGGCCCCGCGGAGATCAGCACCGCGAGGGGCGACATCCGGATCGCCGAGGCCGTACGCGGCACGGTCGTCCTCCGTACCCAGTCCGGCGACATCTCGGTCGCCGCCGCCGCCGGCGTCTCGGCCGCCCTGGACGCCGGCACCGGCCACGGCCGCGTCGGCAACACCCTCAAGAACGACGGCACCACCCAACTCGACATCCACGCCACCACCCTCCACGGCGACATCACCGCCCGCAGCCTCTGAACAGGACGGATGACGATGACGAACAACAGCACGTTCTCGACCAGCTCGACGTGGACCGGCCTGGTGCCGGTCCACGTCACCGCCCTGGCCGTCACCGACACCGGCGGCCCCGGCACCCCGATCGTCTACCTCAACGGCCAGTTCTCCACCCAGGGGTACTGGCGGCGGGTCATCGCCGAACTGGGGACCGGGTGGCGGCACATCACCTACGACGAGCGGGCTCGCGGCAGGACGTCGAAGCGTTCGGCGGACTATTCCTTCGAGGCAGCCGTCCGGGACGTCGACGCCGTTCTCGCGGCCAGGGGTGTGAACCGTGCGCTGGTGGTGGGCTGGTCCTACGGGGCCGTCGTCGGGGCGCACTGGGCCAGCCGGAACCCGAACCGTGCCATGGGTGCGGTCCTGGTCGACGGCGCGTTCCCGTACGACTGGCTCGACGACGCCATGGAGCAGCGCATCCGGAAGCTGTTCCGGCGGATGAACCTGTTCATGCCGCTGCTGCGCCCGACCGGCCTGACCCCGCGGATGAACGCCGAGCAGATGGCGGACAGCAACATCGAGCTCGGCAGACTGTCCCGCGAGCGCGAGCTCGGCCCGGTGCTGGACGCCATCACCGTTCCGGTGCGGTACGTCGTCGCCTCCGGGACGTCCCTCGGCAGTCGCGGTGACGAACAGGAGCGGATCCGCACCAGCCTCGACGCGGTAACCACCCGCAACCCACACATCCGGATCGCCGCGAAGGTGACCAGCAACCACGGAGCGATCCTCAAGAAGGACTTCCGGGCGATCGCCGAGGCCGTCCGCGAGGTCGCGGACCTCGACCGGAGGGGCACCGACGACACGACCAGCGGTCGGTGAAGGCCGGGCGGCGGACCCGCCGCGTGCCTCGCGCCGACGGGTGGCGAACCGCCACCCGTCAACGCGAAGCGTCAGGAGGACTCACGCGCGGCGGGGCCACTGCCGAAGAGCACGTCGTCCCAGCTCGGCAGCGCTTACGCGGCTTGCCGTTGGCATCGGTGGACTCGCCGCCGCTGCCGGCGGCGGCCGCCGCGGCGCCGGTCCGACGCGGCCGCAGGACCGCCAGCGACGGCACGGCCGGCACCTCCTTGGGCGCGTCCGAGTCGTCGTCGAAGGCCGAACCCTGGCCGCCGCCGAGCAGTGCCGCGGCACCACCACCGACCGGCCGCTGCCGGGGAGCGTCCGACCCGGCAAGGGCAGCCGGCGTACGCGGCTCCAGCCCGCGACCCGACGAGGCGCCGAGCGGGCGGTCCAGTGAGGCGAGCAGCGCGTCGCGTCCGGCACGGATCGGGTCCCGACCGGGACGCGGGTGCTCGGACGCGGCCGGAAGCCCGTGCCCACCGCGGCTCGGCTCGCCACGCGACGGACCGGGCAGGGCGTGCCCACCCCGCTCCGGCGCCGGCTCCTGGCCGAGGATCGGCGTGGGCCGCTCGGCGCACAGGTACTGCGCCATGTCGTCGTGGGGGGTGACCGCCTGCCGGGTCTTGTCGAGATCCCAGATGGCCTGCGCGGTGGCCTTGCCGGACGGCCAGGTGGCGATGATCCGCCAGGTGCCGTCGTCCCTCCGGTACGCGTCCCAGGAGATCTTCTCGGTGTCGATGCCGTGCTGGCTCAGACGACCGTTGACCACCTCGGCGAGCGGGGTGGGCTTCTCCGCACCCTTGAGCCGGGTGCGGCGGGCGTGCTGGGCGAGCATCGCCCGTTCCTGGAGCACCGGGCCGGCGTAGCGCAGCACCCGGTCGACCGGCACCCCGGCGATCCGGGCGACGTCCTCGGCGGACTCACCGGAACGGATGCGGGCCTGGATGTCCCGAGGGGACAGCGAGGGAACCGGGTCGACGGCCGTCGGCGCCGCCGGAAGCGGCGGACCGCCCGGCTCGGCGTGCAACGCGCCGGCGATCCGCTCGTCGATCGGCAGGGCGAGCAGCCGTCCGACCTCGTCGGCGAGAACGAGGGCATGGCCGTCCTCGGAGAGGGCGACGAAGCGTACTGGGCGCATAGCGTTGCCTCCGTCCCGCTTCGTTGGCCGCACGCCACGAGTCGGCCACCCAGGCGTCTCGGACCACCGTACGCGCATCTGTCTCGGGGTGGGGGAAGCGACACCCCGCATGTCGCGACTGAGCTGCAACGATGATCACGGTCGGTGTCCGTGGAAGCCTCGACGGACACGACGTGACGAAACTCAGAGGCGCTCGACCACGTAGTCGATGGACGCGGTCAACGCCTCGACGTCGGCCGGCTCGACGGCCGGGAACAGCGCCACCCGCAGCTGGTTGCGACCGAGCTTGCGGTACGGCTCGGTGTCCACGATGCCGTTGGCGCGCAGCGCCTTCGCGATCGCGGTGGCGTCCACCCCGTCGGCGAAGTCGATGGTGGCGACCACGTTGGACCGCAGCGCCGGGTCGGTGACGAACGGGGTGGCCACGGGGGACCGCTCCGCCCAGCCGTACACCGTCGCCGCGCTCTCCGCGGTGCGCTTGGCCGCCCAGGCCAGGCCGCCCTGCGCGTTCATCCAGTCGGTCTGCTCGGCGGCCAGGAAGATGGTGGCCAGCGCCGGGGTGTTGTACGTCTGCTCCAGCCGCGAGTTGTCGATCGCGGTGACCAGGTCGAGGAAGGCCGGGATGTACCGCCCGGACGCCTTGATCTCGGCGGCCCGGTCCAGTGCGGCCGGCGACATCAGGGCCAGCCAGAGACCGCCGTCGGAGCCGAAGCACTTCTGCGGCGCGAAGTAGTAGACGTCGGTCTCGCCGACGTTCACCTCCAGGCCGCCGGCGCCCGAGGTGGCGTCGACGAGCAGCAGCGCACCCTCGTCCGCACCCGCCACCCGGCCGATCGGCACCGCGACGCCGGTCGAGGTCTCGTTCTGCGGGGTCGCGTAGGCGTCCACGCCGGACTCGGCGACCAGGGCCGGCGCGCTGCCCGCGTCGGCCTTGCGGACGGTCGGCTCACCGAGGAACGGGGCGTCCTTGACCGACTTGGCGAACTTGGCGCCGAACTCGCCGAAGCTGGCGAACTGCGCGCGGTCACGGATCAGGCCGAAGGTGGCGACCTCCCAGAACGCGGTGGTGCCGCCGTTGCCGATCACGACCTCGTAGCCCTCGGGCAGCGAGAAGAACTCGGCGATGCCGGAGCGCAGCCGGGCCACCTGGTCGCGGACCGTCTTCTGCCGGTGCGAGGTGCCCAGGTAGCTGGTGGCCACGTCGGCGAGTGCGGACACCGCCGCGGGACGGACCTTGGACGGGCCGCAGCCGAAACGTCCGTCGGCGGGCTTGATCTCATCGGGAATCCGGATGGTCGGTGCGTCAGCCACGGTCTTGAAGATCCTTCCGCAAGGGCGAGGGCGGGCCCGGCGACACTGCCGGCCCTCATCCTCGCACCCGGACCCATCGGTGGAAGCCGGGCCCCCGAGGGCGGGGCTGAGTCCTTCGCCACACCCCGGGCGCCGATCGGCCACCCGAATGCGAAGGGGCCCCTCCGGTACGACGACGTACCGGAGGGGCCCCTCGCGGGCAGGGTCAGACGCCGTGCGGGATGGCGGCCCAGCCCTCGACGTCGGACGGCTTACGGCTCTCCGGGCCGACGTAGCGGGCCGACGGGCGGACCAGCCGCTGCAGGCGCTTCTGCTCCAGGATGTGCGCGCTCCAGCCGCCCATCCGGGCGCAGGTGAACATCGAGGTGAACATGTGCGCCGGCACCTCGGCGAAGTCGAGTACGACGGCCGACCAGAACTCGACGTTGGTGGCCAGCACCCGGTCCGGGCGGCGGGCCTGCAACTCGGCCAGGGCCGCCTTCTCCAGCGCCTCGGCGATCTCGAAGCGCGGCGCGCCCAGCTCCTTGGCGGTGCGCCGGAGCACGCGGGCGCGCGGGTCCTCGGCACGGTAGACCCGGTGGCCGAAGCCCATCAGGCGCTCGCCGCGGTCCAGGACACCCTTGACGTAGCCCTCCGCGTCGCCGCTGCGCTCCACCGCCTCCAACATGCTGAGCACGCGGGACGGTGCGCCGCCGTGCAGCGGGCCGGAGAGGGCGCCGATGCCGGAGGAGATGCAGGCCGCCGCGTCCGCGCCGGTGGAGGCGACGATGCGGGCGGTGAAGGTGGAGGCGTTCAGGCCGTGTTCGGCGGCCGAGATGAAGTACGCGTCGACGGCCTTGACGTGCCGCGGGTCGGGCTCACCCCGCCAGCGCTTCATGAACCGCTCGACGATCGTCTGCGCCTTGTCGATCTCCTTCTGCGGCACCGCCGGCAGGCCGAGGCCCCGGGCGGACTGCGCGACGAAGGAGAGCGCGGTCACCGAAACGCGGGCGAGATCCTCGCGGGCCTGCTCGTCGGAGATGTCCAGCAGCTGGCTGAGACCCCAGTACGGCGCCAGCATCGCGACCGCCGACTGCACGTCGACCCGGATGTCGCCGGAGTGCACCGGCACCGGGAACGGCTCCGCCGGCGGCAGGCCCGGCCCGAACCGGCCGTCGACCAGCAGCGCCCACACGTTCCCGAACGAGACCTGGCCGATCAGATCCTCGATGTCGACCCCGCGATAGCGCAGCGCGCCACCCTCGCGGTCGGGTTCGGCGATCTCGGTCTCGAAGGCGACGACGCCCTCCAGTCCGGGTTTGAAATCGGCCATGTCGCTCTCCTGGATCTGGTCGGTGCGCCCGGTCAGGCTCATCCGGCCCGATCGGCCGAGCGCCTTAGGCGACCCTCAGGGATGTGTTCGGAACATCTTGCCCGCTCAGTAACCGGATACGCGACCCACTGCCACTGTGCTGCACACGACATCTGAGGACGCGCATTCTCCGCGCGGCTCGGTGAGACTGGGCGGTGCGGGCTGGCCAGCGCGGGAGGGCGTCGGCGAGGCCGCCGAGAAGGAGTGGGGACGTGACGGGCGACACACCCGCCCCGGCCGCGATGCGTAACGAGTACGCAGCGGACCTGGGCCTGACCGAAGCTGACCTGGCCGCCGACTGGCACACCCAGTTCGACCGCTGGTTCGTCGACGCGGTGGCCTTCGGGCTACCCGAACCCAACGCGATGGTGGTGGGCACCGCCGACGCCGCCGGCCGGCCGAGCGGACGGACGGTGCTGCTGAAGGGGTACGACCCGGACGGTTTCGTCTTCTTCACCAACCACCTCTCCCGCAAGGGTGTCGAGGCGAGCGCCAACCCGTACGCCAGCCTGGTCTTCCCCTGGTTCGCCATGCAGCGGCAGGTGGTGGTCACCGGGCGGATCGCCCCGATCGACCGGGCGGACACCGACGCGTACTTCGCCAGCCGTCCGCGCGGCTCCCAGCTGGGCGCCTGGGCCAGCCCGCAGTCGCAGGTCGTGCCGGACCGGGCCGCGCTGGAGGAGCGCTACCGGCAGGCCGCCGAGCGGTACCCGGACGAGGCCGTCATCCCGACCCCGCCGCACTGGGGCGGGTTGCGGGTCCGACCCGACGCGGTGGAGTTCTGGCAGGGTCGGGCGGGCCGGCTGCACGACCGGCTCCGCTTTCGTCACCTCGACGAGGGTGAGTGGACCGTCGAGCGGCTGGCGCCGTGACGGGTGTACAGGAGGCCCGCTCGCGCGAGGCGCGCCGCTGGGCGATCGACGTACGTCCGCTGCGCGTCCCGGCGTACCGGCGGCTGTGGCTCGGCAACACCGTCGCGATGTTCGGTTTCCAGTTCACCGCCGTCGCGGTTCCGGTGGAGATGTACGCCCTGACCCGGGACTCGTTCTGGGTCGGTCTGCTGGGCGTGGCGGCCTTCGTACCGTTGCTGATCTTCGGGCTCTGGGGTGGTGCCGTCGCCGACGCGCGCGACCGCCGTGCGGTGTTGCTCGGCGGGTCCGTGCTGCTCTGGGCGTCGACTCTCGGGCTGCTGGTCCAGGCGCTGCTGAACGTGGGCAGCCCGGTGCTGTTGCTGGCCTTGATGGCGGTGCAGTCCGTGGCGTTCGCGATCACCTCGCCGGCCCGCAGCGCCATGCTGCCCCGGCTGGTCCCGGAGGAGCTCGTTCCGGCCGCCAGCACCCTGAACTACACGACTTTCACCGCGGCCTCGGTCGCCGGCCCGCTCGCCGCCGGTCTGATCCTCTCCGCCTCGCCGGACACCACCGTGGTGCTGCCGATCGCGTACGGGGTGGACGCGGTGCTGTTCACCGCGATGCTCTGGGCCGCGCTGCGCCTGCCCGCGCTGCCGCCCGAGCCGACCGCCGACGGTTCGGCCCCCCGCGCCGGCCTGGCCAGCGTGATCGACGGATTCCGTTACCTGGCCACCACGCCGGTGCTGCTGCTCTCCTTCGGGGTGGACCTCATCGCGATGATCCTGGCCATGCCGAGGGCGCTCTTCCCGGAGATCGCCCACGAGCGGTTCGGCGGCGGTGGCGCGGTCGGTCTGCTCTACAGCGCCATCGCGATCGGCTCGATGATCGGTGGGCTGACCTCCGGCTGGATCGGCCGGCTGCGCCGCCAGGGGCTCGGCCTGGTGCTGGCCGTGGTCGGTTGGGGCCTCGCCATCGCCGCGGCCGGCCTGGCCCACCAGCTCTGGCTGATGGTCGCCCTGCTCGCCGTGGCCGGCGCGGCCGACCTGATCAGCGCGGTGCTGCGCCAGTCGATGCTGCTGGTGTACGCGCCGGACCGGATGCGCGGCCGGCTCCAGGGTGTCAACACGGTGGTGGTGGCGGGCGGCCCGCGCCTGGGTGACGTGCGGGCGGGCACCATGGCCGCCGGATTCGGCGGCGGGGTGGCCTGGGTCGCCGGCGGGCTCGCCTCGGCGGTGCTCGTCGTGGTGCTCGCGGTCGTGTTCCCGGCGCTGCTGCGCTACCGGGCCGCGACCGCGTCGAGCGGTGAGCGCACGTGACCGGTTAGGGTCGCCGGCATGGAAAGCCCCGACCAGCGCCCGTTCTCCGGCGCCCAGTGGACCATCTCCGCCGCCGGCCACGAGGCCGTCATCGTGGAGGTGGGCGGCGGGCTGCGGACGTACCGGCACGACGGCGTCGAGCTGCTCGACGGGTACCAGACCGACGAGGTCTGCCCCGGCTGCGCCGGGCAGGTGCTGGCGCCCTGGCCGAACCGGATCCGCGACGGCCGCTACCCGTTCGCCGGGCGGACGCACCAGCTTCCGCTGACCGAGCCGGAACGGCACGTCGCCATCCACGGGCTGGTCAACTGGGTGCCGTGGCAGTTGTTGGAGCAGTCGGCGGACGCCGTGACGGTCGGCTACGACCTGCCGCCGCAGCCCGGCTACCCGTGGCCGCTGCGGCTGCGCAGCCGGTGGAGCGTCGACGCGGACGGGCTGCGCGCCGAGCACGAGGTCACCAACATCGGTGGGGAGTTGGCGCCGTTCGGGTTCTCCGTGCACCCGTACCTGCAACTGCCGGGCGTCGCCGTGGACGACCTGGTCATGCGCCTGCCCACCCGTACCCGCGTGCTGGTGGACGGTCGGTTGTTGCCGGTGGGGGCGACCCCGGTGGCCGGCACCGAGTACGACTGGACCAGCCCGCGCCAGATCGGCGGCGTCGAGCTCGACCTCTGCTTCGGCGAGGTGATCCGCGACGCCGACGGCGGCTCCTCGGTGAGCCTGGCCGCGCCGGACGGCTCGGCCGGCGTGAGCATCTGGGCGGACGCCGAGTTCGGCTGGTGGCAGGTGTTCACAGGCGACGCCCTCACCGGCGAGCGGCACCGACGCTCGGTGGCGATCGAGCCGATGACCTGCCCGCCGGACGCGTTCCGGTCGGGCAAGGACCTGCTCACGCTCAAGCCGGGCGTGACCTGGCGGGGCGCCTGGGGCATCCGCCCCGGAGCCTGATGGAGTTCGCCGAGGTCGTCCGCCGACGGCGGATGGTGCGCAACTACGACCCGGACCGCCCCGTCCCGCCCGACGTGGTGGACCGGCTTCTGGACCACGCGGTACGCGCACCCTCCGCCGGGTTCGCGCAGGGCTGGGGCTTTCTGGTGCTGGAGGAGGCGGCCGACCGGGAACGGTTCTGGGCCGCGACCACTCCGGACGGCGGCGGCCGGGAGCGTTGGCTGGCCGGCATGCGTCGGGCGCCGCTGATCGTGGTGCCGCACGCCAACGAGTCGGCCTATCTGCGGCGGTACGCGGAGCCGGACAAGGGCTGGACGGACCGGTCGACCGACCGCTGGCCGGTGCCGTACTGGCATGTCGACACCGGCTTCGCCGCGCTGCTGATGTTGCTCACTGCCGTGGACGAGGGGCTGGGGGCGTGTTTCTTCGGCATTCCGGCGCAGCGGATGGCCGCCTACCGGAACGCGTTCGGCGTGCCGGCGGAGTACCAACCCATCGGTGCCGTCACAATCGGTTACCGTGCACCCGACCATAGGTCACCGTCGTTGCGCCGTGGACGTCGTGGAGTGGACGAAGTGGTGCGGCGCGGCCGGTGGAGCTGAGTGGGCTGTCCCGTTCGTCCGGTTGAGGATGGGACGATCGGGCGCGAAACTGACATCAGGGAGCAGAACGCAACGCGCACCGGGCGGCTAGGCTGGCACGGTCATCGGTGCCGCGCCGCGCGGTGCCCGCCGCGGCCCGGCTCGGCGCCGTCGGTCGGCCCGGCCACGGGGAGGGGAGCGTGCCGTCGTGATCTTCAGAGCGGTCCGGGACGGGCGTCCCTATCCGGAGCACAATCTGACGCTCAAGCAGTGGGCGGAGATCCCGCCGCGTCCGCTGCGTCTGGACCAGTTGATCACCACAAAGCGCGAGCTGGCGCTCGACAAGCTCCTCGCCGAGGACTCCACCTTCTACGGCGACCTCTTCCCGCACGTGGTGCAGTGGAACGGCGGGCTCTACCTGGAGGACGGGCTGCACCGGGCGTTGCGCGCGGCCCTGCAGCAACGCAACCAGATCCATGCCCGGGTGCTGGTGCTCTCCGGGCCGATCGAATGACGCGACCCCGCCCATCGGCCTGAGTCTTCGTTAAGGTGGCGTCCATGACCGCTCCACTGGACCTGCTCGACCTGGACCCGTCGCTCAGCGAGGAGGAGCGACAGATCCGCGACGTCGTCCGCCAACTCGTCGACGACCGGGTACGCCCACACGTCGCCGACTGGTACGAGGAGGGTCGGGTGCCGGCCCGGGAGTTGGCCCGCGAGTTCGGCAAACTCGGACTGCTCGGCATGCACCTCACCGGCTACGGCTGCGCCGGCGCCTCCGCCGTCGCGTACGGGCTGGCCTGCCAGGAGTTGGAGGCCGGCGACTCCGGCGTCCGCTCGCTGGTCTCGGTGCAGGGCTCGCTGGCCATGTACGCCATCTGGCGTTACGGCAGCGAGGAGCAGAAGCAGCGCTGGCTGCCGTCGATGGCGACCGGCGAGGCGATCGGCTGTTTCGGCCTGACCGAGCCGGACCACGGCTCCGACCCCGCCTCGATGGCCACCCGGGCCCGCCGCGACGGCGAGGACTGGCTGCTCACCGGCGGAAAGATGTGGATCACCAACGCGCCGATCGCCGACGTCGCGGTGATCTGGGCGCGCACCGACGAGGGCGTGCGGGGTTTCGCCGTACCGATGGACACGCCCGGCGTCACGGCCCGCGAGATCCGCCGCAAGATGTCGCTGCGCGCGTCGGTGACCGGCGAGATCGTGCTCGACGACGTCCGGCTCCCGGCGGACGCCCAACTGCCCGAGGCGGTCGGGCTCAAGGCCCCGTTGAGCTGCCTCACCGAGGCCCGGTACGGCATCGTCTGGGGCTCGGTCGGCGCCGCCCGGGACTGCCTGGAGACCACCCTGGCGTACGCCACCACCCGCACCCAGTTCGGTCGCCCGCTCGCGGGCTTCCAGCTCACCCAGGCCAAGCTCGCCGACATGGCCGTCGAGCTGGTGAAGGGGCAACTGCTCGCGCTGCACCTGGGCCGGCTCGCCGACGCCGGCCGGCTGCGACCCGACCAGGTCAGCGTGGGCAAGCTGAACAACGTGCGGGAAGCCCTGGCCATCGCCCGGCAGTGCCGCACCATCCTCGGCGCGAACGGCGTCTCCGGGGAGTACCCGGTGATGCGGCACGCGAACAACCTGGAGAGCGTCCTGACGTACGAGGGCACCTCGGAGATCCACCAGCTCGTCGTCGGGCAGCGGCTCACCGGGCTCTCCGCCTTCGCCTGACCTGCCCGTTTGTGCTTTCCGGCGGCTCGACGCGCGGCTGTCGTACCGGGGCCGTACCGTCAATGCAGACGACGTGTCTGACGAGGACGGTGAGCGTGATGGCCCGCGACGCTGGCATCAACGAGCCCACGAAGGAGTTCCCCGGTTACCCGACCGGCGACGATCTCAAGGAGCGGTCGGCCGCGACCCCCGAACCAACCACTGACACACCGGGCGGCTCCGGGGGCGGTGGGGCGGCCCGTGGCCTGCTACTCCTGCTCGGCGCCGCCGCGCTGGCCGTGGTCGTGCTGCTCGGCGTGCAGGCGACCGGCTTCCTGCCGGATTTCCGCAACCCGTTCGCCAAGGAGCAGACCGACCGCAGCCAACCCCCGCTGCTGAAGTCGATCCAGGACCTCAGCCGCTACGTGGCCGCGGAGGGCAACTTCCAGGTCGTGGTCGACACGCAGAACGACCGCCGCAACGTTCCGGACTTCCTGCTCAACGAGCGCACCCTGTTCGTCGGGGCCGGCAGCGTCGAGGCGTACGTCGACTTCACCAAGATCGGTGAGGGTGCCATCGTCCAGTCCGCGGACGGCAAGTCGGTCGAGATCAAGCTGCCCGCGCCGCAGCTCGGCGAGACCAACCTCGACCTGGAGAAGAGTTACGTGTTCGCCGAGCAGCGCGGTCTGCTCAACCGCCTCGGTGACCTGGTCGGCAACGACCCCAACCGGCAGCAGCAGGTCTACCAGCTCGCCGAGGAACGGATCACCGGCGCCGCCCGGGACAGCGGGCTCTCCGCCCGCGCCGAGGAGAACACCCGCAAGATGCTGGAGGGGCTGCTGCGCTCCCTCGGCTACCAGCAGATCACGGTCACCTACACGGCCCCCTGACCCCGTACGCCGAAGCGCCCGCCCCGACCATCGTCGGAGCGGGCGCTTCCGCACCTGTCCCGCCGCCGCCGACCCGTCCGCCCAACGCCAAGCCAAGATCCGCGCAACTTCACCGATGTTGGTGGCTCGGGCGGTCCGGGAGGCAGCAACTTCACCGGAGTTGCTGCCTGGTCCGGGCCGTGGCGCGGGGTGTGGGTCAGTGGCCGGTGGAGGCGAGGTAGCGGTCCTCGTCCGGCATGAGGACCCAGAGGATCAGGTAGACGATCACCTGGGTGCCGGGCAGCAGCAGCGACAGCAGGAACAACAGCCGGACCATCCCGGCGGACATGCCGAACCGCTGCCCGAGGCCGGCGCAGACGCCCGCGATCATGCGCCCCTGGCGGGGCCGAACCAGTTTGCGACTCATCGTCGTACTCCCACTCTGCGGCGGTGCGCCGCGTCTGCGATCCACGGTAGAAAGGGGTAGCCAGCCCGCCCTCGGTCCCGAGGAGGATCGGCGACGCGTGGACCCGTAGGTGCTTTACCCGGGCGACCCCTCCCCGACTCCCCCTCACGGCCGTTCCGCCGACTTCGCTCGGTCGCATCCGCCCAAGATCGCGCATGATCCAGGACGTAGTGGCCTCACGACCGTTCAAAACCACTACATCCGGGATCGAGCACGATCTTGCGGGGGCGGTCGTCGCGGGGGCGAGCGGTCGCGGTGCGCGATCTCGGCGGCGGCGGCGACGCGGCCGGCGGGCGACGCGGGGGC
>NZ_JAEVHM010000057.1 GCF_016802865.1 Micromonospora parastrephiae | reverse complement strand
CCACTCCCCCCTCTCCCCCTCCCCTTTCCGAGATCACTTGCTGCTGAGTAGTTGTTCGGCGCTCCCGGCAACTTGGAAGAGGATGTGCACGTCGGACTTCAGCAGCAGGCGTCAGTGCGTCCCGCGATGGATTCCGGCGTGGGTCTTCCCGTCCACGCCCACATCTCCAGCGCGTGCCGGTCGACGAGCGTGATGTTGAGCTGGCGGGCCATCTGGATGCCGTCACCCGCGGTGAAGAAGCTGTTCGTCACGAGCATGCAGATCTCGCCATCGTGGATGTCCCGGCAGGTGCCGGCGAACCGCTGGATCGCGGCACTGCCCACCCGGTTGCTGATGCTCTGCCGCTTGCACTGCACCACGACGCGTCGGCCGTCGGGTGCGATCGCCACGATGTCCGCTCCCCGGTCGCCGGGACCGCCGCACACCTGCACCTTCCGAAACCCGGAGGTGACCAGGATCCGCGCGAACCACTGCTCGAACTCGGGCCCGCTCATCTCGTCGGTCACTGCGATCAGCCTGTCCCGCTGGGCCTGGTCGGCCCGCTCGCGGGCACGCTGCCTCGACACGACAAGACCCACCGCGGTCGCTCCCGCAACGACGAGGCTCGCCAGAAAGACGGTCCAGAATGGATGCCGCTCGACGAAGTCGAGGACCATGCGCAGGAGCACGAAACCGACGACGACACACAGCACAAGACTCCAGCCGTTGACCGACCTGCCGCCACCGGACACGCGGCGGACCGTCGATCTGCGCCGAACACTGCCGGCGCGCCGCCTTCGGTAGTGCGCCCGAACCCGCGCGCCACCCTTCCTGGTGTGTGACCTGACGTACGGCACGAGGCACCTCCCCGTTCGCGGAAGCCTCAGTGTCGCGGCAGCCTCCGACAGACCGCGTGCATGCTCGTCGACAGTGTCAGGTACCCGCCACCTCGGCGCTGCTGAGAGCGAAGGGGCGACGGCTCAGGCGGCCAGTGTCGCGTAGCGGCCGTTGCGGTTCAGCAGGCTGTCGTGGTCGCCGGACTCGACGATCCGGCCGTGGTCGAGCACCGCGATCTGGTCGGCGTCGCGGACCGTGGACAGCCGGTGGGCGATGGTGATCGTGGTGCGTCCCTCGGCGAGCACGTCGAAGGCGCGTTGCACGGCCCGTTCGGTCTCGGTGTCCAGCGCGCTGGTGGCCTCGTCGAGGACCAGGATGCGCGGGTCGCGCAGCAGCGTACGGGCGATGGCGAGGCGTTGCTTCTCGCCGCCGGAGAACCGGTGGCCGCGGGAGCCCACCATGGTGTCGTACCCGTCGGGCAGCCCGGCGATGAGGTCGTGGATCTGGGCGGCGCGGGCGGCGTCCTCGATCTCGGTGTCGGTGGCTTCCGGGCGGGCGTAGCGAAGGTTCTCCCGCACGGTGGTGTGCAGCAGGTACGTCTCCTGGCTGACCACGCCGACGATCGCCGCGAGGTCGGCCAGGCGCAGGTCCCGCAGGTCGATGCCGTCGACGGTGACCCGGCCGGCGTTCGGATCGTGCAGCCGGCTGATCAGCCCGGCGAGGGTGCTCTTGCCGGAGCCGGTCTCGCCGACCAGGGCGAGGCTGGTGCCGGCGGGCACGTCGAGGGTGATCCCGGCGAGCGCGGCGGTGTCGCTGCCCGGGTAGCCGAAGGTGACGTCCTCCAGGCGCAGGTGTCCGCGTACCCGGGCGGGGTCGAGCCGGACCGGCTCGGCGGGGTCGGCCACGTCGACCGGCAGGTCGAGATATTCGAAGATCCGGGCGAACAGCGCCAGTGACGCGGTGAGCGAGACGCCCACGTTGAGCAGACCCATCAGCGGCCGGAACAGGCCGCCCTGCAGGGCGGTGAAGGCGACCAGGGTGCCGATGCTCAGCGTGCCGGCGGCGCCGGGCAGGCCGGCGGCGAGGTAGATGACCGCCGGTACGGCGGCGAAGATGATGCTCATCGAGGCCATCCGCCAGCGGCCGGCCAGCTCGCTGCGCAGCTCCAGGTCGACCAGGCGCGCCGACGAGGCGGTGAACCGGTCGATGAGCGCGGGACCGGTGCCGAGGGTCTTGGCCAACTGCACACCGCTGATCGACAGGCCCTCCTCGACGGTGACGTTGAGGTCGGCGAGTTCGCGTTGCCGCTGGGCGGTGATCTCGCGGCGCATCCGGGCGACCCGGCGGGTCAGCCAGATCGCCGGCGGCAGCACCAGCAGCGAGACGAGGGACAGCTGCCAGGAGAGCGCGACCATGGCGACGGCGGTGGCGACCACGGTGGTGAGGTTGGACGCGACGGCGGTGGCTGTGGAGGTGACCACCGACTGCATGCCGCCGATGTCGTTGGTGATGCGGGACTGCACCTCGCCGGTGCGGGTGCGGGTGAAGAAGCCCAGCGACTGGCGCTGGAGGTGGCTGAAGACGTCGGTGCGCAGCCGGTGCATGACCCGCTGCCCGACCTGGGTGGAGATCCAGGTCTGCACGACGCCGAGGGCGGAGGTCACCGCGGCCACGGCGACCATGCCGAGGACCAGCCAGACCAGCAGGGTCACGTCGCCCTGCGGCAGGGCCCGGTCGATCACGGTACGCAGCAGGAACGGGGTGGCCATCGCGATGATCGAAGAGATCACGATGATCGTGGTGACGGCGGCCAGCGCGGGCCGGTGCGGGGTGAACAGGCGTCCGATGCGGCGCAGGGACACCTGGCGGGCCTGCGTCTTCTCCTCGGCGCTGACGGTGCGGTGGCCGCGGTCGCGGCCCATCGGGGTGGGTTCCAAGGGGGTACTGCCCTTCGATCGGGGATGCTGAGGTTACCTCAACATGAGGTTACAACCGCATCGCCTGCTACCGTATTCCGGTGACCGAGCACACCTCCGACAGCGCCGACGACGAGAGCCTGGCGGAGACGTTCTGGGCTGTGGCGTCCCGATTGCGCCGACAGACGCGGGATTCGCTGGCGCCCTGGGACGTCACCCCCAGCCAGTCCCGAGCGCTCGGCGTGCTGGCCCGGCACGGCGAGGTACGCCCCGGCACCCTCGCCGAGCACCTGCGCATCGCGCCCCGCTCGGCCACCGAGGTCATCGACGACCTCCAGGCCCGGGGGCTCGTCGAACGCCGACCCGACCCGGCCGACCGACGGGCGACCCTCGTCGCGCTCACCGAGGAGGGCGACCGGGTCAGCACCGCCATCCGGACCGCCCGCCGGGCCGAGGCCGACCGCTTCTTCGGCCACCTGGACGACGCCGACCGCACCGAACTGGCCCGCATCCTGCGCACCCTGCGCGCGTGAGGCGCAGGGGGTTTGCCCAGCCCACGCCCGGGTAGCCAGCGCCTCCGCCGATCGGCGGGACCGGCCACCACCGGGCCGGGCGAGGTGACCGGAGGATGCTCGTGCCCCTGGTGTCCCACCTGACCCACGACCTCGGCTGATGTGCGGGATCAGCGGGGAGGCGCGGTTCGACGGCCGGCCACCCGACGCGGCGGCGGTCACCCGGATGACCGAGGCGATGCGCTCTCGCGGCCCGGACGACGAGGGGCTGTTCACCGACGGCTGGGTCACCCTCGGGCACCGCCGGCTGACCATCATCGACCTGTCCGACGCGGGCGGACAGCCCATGGTGCGCGACGACCTGGGCCTGGCGCTGGTCTTCAACGGATGCGTCTACAACTATCCGGAGCTGCGTACGGAGTTGAGCCGCGCCGGGTACGCCTTCCACTCCACCAGCGACACCGAGGTGATCCTGGTGGCGTACGCGCACTGGGGTGACCGCTTCGTCGACCACCTGGTCGGCATGTTCGCGATCGGGCTGGTCGACCGGGTCCGGCGGCGGCTGGTGCTGGCCCGCGACCGGCTCGGCATCAAACCGCTCTACCTCGCCGAGACGCCCGGACGGCTCCGGTTCGCCTCCACCCTGCCCGCGCTGTTGCGGGCCGGCGACGTGGACACCGGCATCGACCCGGTGGCGTTGCACCACTACCTGTCCTGGCACTCCATCGTGCCCGCGCCGCGGACCGTGCTGCGCGGCGTCCGCAAGCTGCCCCCGGCCACCCTGCGGGTCGTGGAGGCGGACGGGCGCAGCCGCGAGGAGGTGTACTGGCGACCCGACTACGTGCGCGAACCGGCGGACGCGGGCATGGACGCCGCCGACTGGCGGGCCGCCGTCGGGGAGGCGCTGCGCACCGCGGTACGCCGACGGCTGGTCGCCGACGTGCCGGTGGGTGTGCTGCTCTCCGGAGGGCTGGACTCCAGCCTCATCGTGGCGCTGCTCGCCGAGGCCGGCCAGCAGCACCTGCGCACGTTCAGCATCGGCTTCGACAGCCGGGGCGGCGAGGCCGGCGACGAGTTCCAGTTCTCCGACCTGGTGGCCCGCGCGTACGACACCGACCACCACCGCATCCAGCTCGCCGACGACGACCTGGTGCCCGCCGTACGACGTGCCGTGCTGGCGATGGCCGAACCGATGGGCAGCCACGACGTGGTCGCCTTCCACCTGCTGTCCGAGCAGGTGGCGCGGCACGTGAAGGTGGCCCAGTCGGGGCAGGGCGCCGACGAGGTGTTCGCCGGCTACGGCTACCACCAGCCGCTGGTCGAGGCGCCCCGGCACAGCGCCGCGGAGACGTTCGCCGCCGCGTTCTTCGACCGCGACCACGACGAGTTGCGCCGCATCGTCGGCCCGGCGTACGCGCTGGAGCACGACGCCAGCCGCGACCTGCTCACCGAACACCTCGCCGCGCCCGGTGCGCAGACCGCGCTGGACGCCGTGCTGCGCCTGGACACCCATCTGATGCTGCCCGACGATCCGGTGAAGCGGGTGGACAACATGAGCATGGCGTGGGGCCTGGAGGTGCGGACACCGTTCCTCGACCAGGACCTGGTCACCCTCGCCGCGCACTGTCCCCCGGAGCACAAGGTGGCGCAGGGCGGCAAGGGCGTGCTCAAGGAGGTCGCCCGGGAGGTGCTGCCGGCCGAGGTGATCGACCGGCCGAAGGGCTACTTCCCGGTTCCGGCGCTGCGCAACGTGGACGGGCCGGTGCGCGAGCTGGTCGCCGAGGCGTTGCAGGCGCCGGTCGCGCGCGAGCGGGGGCTGTTCCGATCGGAGTACGTGGCGCGGCTGCTCGCCGAGCCGGACCGGGCCGAGGCGGCGGCCGGCAGCAACAAGCTGTGGCAGCTCGGCCTGCTGGAGCTGTGGCTGCAGACCCACGACATCCGGTGAGCACCGCCGGTCAGCCGGCGGCGGTGCGGGCGGCGAGGTCGTCGATGACCGCGCGCAGGTCGCCGGTACGCTCCAACACCCGACGCTGCCGGGTCGCGCCGGTGCCGTCGCGCCGCAGCCGGGCCAGTTGCGCCAGCACGTACCCCAGGTCGCCGTGGCGCAGCAGGGCGGGCGCGATCACCGCCATCAGGTCGTCGACGAGGTCCCAGGCCGGCCGGGCGCCGCCGGCGCGCAGGTCGATGAGGTTGCCGTCGAGGCCGTCGTGGGCGGCCCGCCAGTGCGCCGCGGCGACCAGACAGTCCCGGACGGGCGGGGCCAGCACGTCGGCGCGCACGTCGTCGGCGAGTGTGGCGACGAGGGACCGGACCAGCGCGGCGACCAGCACCGCGTCGTCCACGTCCGGGCAGACGTCGCCGACCCGCACCTCCACCGTCGGGTACGCCGACGACGGCCGGGCGTACCAGTAGACCATCGCGGCGTCGAGCATGATGCCGGCGGCGATCAGCTCGTCGACCGTGCGGTCGTAGTCGGCGGCGGAGTCGAAGTACGGCGTCGGGCCGATGCTGGGCCAGCGTTCCAGCTGCATCGACCGCCAGCTGGCGTGGCCGGTGTCGTGCCCGTCGTGCAGCGGCGAGTTGGTGGTGATCGCCTGCACGACCGGCAGCCACACCCGCAGGTGGTTGCAGACCTGCACGGCCAGCTCGCGGTCGGGCAGACCGACGTGCACGTGGCAGCCGCAGACCGCGGGGTCGTGCGCCACCGGCCCGTACCGGCGCGACATGGCGTGGTAGCGCGGTTTGTCGGGCACCGTCCGGTGCGGCTCGGCCATCGGGGTGGCGCCGACGGCCACGAGCCGGGCTCCGGCGGCCGTGGCGGCCTCGACGGCGGAGCGGCGCAGCGTCACCAGGTGCGCGCGCAGTTCGGTGAGATCGGCGCAGACCGGGGTGACCATCTCGACCATGCTGTGCCGGAACTCCTGGCGGCTCTGGTCGCGGGCGGGTCCGCGCAGCGCGGCGAGCACCTGGTCGGCAACCGGCAGGTTGCGTCCGCTGTCCGGGTCGAGCAGCAGGTACTCCTCCTCGACGCCGAGTGTGAGGGTGGACAGGTCGGGCACGGTGTCGGCGACGGTCGGACGGTACGCCATGGCCTCTCCCCATCCACTGCTGCGGCTGGCGCCTCGGGTTCCCGACCGGCCGGGCGGCAAACGCGCGCTCAGGACGTCGCCAGGGCCGCCGCGCGTGCGCTGCGGCAGGCCGGCTCGGCCCGTGTTGTCCGTTCCGGCGACGACTGTCCGGTACGACTCGACGGGCTCCCCGCTGCCGCCGAGCCGGGCCAGCAGGTCGCCCGGTCGCGCTGGCACCCTCGGGTGGCACGCCTTTGCTCTGCTTCAACGGACGCAACGAAAGGGTGGTCTGATGTTGCGTGGGTTGAAGCAGAGCAAAGGGCCCGCGACACCTGGGCGCCGCCCACCCCCGTCGGCGGGCCGCGGGCCGCTGGCCCTGGCCGTGGCCGTGGCGCAGCCATCGCCCGGACAGCGGCCGGCCACACGGGCCGGCGACACGTGCGGATGCTTGAGGCGGCGCGACCGAGGCCGCCCGGTCTCGGCGGGACGGGCCGGCTCGGCCCGCGGTGCGACCCGACCGGCCCGGTCCGTGGGACGACCGGGCCGGCGGGCGCCCCGGTCAGGGGTAGGTGGTCAGGTACACCGTCTGGTTGGCCGCGTTCGCGGTGCCACCAGCGTTGTTGATCACCCGATTGATGGTGCCGACGCCACCGAGCGAGACGGTGACCATGTTCGTGAAGCGCACGTTCGGGTTGGTGGGCACCTCGAAGGACCGTTCCTCGACCACCGCGGGGTTGACGTTGAAGTAGCTGTAGCTGCCCAGCCCGAACGCCTGGTGGCTGGTCACCGAATCGGCGACCTTGTACGCGGCGTATCCCCGGGTCGACCCGTTCATCCAGGCCGCCTGGTTCGGCACGTCGTACGGCAGCTCGTTCTGGTAGAAGTACGTCCGCCCACCGTTGCCGTTCCAGACGGTCTGGTACTTCTGGTAGTGCTCGACGAAGAGGCCGTACATGGTGACGTTGTCGCCGTTGACGGTGAGGCCGGTGTCGGCGGTGTTCAGCGTCCACCCGGTGGGTACGCCGCTGGCGGCGTGGTCGGCCCGCCACAGCCACATGTGGTCGCCGATCACGTTGTCGCTGTTGACGGTCAACGTGTTGGTGGCCTTGCCGACGTGTGGTCCGCCGATGCGGAAGAACACGTCGTGCAGCGAGGTCGGGTTCGCGGCGTGGCTCGCGGACGAGCCGGTCGGACCGACCTCCATGAGCACCGGCGAGTTCGTGGTGCCGGCCTCGAACATGATGCCGGCGACCTTGACGCCGTCCACGTCAGCCACCCGCATCGCGACGGTGCCGTTGTCGGCCTGGATGGTGGCCAGGCCGAGGCCGAGGATCACCGTGTCGGCCCGGTTGACCTGGATCGGCTCGGTGACGTGGTGCACGCCCGGGGTGAAGAGCAGGTGCCTGCCCTGGGCGAGGGCAGCGTTGATGGTGGCCGCGCTGGTGCCGGGCTGGACGACGAAGAACTGCGACAGCGAGATGGACGAGCCGGCGGGGGTCTTGTTGTACCAGCTCGTGCCGGTCGAGTTGGTGCGCAGCGCCGGCACGAACACCCGGTACTCACCGGTGCCGTCGACGTAGAGGAACGGCTTCTCCCGTACCTGCGGGGTCTGCGCGATGACGGTGTGCGACGGGTTGGGGAAGCTCGGCGGCGGTGCGCCGGTGACGCCCTGGAACACCATGTTCCACACCGAGCCGGTCCAGCCGTTGCCGAACTCGCTGTTGCGGGAGTACCACTGCTGCTGCGAGCCGGAGACGACCAGGCCGTCGATACGGGTGTCGGCCAGCAGGCCGCCGCTGGACCAGCCGTCGCCGCCGTTCCAGAGCTGGATCTGGTTCTGCGCGCCGCGCAGGTGCATCCGTCGGTACGGCGCGGCCTGCGACACCGCCCAGCGCTCCACGGTCTGGCCGGCGGGCAGGGTGACCGAGAGGTTCTCGGCGGCCCGCCAGAAGTTCTGGGTGGCGTTGCCGCCCATCCAGAACGCCTCGGTGCGGACGTGGCCGTTGAGGTTGACGTCGTCCGGGCTCATGCCGAGGCCGGCGACCTGGGTGAAGAAGCCGAGGTTGACGTCGGCGGTGTAGGTGCCCGGCTTGAACAGCACCGCGTAGCGCTGCGGGCCGAACTGGTTGGTCTCCTGCTGGGTGAAGAGCGTGTTCAGTCGACTCTGGATGGTCGAGGTGGGGGTGCTCGGGTCGAAGACGAACGTGTTCGGCCCGAGGTTGGGGTTGCGCGGGTCGGTGGGCGTGACCGGTGGTTCGCCGGTGCCGCCGCCGGTCTCGCCGTAGACCTGGAACTCCCAGAGCGAGTAGCCGTAGCCGGTGCCCCGGGCGGTGCCGTACATGCGGACGTAGCGGCCGGCGCCGGAGACGGTGAGGTTCTGGGTGCCGCCGGTGCCGGTGGTGGTGGAGTAGATCGTGGTCCAGGTGGACCCGTTGTCGGACGTCTGGAGCTGGAAGGCCCGTCCGTAGGCGCCCTCCCAGAGCAGGTTGACCTGGGTAATGGTGGCTCGGGCACCGAGGTCGACCTGGAGCCACTGCGGGTCGCTGAACGCGCTGGACCAGCGGGTGCCGGTGTTGCCGTCGACCGCGGCGGCGGCCGGGGTGCCGGCGTTCTCGGTGGACGAGGCGGTGGCGGGGCGCCCCTGGGAGAGCAGGGTGGGGGCGGCCTGCGCAGGGGTGGTGGCGCCGGTCGGCGTGAGCGCCGCGACCAGGGCCACGGTGAGGCCGAGGAGCAGGTGCCGGACGGTCCGCCGGGGGCGCGGGCGTACGGATGTAGCGCGAGATGTCATGACATCGCCTGTCGATAGGGGGTTACGGGGTGCCACGCGGATGGGATCGGCTCGCCCCGTGGCGCCGTGGGTGGTGCCGCCGAGGCGGCGTCGTGGGGCGGAGAGCGCTCTCGTGTGAGTGTTACGGCGCGATTGCGACGGCGTCAAGACATCGATCTATAACACCGTTATTTATCCTGAGGATTCTTTTTGTGTAATTCGCCGTCGGGTGGTGCGGTCGTTCCCGCTCAGCGGCGGACGCCGCCGTCGGTGAGGAAGCGGGCGATCGGGAGCGTCGCCGCGCCCAGCGCCACCGCGTCCACTCCCAGGCGGCACAGCTCGATCGACGCCTGCTCGTACGGCTGGCGCAGCGCCTGCCGGCCGGCGGCCTCCCGAACGGCCGGCAGCAGGTCGCCCAGCGCCATCGCCGCCCAACCGCCGAGCACCACCCGCTCGGGGTTGAACAGGTTGATCAGGTTGGCCACCCCGGCGCCCAGGTAACCGGCGGTGTCGTCCAGCACCCGACGGGCCGTGGCCGAGGTCTCGGCGGCGGCGACCAGCGCGGCGAGCTGCGACTCCTCGTCCTCGCCCGGCACCGGTCGACCCCGGCGCGCCTCCCGGTACCGGTCGATGATCGCCTCCGCGCCCACGTACGCCTCAAGGCAGCCACGGGCGCCGCACCGGCAGGTCCGGCCGCCGTACACCAGGGTGGTGTGCCCCCACTCCCCCGCGCTGCTGGACGCGCCCCGGTAGGTGGCGCCGTTGGTCACCACCGACGCGCCCACACCGGAGCCGACCAGCGCGAAGACGGCATGCCGGGCGCCGTGCCCGGCACCGAACCACATCTCCGCCTGACCGAGGGTCTTCGCGCCGTTGTCGATGTGCAGCGGCAGGTCGGTGCCGGCGCCGATCAGGCGTTCCAGCGGCACCCGGTCCCAGCCGAGGGCCTGGGCGTGCACGACGGCCTCGACGCCCTGCTCGACCACCCCGGAGACGCCGATGCCGACGCCGAGCACGTCGGCGGGGGCGACGCCGGCCTCCCCGGTCACCGCGTCGATGCCGGCCAGCACGTGCCCGGCCACGACGTCGGGTTCGGTGCGCGCCGGGTCGAGCGGGTACTCGATGCTGGCCAGCAGGGTCATCGCGAAGTCGAACAGCTCGACCCGGACGCGGGTCTCGCCCACGTCCACGCCGACCACGAAGGCGAAGCGGGGCGCGATCCGCAGCAGCATGCTGGGTCGGCCACCGTCGGACTCGGCGGCCCCCGCCTCGGCGACCAGCCCCTCGTCGATCAGGTCGGCCACCACGTTGCTCACCGCCGGCTGGCTCAGCCCGGTGCTGCGTACCAGGTCCTGGCGGGTGAGCGGGCCGTCGAGGAAGAGCTTGGTCAGCAGGGCGGACCGGTTGCGCAGCCGTACGCTGCGGTTGGTGGCACGCACCAGCTCCACTCGGCACCTCGTTCCCGTCGGCCGTTCGAGGCGACTGTAACCGCCCCGTGCTTGACGACCCACCGACCAGCAACTTTAATGACGACATAAATTAAGCCGTGATGTAACCCCCGGGAAACGCCGACGGACCCCGACGGCGCACCCCCGAACCCTGTTCCGCAGCCGGCCGCCGTCGCCCCGACCCCTATCGACGACGGAGCCCGGCGGACCCCCACCACGCACCGGAAGGGCAGACCGTGTCGAGACGACACCTCGGGATATTCACCGCCGCCGTACTGGCGGCCGCGTCACTGACCGCCTGCGGCGGCTCCGGCGACGACTCCGCCGCATCGCCCAAGACGCTGACCTACTGGGCCAGCAACCAGGGCGCCAGCCTGGAGGCCGACAAGACCATCCTCCAGCCGGAGCTGGACAAGTTCGAGAAGCAGACCGGGATCAAGGTCACCGTCGAGGTGGTCCCGTGGTCGGACCTGCTCAACCGCCTGCTGGCCGCCGCCGCCTCCGGCAAGGGCCCGGACGTGGTCAACATCGGCAACACCTGGTCGGCGTCGTTGCAGGCCACCGGCGCGCTCGTCGAGTTCGACGACGCCACCCTGCAGGCCGTCGGCGGCAAGGACCGGATCGTGCCCGCCGCGCTCGCCGCCGCCGGCGCCCCCGGCAAGCCGCCGGCCGCCGTGCCGCTCTACAGCATGGCGTACAGCCTGTACTACAACAAGAAGTCCTTCGCCGACGCCGGCATCACCGCACCCCCGACCACCTGGGAGCAGCTCGCCGAGTACGGCAAGAAGCTGAGCACCGGCGGCAAGTGGGGCCTGGCGATCGAGGGGGCCAACCCGTCGGAGAACGCCCACCACGCCTTCACCTTCAGCCAGCAGTACGGCGGCGAGTGGTTCGACTCGGCCGGCAAGCCGACCTTCGACACCCCGCAGAACGTCTCGGCGATCAAGCGGTACATCGACTTCATGGCCGCCGACAAGATCACCAACCCGAGCAACGCCGAGTACGCGCAGAACCAGTCGGTCTCCGACTTCGCCAACGGCAAGGCCGCCATGCTGCTGTGGCAGTCCGCCGGGTCCAACCTGAAGACGCAGAACATGCCCGCCGACGCGTACGGCGTGGCCCCGGTGCCGTTCCTGGCCAGCCCGCCGGCCGGCGGCAAGAAGGTCAACAGCATGGTCGCCGGCATCAACATGGCGGTCTTCAAGCACACCAAGAACCGCGACGGCGCGCTGAGCTTCGTGAAGTTCATGACCAGCGACGAGGAGCAGACGATCCTCAACAAGACGTACGGCTCGCTGCCGGCGGTGAAGACCGCGGGCGCCGACCCGGCGTTCAGCGCCGTGGAGCAGAAGACCATCCAGGACACCCTGGTCACCACCGCGGCTCCGCTGCCGCAGGTGCCCGACGAGAGCACCTTCGAGACCCTGGTCGGCACCGCGATGAAGGAGCTGTTCGCCGACGCGGCCAGCGGCAAGCCCGTCACCGAGGCGTCGGTGAAGGCGAAGCTGACCGACGCGCAGCAGAAGATGCGCTGACCCAGGCGTCACCGGTGCCGTGGTCGGGTGTTGAGCCCGGCCACGGCCACCGCCTCCGAGAGGACCCCGATGGCAACCAGCACCACCGCGCCGGACGCCGACCGACGCGAACCCCGGGCCGGGTCACCCGCCCGGGAGGCCCCGCGCCGGCCCCGTGGCCCGCGCCGCTCGCTCCTGCCGTACCTGCTGCTCGCCCCGGCCATCGTGCTGGAACTCGCCATCCACGTGATCCCGATGGTGGTCGGGGTCTGGATGAGCCTGCTGGAGCTGACCCAGTTCCACATCCGCGACTGGTCCACCGCGCCCTTCGTCGGGCTGGAGAACTACCGGGCGACGCTCGACCTCAACAGCGCCGCCGGCAAGGAACTGCTGCACTCGTTCTGGGTCACCCTGGTCTACAGCGTGCTCTCGGTCGGGTTCGCCTGGCTGCTCGGCATCTCCGCGGCGGTGGTGCTGCAACGGCCGTTCCGGGGGCGGGCCATCCTGCGGGCGCTGTTCCTCACCCCGTACGCCCTGCCGGTCTACACCGCCGTGATCACCTGGAGCTTCCTGCTGCAACGCGACACCGGCCTGGTCAACCACGTGCTCGTCGACCAGCTCGGTCTGCTGAACGACCGGCCGTTCTGGCTGATCGGCGACAACAGCTTCTGGTCGCTGCTGGTGGTGTCGGTCTGGCGCAACTGGCCGTTCGCGTTCCTCTGCCTGATGGCCGGTCTGCAGAACGTCCCCGGCGAGCTGTACGAGGCCGCCGCGATCGACGGCGCCGGGTTCTGGCGTCGACTGCGCTCGGTCACCCTGCCCATGCTGCGGCCGGTGAACCTGGTGCTGCTGCTGGTGCTGTTCCTGTGGACGTTCAACGACTTCAACACCCCGTACGTGCTCTTCGGCGGCTCGGCGCCCGAGCAGGCCGACCTGATCTCCATCCACATCTACCGCAGCTCGTTCAAGACCTGGGACTTCGGGTCCGGCTCGGCGATGTCGGTGGCGCTACTGCTGTTCCTGCTGGTCGTCTCGGCCGCGTACCTGCTGATCACCAACCGTCGGAGGGACGACCATGCGTGAGACCGCCGGTGAGCGCTGGGGCCGGCGCATCGTGCTGACCCTGCTCACCCTGTTCGTCGTCATCCCGCTGTACGTGATGGTCACCTCGGCGGCGAAGCCGTTGCAGGACGTGCAGAACGGTTTCACCTGGTGGCCCAGCCGGCCCACCCTGCAACCGTTCGTCGACATGTGGAGCACCGTGCCACTGGCCCGGTACCTGGTGAACAGCCTCGTGGTGTCGAGCGTCGCGGCGGTCTGCTCGGTGGCGGTGGCCATCTTCGCCGCGTTCGCGGTCAGCCGCTACCGGTTCCGTGGGCGCGGCGTCTTCTCGGTGACGGTGCTGTCCACCCAGATGTTCCCCGGCATCCTGTTCCTGCTGCCGCTGTTCCTCATCTACGTCAACCTGGGCAACGCCACCGGCATCGAGCTGTACGCCAGCCGCACCGGCCTGGTGATCACGTACCTGACCTTCTCGCTGCCGTTCTCGATCTGGATGCTGGTCGGCTACTTCGACTCGATCCCCCGGGGGCTGGACGAGGCGGCGCAGGTCGACGGGGCCGGGCCGCTGCGGATCCTGTTCCGGGTCATCCTGCCGGCCGCCGTGCCCGGCGTCGTCGCGGTCACCGTGTACGCGTTCATGACCGCCTGGGGTGAGGTGCTCTTCGCCTCGGTGATGACCGACGAGGGCAGCCGCACCCTGGCCGTCGGCCTGCAGGGCTACTCCACCCAGTTCAACGTCTACTGGAACCAGATCATGGCCGCCTCGCTGGTGGTCAGCATCCCGGTCGTCGCCGGATTCCTGGCCCTTCAGCGGTACTTCGTCGCCGGTCTCACCGCCGGCGCGGTCAAGTGAGCCATCCAACCCCAGAGGAGAACCGTCCCGTGCCCGACCTGTCCAAGCTGCCACCCGACTTCCTCTGGGGCGTGGCCACCGCGGCGTACCAGATCGAGGGGGCCGTCGACGTCGACGGTCGGTCGCCGTCCATCTGGGACACCTTCTCGGCTACCCCCGGCAAGGTCGACAACGGCGACACCGGCGCGGTGGCGTGCGACCACTACCACCGGTGGCCGGAGGACCTGGCGCTGCTGCGCCGGCTCGGCGTGGACGCGTACCGGTTCTCGGTGGCGTGGCCGCGGGTGATGCCCGACGGCGTCGGGCGGGTCAACCCGGCGGGGCTGGACTTCTACGACCGGCTCGTCGACACGCTGCTCGCCGACGGCGTCCGGCCGTTCGTCACGCTCTACCACTGGGATCTGCCGCAGGTCCTCCAGGACTCCGGTGGCTGGCCGGAGCGCGCCACCGCCGAGGCGTTCGCCGACTACGCGGCGGTGGTCGCCGGCCGCCTCGGTGACCGGGTGGCCGACTGGTGCACCGTCAACGAGCCGCTCTGCGTGTGCTGGATCGGGCACCTGGAGGGGAACATGGCCCCCGGCGAGCGGGACCTGACCCGCGCCGTGCACGCCTCGCACCACGTGCTGCTCGGGCACGGCCTGGCCACCCAGGCGATCCGCGCCAACGCCGCCCGGCCGGCCTCGGTCGGCCTGGTGCTCAACCTCAGCCCGATCGAGGCGGCCACCGACCGGCCCGAGGATGTCGCGGCGGCCCGACGGGCCGACGGGCACGTCAACCGGTGGTGGCTGGACCCGATCCACGGGCGCGGCTACCCCGCCGACATGATCGCGACCTACGGCGTCGAGCCGCCGGTACGCGACGACGACCTGTCGGTGATCGCCACGCCCACCGACTTCCTCGGGGTGAACTACTACTTCCGTCAGCTCGTCGTCGACGACCCGACCGGCGCGGCGCCGTACGCCCGGCAGGTGCCGGTGCCCGGCTCGGTGGAGACCGCGATGGGCTGGGAGGTGTGTCCGGAGGGGTTGGAGCGACTGCTGGTCGACGTGCACGAGGAGTACCGGCCGGCGCGGATCATCGTCACCGAGAGCGGCTCGGCGTGGCCGGACGAGGTCACCGTGGACGGCACGGTGCAGGACAAGGAGCGTACCGACCACCTGGAGCAGCACCTGGCGGCCTGCGCGGCGGCGGTGGCCCGGGGGGTGCCGTTGGACGGCTACTTCGTCTGGTCGCTGCTGGACAACTTCGAGTGGGCGTACGGCTACGACAAGCGCTTCGGGCTGGTGCACGTGGACTACGCCACCCAGCGCCGGACGGTGAAGGCCAGCGGTCTGCGCTACGCCGAGCTGATCCGCGCCCACCAGCGTCTCGCCGGTGCGACCGGCGCCGCCACGCCGGTGGCCTGAGACGGGGGCGGTGAGGCCGGCCGGCCGGGGCTGCCGTTTCGACGGTCCCGGGCGGCCCTCGCCGTCGCGGCGCTGACCCGACCGGTCGCGCCTCAGGGCCGAGGCAGGTGGGCCGGGGTGTCCACGTCGACCGGGGAACCGGCGTCGTCGCACGGCACCTCGACCACCAGCTCCGGCCGGGCGCGCAGCAGGTCGCGGGCGCCCCGGTCACCGACGGCGTACCGGTCCAGCAGCGGCCAGGTCTCCCGGCTCAGCAGCACCGGATGCCCCGGCCGGCGTCGTACGTGGCGACGGCGACGACCGCGCCGCGCGCGTAGGCCGCCCGTACCCGGCGGACCGCCACCGGGCTGAGCGACGGCTGGTCGACGAGGACCACCACGGCCGCCGGCACGTCGACCGGCAACGAGGCCAGACCTCGGCGCAGCGACGAGCCCAGTCCCTCGGCCCAGCGGTCGTGGCGTACGGTCACCGCACCGGGCAGGGCGGGTACCTCGTCCGCGCCCGCGCCGAGCACCACGTGCACCGGCGCGCAGCCGCCGACGCTCAGCAGTCGGATTCCCCGTCGCACCAGCGGCTCCCCGGCCATCTCGACGAGGGCCTTCGGCCGGCCGTAGCGCCGCCCTGCGCCGGCGGCCAGCAGCAGTCCGGCCGTCATCGGGTCACCTCCCGCCAGATGGCATTCGCGTTATTCGCCCCTATTTGTGCCTGTAAGGCTAATCTGGGCGCGTGCAGGGCGGACCGGAGACCGAGATCACCACCGACGAGCGGCACTCGTCCCGGGTGGCGTTCGACGTCAACGACGCCCCCCGCGAAATGACGCTGGACAACCGCACCACACTGCTCGACGCCCTGCGCGAGCACCTGGGCCTGATCGGGGCGAAGAAGGGCTGCGACCACGGCCAGTGCGGCTCCTGCACGGTGCTGCTGGACGGTCGCCGGGTGAAGAGCTGCCTGGTCCTCGCGGTCACGCTGGACGGTCGGTCGGTGATCACCGTGGAGGGGTTGGCCGGGCCGGACGAGCTGTCGCCGTTGCAGGCCGCCTTCATCGCCCAGGACGCGTTCCAGTGCGGCTACTGCACCCCCGGGCAGCTCTGCTCCGCCCGGGGGATGCTCGACGAGGTCGACCGTGGCTGGCCCAGCGCGGTCACCGACGACCTGGGCGCACCGCCCGACCTGACCGACGCGGAGATCCGCGAACGGATGGCCGGCAACCTCTGCCGCTGCGCCGCGTACCCCCACATCGTCGCGGCCGTCCGTGAGACGGCGGCGACGCGGTGAGACCGTTCCGCTACCACCGACCGGCCGACGTGGCCGAGGCGGTCGCCGTGCTCGGTGCCGAGCCGCAGGCGGCGTACCTGGCCGGCGGGACGAACCTGGTGGACCTGATGAAGCTCGGGGTGCAGCGCCCCGACGTGCTGGTGGACGTGAACCGGCTGCCCCTGGACACCGTGCAGGAGCTGCCCGACGGCGGGCTGCGGATCGGGGCGACGGTGCGCAACAGCGACCTCGCCGCCCACCCGGTGGTCCGCCGCGACTACCCGGTGCTGGCGCGCGCCCTGCTCGCCGCCGCCTCCGGGCAGCTGCGCAACCTGGCCACCACGGGCGGCAACCTGTTGCAGCGCACCCGCTGCGTGTACTTCCAGGACACCGGCAAGGCGTGCAACAAACGCGACCCGGGCAGCGGATGCGCCGCCCTGCACGGCCAGAACCGCGACCTGGCGGTGCTGGACTGGTCCGAGCAGTGCGTGGCCACCCACCCGTCGGACCTGGCGGTCGCTCTCGCCGCGCTGGACGCGGTCGTGGAGGTGCACGACACCGACGGCGCCCGCGATGTCCCGCTGGCCGCCCTGCACCGCTCACCCGGCACACAACCGGAGCGGGAGACCACCCTGGCCCGTGGCGCGCTGATCACGGCCGTGCGGTTGCCGGCGCTGCCGGCCGCACGCCGTTCGGCGTACCTCAAGGTGCGGGACCGGGCGTCGTTCGCCTTCGCCGCCGGCTCGGTGGCCGCGGTGCTGGACCTCGACGGTGAGGTGGTCCGCGACGTGCGGCTGGCGTACGGGGCGGTGGCCCACCGGCCGTGGCGGGCGTACCGGGCCGAGGAGGAGCTGCGGGGTCGACCGTTCAGTCCCGAGCTGGCGGCGGCGGCCGCCGACGCCGAGCTGGCCGAGGCGCGCCCCCTGCGGCACAACGGCTTCAAGCTGCCGCTGACCCGGGCCATCACGGTGCGGGTGCTCACCGAACTGGCCGCCAGGGCCGCGTCGTGAGCGCCGGCGCGGTCGGCCGGGCGTACCCCCGCCTGGAGGGCCGGGAGAAGGTCACCGGCACGGCCCGGTACGCGGTCGAGTACCCGGTCGACGGCGTCACCTACGGCTGGGCGGTGCCGTCGGCCGTGGTGCGGGGCCGGATCACCCGGGTCGACCCGGCGCAGGCGCTCGCGTCGCCGGGCGTGCTCGCCGTCGTGCATCACGGCAACGCGCCCCGGCTCGCGCCCGGCCCGGAACCGGATCTGTGGCTTTTGCAGGAGCCGACGGTGCACTACCGGGGGCAGTTCATCGCGGTCGTGGTGGCCACCAGTCTGGAGGCGGCCCGGGAGGGTGCCCGGCTGGTGCGGATCGACTACGACGCCGGACCGCACAGCACCGTGCTCACCGATGACCACCCCGGCCTCTACAAGCCGGACCACATCAACCCCAGCTATCCGACGGACACCGCGGAGGGGGACTTCGACGCCGGGTACGCGGCCGCACCGGTGCGGGTGGACGTCACCTACCGGACGCCGGCGTACCACAACAACCCGATGGAGCCGCACGCCACGACGGCGCAGTGGCACGACGGGCGGCTGCTGGTGCACGACTCCAACCAGGGCGCGTCGTCGGTGCGGGCCACCCTGGCCGAGTTGTTCGAGCTGCCCCGCGAGTCGGTCCGGGTGGTCACCCAGCACGTCGGGGGCGGCTTCGGCAGCAAGGGGTACGCCAAGGCCGCGGTGGTGCTGGCCGCCCTCGCCGCCCGGCACGTGGACCGGCCGGTCCGGCTGGCGCTGACCCGTCAACAACTGTTCGGGCCGATCGGCTACCGCACCCCGACCATCCAGCGGGTCCGGCTCGCGGCCGACGCCGACGGGCGGCTCACCGCGATCTGCCACGACGCGATCAGCCAGACCTCGACGATGCGGGAGTTCGCCGAGCAGACCGCCGTCTACACCCGCAGCATGTACGCCGCACCGCACCGCCGCACCACCCACCGGCTGGTTCGCCTCGACGTGCCGACACCGTTCTGGATGCGCGCCCCGGGCGAGTGCCCCGGCGCGTACGCCCTGGAGTCGGCGATGGACGAACTGGCCGTCGCCGTCGGCATCGACCCGGTGGAGCTGCGCATCCGCAACGACACGGAGGTCGACCCCGATCAGGGCCGCCCGTTCACCAGCCGCAACCTGGTGGCCTGCCTGCGCGAGGGCGCCCAGCGGTTCGGCTGGGCGGACCGGGACCCGGCACCCCGATCCCGGCGCGACGGACACTGGCTGGTCGGGTCCGGCGTGGCCGGGTCGAGCTACCCGGCCCGGGCCAGGCCGTGCTCCGCGACGGCCACCGCGCGGCCCGACGGCAGTTTCCTCGTTCGGATCAACGTCACCGACATCGGCACGGGCGCCCGGACGGCGATGTGGCAGGTGGCCGCCGACGCCCTGGGGGTGCCGCCGGAGCGGGTCGCGATCAGCATCGGCGACAGTGATCTGCCGACCGCGCCGGTGGCCGGCGGCTCGATGGGCACCGCGAGCTGGAGTTGGGCGGTGATCCGGGCCTGTCAGGCGCTGCGCGGGAAGCTGCCCGAGGGCGGGTCGCCGGACAGGGACGTGAGCGCCGAGGCGGACACCTCCGACGAGGTGGGCGGACAGCCCACGCTGCCCCGGTACGCGTACGGGGCGCAGTTCGCCGAGGTCCGGGTTGACGCGACCACCGGCGAGGTGCGGCTCAACCGGATGCTCGGGGTGTTCGCGGCGGGTCAGGTGGTCAACCCGACGACGGCGCGCAGCCAGCTCATCGGCGGCATGACGATGGGGCTGTCGATGGCGTTGCACGAGGAGGGTGTGCTCGACGAACGCTACGGCGACTGGGTCAACCACGACCTGGCCACGTACCACATCACCGGCTGCGCGGACGTGGAGTCCATCGAGGCGTACTGGCTGGACGAGCGCGACGGCGAGCTGAACCCGGCCGGGGTGAAGGGCATCGGCGAGATCGGCATCGTCGGCGCCGCCGCGGCGATCGCCAACGCGGTGCACCACGCCACCGGCGTCCGGATCCGGGATCTGCCGATCCGGCTGGACAAGCTCGTCGGAGTATCAGAGCTGGCTTAAATAAGCCATTGGTGATACAACTGTCGTCGTGCACGCCTTCGACGTGCTGGGCGATCCGGTCCGGCGCCGCATCCTGGAGCTGCTCGCCACCGGCGAACAGCCCGCCGGCGCGGTCAGCGCGGTGATCCGCGAGGAGTTCGGCATCTCCCAGCCCGCCGTCTCCCAACATTTGAAGGTGTTGCGGGACAACGGCTTCGCCACCGTACGAGCGGACGGCACCCGGCGGCTGTACGCGGTCGACCCGCGCCCGTTGCGCGAGGTCGACGGCTGGCTGGAGCACTTCCGCCGGTTCTGGACTCCACCCCTGGCGGCACTCGCCACCGAGCTGGCCCGGGGCCGACGCGAACGTCGCCTGCGCGGGTCGGCCGACCCACCCGACGAGAGGAACACCTGATGTTCGACGCCACCGAGCAGATCAACGCCGTCCAACGGCAGGTCGGCAGCCGCACCCTGGAGGCCGGCGAGGCCCGGGTCAGCACGATCAGCCAGACCTACCAGGCGACACTCGACGACCTGTGGGACGCCTGCACCAACGCCGAGCGCATCCCGCGCTGGTTCCTGCCGATCAGCGGTGATCTGCGGCTGCACGGCACGTACCAGCTGGAGGGCAACGCCAGCGGCACCGTCGAGAGCTGCGAGCCGCCGCACCGCTTCACCGCGACCTGGGAGTTCGGCGGCGAGGTGAGCTGGATCGAGGTGCGGCTCACCCCGGTCGACGACGAGCGGACCCGCTTCGAACTGGACCACATCACCCACGTCGACCAGGACCGGTGGGCCCAGTTCGGGCCGGGCGCCGTCGGCGTCGGCTGGGACCTGGGGCTGCTCGGCCTCGCCACGTACCTGTCCGGCGACGGCAGCGGTGTCCGACCGGAGGACAGCGCCGAGTGGGTCGCCTCCGACGAGGGGCGGCGGGCCATGGACCTGAGCAGCCGGCTGTGGGGTGAGGCCAGCATCGCCGCGGGCACCGACCCCGACGAGGCGCGGGCCGCCGCCGAGCGCACGACCGCCTTCTACACCGGCGCACCGGCCGCCTGAGGAGGCGGCGTGTGCGACGGGCCGGGTAACGTGCTGCGGCATGACCGGTACGCCGTACTCGCACTGCTCCTACTGCGGCGCGGCCTACCCGGCGGCGGCCGGGTGGCCGCGGGTCTGCGCGGTCTGCGGCGAGACCGTCTGGCGCAACCCACTGCCCGTCGCGGTGGCGGTGCTGCCGGTCCGCACCGCCGACGGCCTGGGGGTGGTGGTGGTCCGCCGGGACATCGAACCCGCCCGCGGGCAGCTCGCGCTGCCCGGTGGTTTCATCGAGTACGGCGAGGAGTGGTCCGACGCACTCGTACGTGAACTGCGCGAGGAGACCGGGCTGATCGCGGCCCCCGGGGACGCCCGCCTGTTCGCGGTGCACGGCGCCCCGGCGGGCGGCACCATGATGGTCTTCGGGGTGCTGCCCGAACAGGCGGCGGAGGACCTGCCGCCCTCGGCGCCCACCGACGAGGCGACCGAGTGGCTGGTGCTCACCGACCCGGTCGAGTTGGCGTTCTCCACCCACACCCGCGTCCTGGCCGACTTCCTCACCCCCGGAGCGCGTTGATCAAGAGGTTTGGGTCACCGGCAGCCCGTCTCCTGACGCGAACCTCTTGATCAACACGCGTCAGCGGGGCAGGGCGTCGTCCGCGTCGGCTCGGTAGCCGCTGGCCTGCAGCTCGAACAGCTCCCGGTAGAGGCCGCCGGCCGCCATCAGCTCGTCGTGGCTGCCCTGCTGGATGAGGCGACCCTGGTCCAGCACGAAGATCCGGTCGGCGTGCCGGACGTTGGCCAGCCGGTGGGTGATCAGCACGACCGCCCGGTCGGGGTGGCGGCGCAGGTGCTGGAACAGGGCGTGCTCCGCGCGGGCGTCCAGGGCGGCCGACGGCTCGTCGCAGATCAGCAGGGCGGCGTCGCGGTAGAGGCCGCGCGCGGCGACCAACCGTTGCCACTGGCCACCGGACAGCTCGTGGCCGTCCTTGAACTCCCGGTCGAGCAGCGTGTCGTAGCCGTGCGGCAGGCCGACGATCATGTCGTGGGCGGCGGCCGCCCCGGCCGCCTCCTGCACGCTCGGGCCGGGTCGGTCCGGCGGACGGTCGTGCCGGCCGACGCGGATGTTCTGCCCGGCGGTGAACGGGAACTTCCACCACTCCTGGGTCATCACGGCCACCTGGGCGCCGAGAGCGCGCGGGTCCAGTTCGGCGGCGTCCACGCCGTCCCACCGGATCACCCCGCCGGTCGGCTGGTACAACCCCGCGATCAGTTTGGCCAGGGTGGTCTTGCCCGAGCCGTTCTCGCCGACGAGCGCCACCACCTCGCCCCGCCTGATGGTGAGGCTGACCCGGTCCACAGCCGGGGTGTCGGTGTCCGGGTAGCGCAGGCTCACCCCGTCCAACTCGATCACGTCGACGCCGTCCGTCGACCGGTCGCCGCCGACCGGCACCCGGGCGTGGGCACGGGCCAGGAAGTCCCGGTAGTCCTGGTAGTAGAGGGCGTCCTCGTACAGCGAGTTGGTGGCGACGACCGCGACGCCCATGCTGGTCCGCGCGGACTGCAGGGCGAGCAGGGCGGTCGCGGCGGCGGCCAGGGCGACCATCCCGCCCAGCAGCAGCCCGCCGAGGACGGCGTACACCCCGAAGGTGGCCAGCCCCGCCATGGTCGCGCCCACGACCCGGGTGCCGGTCTGCGAACGGACCAGCCGCAGCTCGGCCCGGGTCTCGACGGCCATCACCCCGCGGTACTCGGCAAGCAGGAAGTCACGCATCTGGTACGCGCGCACCTCGGCCGCGGTACGCCGGTTGGCCATCAGGTGGGCCAGCATCCACATCCGACGGCGCCTGGTGATCCGGGCCAGCATCGCCAGGTACTCCCGCCGGGCCATCCGTACCGCCGTGGCGGCCTGGGGCACCGCCGCGAGCAGCAGGCAGGGCAGCAGCAGCGGCTGGATGACGGTCACCGCGACGGCGGTGGCGAGCATCCCGACCACCCCGGTGACCAGGTTGACGGTGTGGTCGACGATCCACGCGGCCTCGGCCATCCCCCGGTCGCGGGCGCGGTCCATCTCCTCGGCGAAACCGGCGTCGTCGAACGCGGCGAGGTCCACCGCCGTGGTGGCCTCGAACAGCCGCAGCTCCACCTGGTAGTTGATCTGCGGGGTCAGCCGGGCCTGCGCCCAGCCCGCCGCGATGGTGAGGCCGCCCCGCGCCGACACCGCCGACGCGGCCACGATCAGCGCCGGCAGGGCCGAGCGGACGCGGTCCGGGGTGGGACCGGCGGCGAACAGCTCCCGCAGCACGCTGGTCGTGGCGAGCAGGCCGAACGTGGTCATCACCCCGGCCGCGATGTTCAGGCCGATCGAGGTGACCGTGTCCCGACGGTTGGTGGACCAGGCCAGCCCGACCGCCTCCCGGACCAGCCGGGGCAGCCGGCGGGCCACCGCCCAGAAGCTGGTGTGCGCGAACTCCTGCGCGTGGTGCAGCCACTCGCGATCCTCCAGCTCCGGCAGCATCGTGGCCGGCGGATCGTCCGGGTTGTCGTCGTCCTCGACGGGGGTGCGCTGGCGGGCCATCGACTCCATGGACCCTCCTCGGGGGCGGGGATCGCGAACGCGCCCGAGACTACTGCCAGCGACCGACCGCTGTCTTTAGGTGATTGGCGCGTCGTGCGGCGCGTCCGGTGCCCCTTCGGTGATCGGGAGCAGCACCCGGAAGGTCGTCCGCCCGGGCTCGGTCTCCACCCGGATGTCGCCGTGGTGCTTGTGCACCACGATCCGGTACGAGATGTCCAGCCCCAGCCCGGTGCCCGACCCGACCGGCTTGGTGGTGAAGAACGGCTCGAAGATGCGCGGACGCACCTCCGGCGGGATGCCCGGCCCCGTGTCGGTTATCTCCACCGTCAACAGGTCGTCGACGCGTCCGGTGCGGACGGTCAACACGCCCTTCTCCCCCATCGCGCCCAGCGCGTTGTCGATCAGGTTGGTCCACACCTGGTTCAACTCGGCCGCGTACGCCGGCACCGGTGGCAGGCTCCGGTCGTACTCCCGGACCAGCTTGACCTCGGCGGGGATCTTGCCCTTGAACATCACAAGGGTGGCGTCGAGCAGGTCGTGCACGTCCACCACCCGGTGCGGCGCGCGGTCCAGCTGCGAGTACTGCTTGGCGGCACCCACGAGCCCGGAGATCCGGGTGACCGCGTCGCCGATCTCGCGCATCAGCAGCTCGGTGTCGACGGTGTAGGTGAGCCACCGCACCGCGGCCTCCAGGTCGGCCGGACCGACCGCCGCCTTCACCTGGGCCAGCCAGGCCGAGTCGAGCCCACCGCCGACCAGGATCGGCGCCAGGTCCCAGGCGCCGGCGACGCCGTGCTCCTCCAGCCAGTCGGTGAGCGTGTCCTCCGCGTCGGCGGTGGCCATCGGGGTCAACTTCGGCGCGGTGGCGACCCGGGCGACCGCCTCCTCCTGCAACGAGACGAGGCCGTGCAGGGCGCTGCCGTCGAGCCGGCCGTCAGCGATCATGGCGAGTTTGTGGCGCATCCCGGCGACCCGGTCGCGCAGCACCGAGGTGGCCCGCACCGCCGCCGCGGCCGGGTTGTTCAGCTCGTGGGTCAGCCCCGCCGAGAGCGAACCGAGAGCCAGTAGCCGCTCCCGTTCCCCGACGATCGTCTGCGAGTCCCGCATACCGAAGAACAACCCCTCCAGCAAATGGATGGGCATCGGGAACCAGGTCCGCAGGGCGTACGCGAAATCCTCCGCCGGCAGCACGAAGAAATCCGCGTCGGTCACCGCCCGCAGGCTGTTGCGGTAGACCTGATCGACCTGGTCACCCAGGTACGCCTGGGCGGCGCCGCCGTACACGCCGCGCTGGTCGGTCCGGGAGACCTCGACATCGTCGCCGCGCACCTGCCGACTCAGCGCCACGGCACCGCGCAGCAGCACGAAGAAGCAGGTCGCCGGCTCGCCCTCGCCGTACACGAGGGTGCCCCCGGCGCGCTGCTCGACCCGGCCGCGCTCGGCCAGCCAGTCGAGCTGCCCGTCGTCCAGGGCCTCGAACAGGAACAGGGTGCGCAACTGTGCCGGTGTCAGCCGCTCCGACTCGATACTCACTGGCCCTCCTTCGTTCGCGACTGCGGGGCTCGCAAACCCGGCTCACTCCTCGCGCTCACAGCGCCCCTTCGTTCGCGACTGCGGGGCTCGCAAACCCGGCTCACTCCTCGCGCTCACAGTGCCCCCTTCGTTCGCGACTGCGGGGCTCGCAAACCCGGCTCACTCCTCGCGCTCACTGAGCCTCCAGGTAGCGGTGCACGAGCGAGACGGCCATCGCGCCCTCGCCGACGGCCGAGGCGACCCGCTTGACCGACTCGGCCCGCACGTCACCGGCGGCGAACACCCCCGGCACGCTGGTCTCCAGGTGGTACGGGTCGCGCGACAGCGACCAGCCGGGCGGTCGCCGCCCGCCGGCCAGCAGGTCCGGGCCGGTGACGATGAAGCCGCGCCCGTCGCGGACCAACACACCGTCGAGCCAGTCGGTGCGGGGCTCCGCCCCGATGAAGATGAACAGCCAGGAGGTGTCCACCGAGCGGGCCTGACCGGTGCGGGTGTCGCACAGGCTGAGGCGTTGCAGGTGACCCTCCCCCGCCGCGCCGACCACCGCCGTGTGCGGATGCACGGTGATCCGGTCGATCCGTTCCAGCTGGTCGATCAGGTAGCGCGACATCGAAGCGGTCAGATCCGCGCCCCGGATCAGCAGGTGCACCCGCGCCGCGTACCGGGAGAAGTGCACCGCGGCCTGGCCGGCCGAGTTGGCCCCGCCGACGATGTAGACGTCCTGGTCGACGCAGCTCGGCGCCTCCGTCGCGGCGGCGCCGTAGAACACGCCCCGGCCGGTGAAGTCGGCCAGCCCGGGGGCGTCGAGCACCCGGTACGAGACGCCGGTGGCCAGCACCACCGTGTGCGCGGCGATCTCGGTGCCGTCGCCGAAGCGCAGCAGCCGGGCGCCGCCGGCCTCACTGAGACCGACCACCTCCCGGGCGCTGAGCAGCTCGGCGCCGAACTTCACCGCCTGCCGCCGGGCCCGGTCGGTGAGCTGCGCGCCGGAGACTCCGTCGGGGAAACCCAGGTAGTTCTCGATCCGGCTGCTCTGTCCCGCCTGCCCGCCGGTGGCGCGCCGCTCGACGAGCACGGTACGCAGCCCCTCCGAGGCGCCGTAGACCGCCGAGCCCAGGCCGGCCGGACCGCCACCGATCACCACCAGGTCGTAGAAGTCCGACGCCGGCACCACCGTCAACCCGGCCAGGGCGGCCAACTCGGCTTCGCTGGGGGCGACCAGCGCCTTGCCCTCGGCGGTCACCACCAGCGGCACGTCCGCCTCGGTGGCGCCGGCGGCGTCGAGCAGCCGGACGCCCTCCGGGTCATCGGCCAACAGCCACCGGTACGGCACCAGGTTGCGGGCCAGGAAGTCACGGACCTTGAACGACGGCGCGGACCAGCGGTGCCCGACGACCCGGATCTCGGCGCTCGCCGCGTCCGGGGTGACCGACCACGCCTCCAGCAGGCCGTCCACCACCGGGTACAGCTTCTCCTCCGGCGGGTGCCAGGGCTTGAGCAGGTAGTGGTCCAGGTCCACCACGTTGATCGCCTCGATGGCGGCGTCGGTGTCCGCGTACGCGGTGAGCAGCACCCGGCGGGCGGCCGGGAAGATGTCCATCGCCGCCTCCAGGAACTCGACCCCGGTCATCTCCGGCATCCGGTGGTCGGCCAGCAGCAGCGCCACCTGTTCGCCACGCAGCTTCACCTCCCGCAGCGCGTCCAGCGCCTCCGGGCCGGAGGCGGCACGCAGCACCCGGTAGCGGTCGCCGTAGCGGCGCCGGATGTCCCGGGCCACGGCTCGGGACACGACGGGGTCGTCGTCGACGGTCAGGATCACCGGGTTCGCCATGGCGCCCATGAAACCACCTGGGACGCGCCGGCCGCACCATCGCGTGGTGCGTGACGCACGCTTGACCAGCGTCAGCCTGGGTAAGCCGGAAAGCCGCGCGGGCGGCCGGCGACCCGCCTGGTTGCCGCGCACACCTCGGGGGGCCCATGGCGGACGCGTCGCCGACCGGACCGACGACGTCGGGCGGGATCGTGGAGCTGCGGGTGCACGGGGTCTCCGGGGCGGGGGCGGACCAGGTGCTGAACCGGCCGTACGTGCACCAGGTCGCCGGTGACCGCAGCGGAGGGTTCTACCGGCCACGTCCGGGCTACCCGGACTCGACCGGGACGGACGGGGTGACGCTGGAGGCGTACCGCTGGAGCGACCTTCCGTCCGGCACGGCCGCGCGGACGCTGTCGCTGGTGTTCCTGCTGCCGTTCATGCTCTGCAACGTGGCGCTGTGGATGCGCCCGGCGAACCTCTCCGCGAAGTACACCATCGTCGCGCTGTGCCGGGTGCTCGCGCTCACCCTCACCATGCTCTACGTGCTCTCCATCGTCGGGGTGGCGTTGGATCTGATCGCCTGGCGGTGCATGGGCAGCCCGACCTGCCTGGCCGAGCGGAACTGGTTGTCCTGGCTCGGCGGGCGCCCCATCGGTCTGCGCCTGGGTGTGCTGGCGTTGGTGCCGGTCGCCGCCATCGGGCTCCTCTGGTGGCTGGGCGCCCGCCCCAGTCACTTGTTCGACGCGTTCCGCACCGGGTCGCCGCAGGCCGAGTCCGTGCACACCTTGAGCGCGGTCGGCCAGTGGGACGGCGCGCCGCTGGTCGGTCGCCTGCGTTCGGTGCACGTGGCGGCCGCTTTCGCCACGCTGAGCGGCAGCCTGCTGGCCGCCCGGGCCCGCGAGCACGCCTCGTGGGTGATGGTGGTGCTGCTGGTGGCCTGCGGAGCGGTGCTGCTCGCCTGCCTGATCCTGCTGGCCCTGGTGCGGGTCATCGACCTGCCCGGTCCGGTGGCCTGGGTGGACGGGGTCACCCGATGGCTGCGCACGATCGCGTGCGGCCTGACGATCCTGGTGATCGTGCACACCGTCCTCAGTCCGGCGCCGTGGCCGCCGAGCGTCGCGCTGCCCGGGTACGGCGCGACCGTCGCCTGGCTGTTCGTCAGCCAGACCGTGCTGGTGGCCGCTCTCGCCGCGGTGGTGATCGCGCGGCGGGGCGGCGGTCGGCGTGACGGCGGCCCGCGGCCCGCGCGGCTGCGCGCGCTGGGCGCGCCGGTCTTCGTCACGATCGCGGCTGGGCTCGCGGTGGCCTTCTCCGCCGAGTTGGTCTACCGGATGGCGGATGTGTTGGATCGCGACGGTGTGCCCGCGGAGCGACTGGGATTCGCCCCGCCCCTGGCGTTCAAGTGGGCGATCTTCGGTTTCTTCCTGGCGGTGCTGAGCGCAGCGCTGGTGGGCGGCGTGATCACGGTACTGACCCGCCGCAGCCGGTGGCGGGTCGCGCGGGCGATCGTCGCCGCCGACTTCCCGCACGCGCCGCCGGAGTCGACGGACCGGCTGCGCCGGGTCGAGCAGGCGGTGGCCCGTGCCCGGTTCACCGAACGGCTGGAGCCGCTCACCGTCGTCTACGCCGGGCTGGCCGCGTTCGGACTGGCCACCAGCCTGTTCGGCCTGCTTCAGCACTATCCCGGCGAGGTGTTCCAGCGGTACGTCGGCGTGCCCGAAAGCATGGTCAACTTCCTCATCGGTACGGGCAGTTACGCGATCGCCGCGATCCTTCTCGGGTTGGTGATCGGCGGTGTGTTCGCGTACCGGACGGCCGGGTTCCGCCGGTACGTGGGCGTGCTGTGGGACCTGGGCACGTTCTGGCCCCGGGGGGCGCACCCTTTCGCGCCGCCCTGCTACGCCGAGCGGGCCGTGCCGGAGCTGGCCAAGCGGATCTCCTACCTGGTGGAGCAGGGTGAGCGGGTGCTGCTCGCCGGGCACAGTCACGGTTCGGTGCTGCTCGCCGCGACGGTGCTGCAACTGCCGCCCCGGATCACCGACCGGGTCGCGCTGCTGACCTACGGCTCTCCCCTGGGTCGGCTGTACTCGCGGCTGTTCCCCGCGTACGCCGACGACGCGGCGCTGCGGGAGATCGGTGAGCGGGTCGGCTGGCGGTGGGTCAACCTGTGGCGTGACACCGACCCGATCGGCGGCTGGATCTTTGCGTCGCACCGGCCCGGCGATGTCGAGAGGCTGACCGGGCCGGCGGCGACTGTCGACCGCCGGTTGACCGATCCGGAGGGCGTGGTGGCGCCACCCAGCGACAGCGTGCCACCGCCGATCCTGGGGCACTGGCCGTGCGAGTCGCAGGAGGCGTTCGGCCAGGCCGTACGGGAGCTGATGGCGCGGCTGCGCGCCACCGCCGGGTGACCGGTTGAGGCCGGGCCGGTTATCGTCGCCGGGTGAGCCCGTCCAAGCAGCCCGAACGTCGGTTGATCGCCTCGAACAAGAAGGCCCGGCACGAGTACACGGTGCTGCGCACCTACGAGGCGGGCATCGTGCTGGTCGGCACCGAGGTGAAGTCGCTGCGCGAGGGGCGGGCTTCGCTGGTGGACGCGTTCGCGCACGAGCGCGACGGCGAGATCATGCTGTACGGCCTGCACATCGCCGAGTACGCCTACGGCACGTGGACGAACCACGCTCCCCGGCGCAACCGCAAGCTGCTGCTGCACCGCTCGGAGATCGACCGGATCCTGGACAAGGTCCGCGAGGGCGGGGTGACCCTGGTTCCGCTGTCGATGTACTTCGACAACGGCTGGGCCAAGGTCGAGCTGGCGCTGGCCAAGGGCAAGCGCTCCTACGACAAGCGGCAGACGCTGGCCGAGCGGGACGCCAACCGCGAAATCGCCCGTGAACTGGGCCGACACCTCAAGGGCCACCCCCGCCGCCCCTGATCTCTCCTGGTTCACGCGGGCCGGGGCGCGACGCGCCGGGTCATCGTTGACGTCGTCCAAACGACGTGGTGTGCTCACTCCGACGCCGTTAATGAAAACGGTAATCGTTAGCTGGAAGCGGAGGAGAACCATGTCACTCACCGTCCCGCCCGCCCTGCTCGACGCCGCCGAGCGCGGCCCCGTCGACGACGACGCGTTCATCGCCTGCGTCCGCGACTCCCTGCCGTACGCCTGGGCCACCGTCAGCCGGGTCGTGGCCGACCTGGAGTCCGGCGACGCCGACGTGGCCGACAACGTCGTCCCGCCGCCCACCGACGCCGACCGGGGCCAGTTGCTGCGGGCGCTGGCCAGCGACGCCATCCGCGCCGGCCTGGAACGGCACTTCGGCGTACGTCTGGCCTTCCAGAACTGCCACCGGGTCGCCGCGTTCCGGCTGTCGGCCGTCGACGGGGAGCGCTACCGCCGCTTCGTGTCGACCCGGGGTCAACTGCTCAACCAGTCCCCCGAACTGCGCAACTGCTGAGGACCGCACGGCGGGTGGGCTGCGCAGGGCCCACCCGCCCCGCGC
>NZ_JAEVHM010000056.1 GCF_016802865.1 Micromonospora parastrephiae | reverse complement strand
GTCGGGGGGCCGCCTCGGGGCGTGCGCGCTGGGCCCCGGGTCGGCGGGTCGGCCGTTCCGGCTCCTCGTCGGTGCCGGTGACCAGCCGCAGCTGGGGTCGGGGCACCTCACCGAAGCCGGCGTAGCTGGCCGAGCGGAGCAGGCGTCCGGCCCGGACCTGCTCGGCGACCTCGGCGTCGGAGAGCGCAGCGTTGAGCGTGGCCTCCACCTCGGCCAGCGGAAGTTTGCCGGCCGGCGGCGCGTCGGGCTCCGCCGCGGCGAGCTTGCGGACCTCGGCGACGAGGGCGCCCACCACGGCCCGGCGCTGGGCGGACAGTTCCCGCAGCCGGGGCCCGCGCAGTTCCCGCTGGGCGGTCCGCAGCGCGTCGGCGAGCTGCACCAGGTCGGCGACCAGCTCGGGACGGTGGATGGCGAGGAGGTTCACCAGCCAGGCGGCCACCGTGGGGCGACGCAGCCGGGCCAGTTCGCGGGCGGTCGCCGGGTCGCCGGCGCGTCGGGCCTCGGCCACGGCCGCGTCCCGGGCGGCCACGAACCGGTCCGGCGGGATGCGGTAGAGCTGTTGCACCAGCTCCGGGGAGGGGCTGGGCATCGCTCAGACGTCCACCCGGCTACCGGGCTCCAGGCGCTGGTACTCGGTGCCGGACAGCGCCGCGTACTGCCGGTCGAGCACGCCCAGCCCGTTGTCGTTGAGCAGCGCGTCGTGCAACGCGTACGCGCGGCGGGGTGCGACCGCCCGGATGAAGTCGACCACCTCGGAGAACTTCGACCAGGGGGCGTGAATCGGCGCGAAGAGCGTGTCGACCGGCGTCTCGTCCGGCACCACCAGGGCGTCACCCGGGTGGTAGACCACGTCGTTGATCAGGTAACCGAGGTTGTCGACCACCGGGATGTCCGGGTGGATCACCGCGTGCCGCCCGCCGTACGCGCGGATGGCGACGCCGGCGGCGGTGAACGACTCGCCGGCCGAGACCGGGCGCAGCGCCTCGGCGGCGTCGCCGAGGGTGCCGGCGAGCGAGGCGGGCCCGTGGATCGGGAACGGCCGCCGGTCGAGTTCCAGGCGCACCGCCGCCAGGTCGAGGTGGTCGGGATGTTCGTGGGTGATCAGCACCGCGTCCGCACCGTCCAACGCCGCGGGATCGCCGAACACGCCAGGGTCGACGACGAGCACTCCCCCGTCGTGTTCCACCCGGAGGCAGGAGTGGGCGTACTTGGTGAGCCGCATCGTGACTCCTCGATTATCGAATCGTGACGTCCTCAGCGCAGTCTGCCGGAACCAGCCGCTGCGCGCGCCGCGTCCGAGGTATCGCCACACCGGCTGACAACGATGGGAGCGGGGATGGACGGACGGGCGGGACGACGCCGCGGTGCGCTGCTGGCTGCGACGACACTGGCGGCGGCGCTGGCGGTGACGGGATGCGGTGCCGGCGACAGCGGTACGCGGGACACCGCGGGCTCGGCGGCCGAGGCGCCGGCGGTCAACGGCGGCGAGGCGGCCAAGGACGCCGCCGCGGGCGCGCCGGAGGCGGCCGGGGCCGGCGCACCGGACCTGCGGGTCGACCAACGGGCGATCATCTACACCGGAACGATGCGGGTGCAGGTGGACGATGTGGACGCGGCCGCCCGCGAGGCCGCCGCCGTGGCCACCCGGGCCGGTGGCTTCGTCGGCGGCGACCAGCGGCGCAGCGCCGACGCCGACGCGGTGGTCGAGTTGCAGCTGCGCGTGCCGGCGGCGACGTTCACCGGTGTGGTGGAGCAGATCGCGAAGCTCGGTCGGCCGCGGAGCCGGGAGATCAACACCCAGGACGTCACCGAGGAGACCGTCGACCTGGACGCCCGGATCACCAGTCAGCGTGCCCGGGTGGACAGCGCCCGCCGCTTGCTGGCCCGCGCCACCACGATCACCGACCTGGTGTCGTTGGAGAACGAGTTGGGCCGCCGGGAGGCCGACCTGGCCTCTCTGGAAGCCAAGAAGCGACGCCTGGCCGACCTGACCGCCCTCTCGACGATCACCGTGTCGCTGGCCGGGCCGGCCGCGAAGTCCGCCGAGGAGGAGGCCGAGACCGGCTTCCTGGTCGGGCTCAAGGGCGGCTGGAAGGCGTTCGTGGTCTCGTTGACCGTCCTGCTCACGGTGCTGGGCGCGTTGCTGCCGTGGCTGGTGGCGCTCGGCGTACCGCTGGGCGTGCTGCTGGTGGTGCTGCGCCGGCGGCGGAAGTCCCCGGCCCTGGTCGCCCCGGTCAGCGCACCGCCGCCAGTGCCCGCAGCGCGGTCTGCACCATGACGCGTACGCCGGCCGGGATGGCCCGCTCGTCCACGTCGAAGGACGCGCGGTGCAGGTCGACGTTGGGGCCGGAGCGGCCCACGCCGAGGCGGGCGAGGGCGCCGGGGACGTACTCCAGGTACCAGGAGAAGTCCTCGCCACCCATGCTCTGGGGTGTCTCGGCGATCCCCTCCGGGCCGAGGGCGGCGGCGGTGGCGGCGGTCAGCACCTGGATGGCCCGGGAGTCGTTGCACACCGGCGGCCGCCCGCGCAGGTACTCCAGGTCGACCGTGGCGCCGGTCGGGGCGATCACGTCCCGGACGACCTGAGCGACGATCTTGGGAGCCTGCTCCCAGGTGTCGCGGTCCATCACCCGCAGTGTGCCGGAGGCGCTGGCCTCGGACGGGATGACGTTGTAGCGGGTGCCGGCCGAGGCGTGGCCGAAGACCAGCAGCAGGCCGCTGTTGGCCGGCACCCGGCGACTGACCAGCGCGGGCACCTCGGTGATCAGCCGACCGAGCGCGTCGACCAGGTCGACGGTCAGGTGCGGGCGGGCGGTGTGCCCACCGGGGCCGGAGAGCCGGACGGTGACGTTGTCGGCGGCCGCGGTGATCGGGCCGACCCGCAGGCCGACCTGACCCACCGGCAGGTTCGGGTCGCAGTGCAGGGCGAAGATCTGCACCACGTCGTCCAGGCCGCCGGCCTCGATGACCTCCAGCGAACCGCAGGGCAGGATCTCCTCGGCCGGCTGGAAGATCAGCCGGACGCGGCCGTCCAGCTCACCGAGGTCGGCGAGTTGCGCCAGCAGCATGCCGACGCCGAGCAGGATCGAGGTGTGCACGTCGTGCCCGCAGGCGTGGCAGACGCCCTCGACGGTGGACCGGTAGGGCACGTCCTTGGGGTCGTCGAGCGGCAGCGCGTCGATGTCGGCGCGCAGTGCGACGACCGGGCCGTCGGGGCGGCCGTTGACGTCGCAGATCACGCCGTTGCCCTTGGGCAGCAGCCGTGGTTGCAATCCGGCCAGGGACAGCTCCCGCGCGATCAGTGCGGCCGTTTCGAACTCCGTGCCGGACAGCTCGGGGTGCGAGTGGAGGTGACGGCGCGTGGCAATCAGCCCGGGTACCCGGAGCGCGAGGAGGTGGTCCAGTTCGCGGGGCAGGGGCTGGGACCCGGGCGGCGGCTCCGGCCAGGACGACGCCAGCTGGCTGCCGGTGGGCAGCGTCAACGCACTCGTCACGTCGAATTCTCGATCACTAGAGATGGATGGATCATCGGGGACAGCAGACAGCCTAGACCTCCGGCGGTGACGCTGCGCAACCTCGTTCCGGTAATGATCGGACCGCGCAGCGTCACGTATGGCCTGCTGAGAACGCTCGGAAGGGTGCGAGACAGCAGGTAGATCACGGTCGAAGGCCGTCATCTGCCCCTCACCTCCTACAACGCGTAACCGAACCGGCGGTCCTGAATCTCGGTGTCGACCGTCGGCCCCTGTTGCGAATTGTCGCATTAGTCGGGGTGGTTAACTGACACTCCGACAATTAGCCGACCACGCTCCGCAACGAGCCGGAAAGACGCTCACACGCGCTCGCCCGCCATCACCGCACAGGGTGTGCGTCCCGACGACCCGGTCGGGATACCCGTAAACCTCGGTGGGCACACCGCAGACACCGCGGAAGGGCCGCGTCGCCCACCGGGCTCCACCTCCCACGGTAGCTCCGCCGAAGGCCGCAAACCCACTCTGACCTGGGATAACGGCGAAAGAGCGGTCAGAAGCGATCGGTGGGCCGGTACAGCCCCCACGCCTCGCGCAGCGTTCCGCAGACCTCACCCACCGTGGCCCGGGCCCGCAGCGCCTCCTTCATCGGGTACAGCACGTTCTCCGTACCGTCGGCGGCAGCGCGCAGGTCGACGAGCGCCCGCGCCACCGCGTCAGCGTCCCGCTCGGCGCGCAGCCGCGCCAGCCGCTCGGCCTGCGCCGCCTCGATCGTCGGATCGACCCGCAGCGGCTCGTACGGCTCCTCCTCGTCCACCGTGAACCGGTTGAGCCCCACCACCACCCGCTCACCCGAGTCGATTTCCTGGGCGATCCGGTACGCGGACTGCTCGATCTCCCGCTTCTGGAACCCGGCCTCGATCGCGTCCACCGCGGAGCCGTGGTCCGCCACGCGTTCCATCAGCTCGACGGCGGCGGCCTCGATCTCGGCGGTCATCGCCTCCACCACGTAGGAGCCGGCGAACGGGTCGACGGTGGCGGTCAGGTCCGTCTCGTACGCCAGCACCTGCTGGGTACGCAGCGCGAGCCGGGCGGCCTTCTCGGTGGGCAGCGCGATCGCCTCGTCGAAGCTGTTGGTGTGCAGCGACTGGGTGCCGCCGAGCACGGCGCCCAGTCCCTGCACCGCCACCCGGACCAGGTTGACCTCGGGCTGCTGCGCGGTGAGCTGCACGCCGGCGGTCTGGGTGTGGAAACGCAACATCAACGACTTCGGATCCTTGGCGCCGAAGTCGTCACGCATCAGCCGGGCCCAGATCCGTCGGGCGGCGCGGAACTTCGCCACCTCCTCCAGCAGCGTGGTACGGGCCACGAAGAAGAACGACAGCCGGGGCGCGAAGTCGTCCACGGCGAGCCCGGCGGCCAGCGCCGCGCGCACGTACTCCACGCCGTTGGCCAGGGTGAACGCGATCTCCTGCGCGGGCGTCGCGCCGGCCTCGGCCATGTGGTAGCCGGAGATGGAGATGGTGTTCCACTTCGGCACCTCCTTGCGGCAGTACGCGAACGTGTCGGCCACCAGGCGCAGCGACGGCTTCGGCGGGAAGATGTACGTCCCCCGGGCGATGTACTCCTTGAGGATGTCGTTCTGGATGGTCCCGTTGAGCGCCGAGCCGGGCACCCCGTTCTCCTCGGCGACGAGCTGGTAGAGCAGCAGCAGCACCGAGCCGGGCGCGTTGATGGTCATCGAGGTGGACACCTTGTCCAGCGGGATGTCGGCGAAGAGCAGCCGCATGTCCTCAATGGAGTCGATGGCCACGCCCACCTTGCCGACCTCGCCGTGCGCGATCGGTTCGTCCGAGTCGTAGCCCATCTGCGTCGGCAGGTCGAAGGCGACCGAGAGGCCCATCGTGCCGGCCCGCAACAGTTGGTGGTACCGCTCGTTGGACTCGGTGGCGGTGCCGAAGCCGGCGTACTGGCGCATGGTCCACGGACGGGAGGTGTACATGGTGGGGTAGACGCCCCGGGTGTACGGAAACTCGCCGGGGCCGCCCAGCCGGGAGTCCAGGTCCTCCGGAAGGTCGGCGCCCGTGTAGACGCCCTTGATCGGGAAACCGGACTCGCTTGACCGCCGTTCGCTCATCCCCGGATGGTAGGACGCCGGGGCATGTCGTCGGGTGAGGGATACCGCACAGTGCGTCCCGACCGGTCGACAGGAGGTGAACGCCAGGGCACGTTCTGTCGACTTCGATAAACGTCCGTCGCGTCGGCTTTCGCATCGGGCGTCGGAACCAGCAAGATAGGGGGGTTGTGTCCCAGCCCCCTCGATTTCCCCCGGTGGCTTTTCTGTGACTCAGATCCCGACGTGGAGCGGCGGACCGGTCAGTCCCGCCAACGGCCGCGCAGCACCCGGCACCACCATCGGTGGCCGGTACTCGCTGCGGTCCTCGGTGGGCAACGGCGGCATGGGTACGGTGTGGCGCGCCACAGACACGTTGCTGCGCCGCGACGTGGCGGTGAAGGAGGTCGTCCTGCCGCCGGGGTTGGCCCCCAGCGACCGCGACGCCATGTACGAACGCACCCTGCGCGAGGCCCGCGCCGCCGCCGCCATCCAGCACCCGGCGGTGGTGCAGGTGTACGACGTGGTCACCGAGGCCGGTCGGCCGTGGATCGTGATGGAGCTGCTGGACGCCCGCAGCCTCGCCGACATGGTGATCGAGGACGGGCCGGTCGCACCCCGCGCCGTCGCCAAGATCGGCATCGCGCTGCTCGGCGCGCTGGAGGTCGCGCACGCGATCGGCGTGCTGCACCGCGACGTCAAGCCGGCCAACGTGCTGATCTGCACCGACGGGCGCTGCGTGCTGACCGACTTCGGCGTCGCCCGGATGCCCACCGACGTGCAGCTCACCACCCCCGGCATGGTGCTGGGCTCACCGCACTTCATCTCCCCCGAGCGGGCCATGGGCCAGGAGTTCGGCCCACCGAGCGACCTCTTCTCGCTCGGTGTGACGCTCTACACGGCGGTCGAGGGGCGACCGCCGTTCGACAAGGGCGACCCGATCGAGACCATGCACGCCGTGGTCGAGGACCCGCCCGCCCCGCCGCAGCGCAGTGGCCCCCTGACCCGGGTGCTGATGGGCCTGCTGGAGAAGGACCCGGCCCGCCGGCTGGACGTGCACACCTCCCGGGCCATGCTGCGCGAACTGCTCGCCGGCCCGCTGGGCAGCACCGCCACCGCCGTGCACTCGGTCACCGACCCGTACGCCGTGGTGCCGGTGCAGCAGCGTCCCGCGCCGGTCCACAAGCCGGCACAGCCGGAGCCGAAGCCGGACAACCAGATCGGCGGCCGTGCGATGCTGGCCCCGGGCGAGTCCCTCACCGACCGGCTGGCGGCGCTGCGTCGGGGCGAACGCCCGCAGCAGACCACCTCCGCCGGCGCCACCGGGCTCGACGACACCAGCGCCGACGCGCTGGCCGGCCCACTGCACACGCCGACCGGCGCGATGCCCGCTCCCGGGCGACCCGCCGCCGGGCGCACCTACGGCGGCAACGCGGACGCCACCCAACGGGTGAACGCCGGCGGCCATCCGGACGCCACCCAACGGGTGAACGCCGGCGGCCATCCGGACGCCACCCAACGGGTGGACGGCGGCGGCCATCCGGACGCCACCCAACGGGTCAGCTACGGCAACCCGTCCGACGCCACCCAGCGGGTCGGGTACGGCGGCGGCGCGCCGGATGCCACCCAGCGCGTCGGTGGCACCTACGGCGGCGGCAACCAGTGGTCGGTCCCGGGCACCGGCCAGCCCTGGGCCACGCCCGCCGCGTCGGGCGGCGGCGCGCTGGGCAAGGTCCGCGCCACCGGAGGCCAACTCGTCAGCACGGTCAAGGGCTGGCCGCGCAAGGTGCAGCTCGCCGCGGCCGGCGGACTGGCCGTGGTGCTCCTGCTCACGGTGGTGGCGCTCTCCAGCGGTGACGACCCGGCCCCGAGCACCCCGCAGGCGCAGCCCACTCCGTCCGCCGCCGCGGGCCCTGCCGTCGAAATGCAGGAGCACGCGGCACGCGGCATCCAGGTCATGGTGCCGAAGGGCTGGAAGAAGGCCACCGGCGGCTCCTACACCGACTACATCGACCCGGAGGACAGCGGCCGCAAGGTCCGCATCATCACCGAGAAGTGGTCCAGCAGCTCCACCCGGTGGGCGGAGACGGCCGAGAACGGTCTCAAGACCAGGAGCACCTCCTGCGTCAAGCCGTACGCCCAGGTCAGCGCCACCGAGACCGAGCTGGCCAGCAAACCGGCCGCCGAATTCGAGTACACCTGTGGCGAGGGCGACGCCATGCGGCACGGTGTCTGGCGGGGCGTGGCGCAGAACGGCAAGGCCTACTCGTTCTACCTCACCTGCACCGACACCAAGTTCGCCGAGAGCAAGCCGATCTTCGACGAGATGGTGCGGACGTTCCAGCTCACCGGGGACGGCTGAGCCGGAGGGAACCGACAGCGGTGATCGCCGCCGTGCTATCAAGGGGCATGGCGGCGGACACCACTGACATCGACGACATTCGCGAGCAAGCCCGGCGCTGGCTGGCCGACGACCCCGACCCGGCCAGCCGGAACGAGCTGACGGCGGTGCTCGACGCGCTGCCGTCGAGCGCCCCCGACCTGGCCGACCGGTTCGCCGGGCCACTGACCTTCGGCACCGCCGGTCTGCGCGGCCCGCTGCGCGCCGGCCCGAACGGGATGAACCTGGCCGTGGTCACCCGGGCCGCCGCCGGCCTGGTCGACTGGCTCGCCGCCCAGGGCGGCACCGGCCCCCTGGTGATCGGGTACGACGCCCGGCACGGCTCCCGGCAGTTCGCCGAGCGCACCGCCCAGGTCGCCACCGGGGTCGGCCGTCCGGCGCTGCTGCTGCCCGCCCGCTGCCCACCCCGGTCCTGGCGTACGCGGTGCGCCAACTCGGCGGGGTCGCCGGCGTCATGGTGACGGCCAGCCACAACCCCCCGCAGGACAACGGCTACAAGGTCTACCTCGGTGCCGAGCTGGGCGGTGAGCTGGGCGCGGGCGCGCAGATCGTGCCGCCCGCCGACGCCGGTATCGAGGCCGCCATCCGGGCGGTCGGCCCGCTGACCGAGGTGCCGCTGGGCGCGCCCGGTCAGGTGCTCGGCGACGACCTGGTCGCCTCGTACGTCGGGCGGGCGACCGCGGTGATCGATCCGGACGGGTCGCGGGACCTCACGGTGGCGTACACCCCGCTGCACGGGGTGGGCGCGGCGGTGCTCACCGCCGCCTTCGCCCGCGCCGGTTTCCCGGTGCCGGGCGTGGTGCCCGACCAGGCCGAGCCGGACCCGGCGTTTCCCACCGTGTCGTTTCCCAACCCGGAGGAGCCGGGGGCGGTGGACCGGCTGATCGCCCTCGCCGACTCGACCGGCGCGGATCTCGCCATTGCCAACGACCCGGACGCGGACCGCTGCGCCGTGGTGGTGCGGGAGGACCGCGGCGGCTGGCGGATGCTGCGCGGCGACGAGGTGGGCGTGCTGCTCGCCGACCACCTGATGCGGCGAGGGGTGACCGGGCTCTACGCCACGACCATCGTCTCGTCGTCACTGCTGCGGGCGATGTGCGCGGCTCGGGGCCTGCCGTACGACGAGACGCTCACCGGCTTCAAGTGGATCGTCCGGGCCGGCGGCGGGAGCGCGCCACTGGTCTTCGGCTACGAGGAGGCGCTCGGCTACTGCGTCGCCCCGCAGCACGTGCGCGACAAGGACGGCATCACGGCGGCGCTGACCGTGGCCGAGCTTGCCGCCGGCCTCAAGGCGCAGGGTCGTACGCTGACCGACCGGCTGGACGAGCTCGCCGCGGAGTTCGGGGTGCACCACACCGACCAGCTTTCCGTCCGGGTGGACGACCTGCGGCTGATCGCCGACGCGATGGCCCGGATCCGGGCGGCCACCCCGACGACCCTGCTGGGCCAGCCGGTGGACAGCGCCAAGGACCTGCTTCCCGAGGCGGACGTGGTGATCCTGCGCACCGGGGCGGCCCGGGTGGTGATCCGTCCCTCCGGGACCGAGCCGAAGCTCAAGGCGTACCTGGAGGTGGTGGAGCCGGTGCCCGACGGCGATGTCGCCGCCGCACGCGCCCGGGCCGGCGCGGCGATCGCGCGGCTGCGCACCGAGATCGCCGCCGCCCTCGGGTTGTAGCCCGAGGGCCGCGACACGGTCAGCGGCGGGGCCCGAGGGCCTGGTCGACGGCGCGGCCCAGGGCGGCGACGACCAGTCCCACCGAGGGGCGGACCACCGAGTCGTCGGCGCTCACCTGGCCGGAGAAGCCGGCGCCGGTGGCGATCTCCTCCAGCCGCCGGCGGGCGTCGGCGGCGGTCTCGCCGCTCACCCCCAGCGCGGTCTCCATCCGCAGCACCACGACCAGGGTGGCCAGCGCGGCGGTCCGCTCGTCCGGGGCCGCCGCGCCGGTCAGCGCCTCGGCCAGCCGTTGGCGGGTGTCCGCCTCGACGGATCTGTCCAGCACCGGGTAGCGGTGCACGTGGATGAAGCCCAGCTCGGTCTCGTCGACGTCCCGGACCACGCCCTGGGCGCACAGGTCACCGAGGATCCGGTCGCGCAGGCCGTGCCGCAGGCGCTGCACCCAGGAGGCCGGCGTGTGCGGCGTGTCGGCCGCGATCCGACCCAACACCTCGTCGGCGACCGGCTCGCCGGTGGGCGTCGGGTCGACCACGGTCAGAGACCCGTCGTCGTACGCGATCCGGTTGGCCAGGGCCAGCTCGACCAGCACCGCGGCGGCCATACCCAGATCCAGGCTGATCCGCGGCATGGTCGCCTTGCCGGTCTGGTCGTCGTAGGCGAGGAGCAGCAGTTCCTCGGCGAGCGCAACACCAGTCATGGCCGGAAACGGTAGCGGGTCCGCGCGCCACCGCGCGCGACCGCCGTTACCCGGCACCGACCGGTGGAGGATCAGAAGCGGGGCATGCCGCCGAACTGGCGGTCGCCGGCGTCACCGAGCCCGGGGACGATGAACATCCGGTCGTTGAGACCCTCGTCGATCGAGGCCGTGACCAGGCGCAACGGCAGGCCGGAGCGTTCCAGCCGCTCGATGCCGACCGGCGCGGCGAGAACGCAGAGCACGGTGATGTCGGTGCAACCCCGGTCGGCCAGCAGCCGGCAGGAGTGCTCCAGCGACCCACCGGTGGCGAGCATCGGGTCGAGCACCAGCACCGGCAGGCCGGCGAGATCCCGGGGCAGCGACTCCATGTACGCGCGCGGCTCGTACGTCTCCTCGTCGCGGGCCAGGCCGACGAAGCCCATCGAGGACTCCGGCAGCAGGCCGAGCGCGGCGTCGGCCATGCCCAGCCCGGCTCGCAGCACCGGGACCAGCAGCGGCGGGTTGGCCAGCCGGGTGCCCTCGGTGCCGGTGACCGGCGTCTGCACCGGGTACCGCTCGACGGGGAAGGAGCGCGCCGCCTCGTACACCAGCATGGTGGTCAGTTCGTGCAGCGCCGCCCGGAACGTCGAGGAATCGGTGCGCGCGTCCCGCATGGCGGTCAGCCGGGCCTGGGCCAGCGGGTGGTCAATGACGTGTACATCCACGATCGCTCAACCTACCGGTCCGTTCGGCGCTTCGGTGTGGCTGCGCTCCGAGCAGCGACGCCGCTCACGTCGGCGCGGCCGACCGGGCGATCGGAGCAAGATCACTCGGCGCGCCGGTGCGTAGACTTCGGGGCATGACGGCGACAACGACGTCGGCCCGGTCGGAGCTCTCCGAGCTGGGACGATCCGAGACCGCTCTGCGGACCTTCCTGCACGGCCTGCCCGGCGTGGACCAGGTCGGCGCGGAGCAGCGGGCGGCACAGCTCGGCACCCGCTCCATCAAGACCACCGCCAAGGCGCAGGCGATCGACCTGGCGATCCGAATGGTCGACCTGACCACCCTGGAGGGCGCGGACACCCCCGGCAAGGTGCGCGCGCTGGCCGCGAAGGCGCTGCGCCCGGATCCGGCCGACCCGTCCTGCCCGCACGTCGGCGCGGTCTGCGTCTACCCGGCGATGGTCCCGTACGTCGCCGAGGTGCTGCGCGGAAACGGTGTCCACCTCGCGAGTGTGGCGACGGCGTTCCCGTCGGGTCAGGCACCGCTGGAGATCAAGCTCGCCGACACCCGGGCCGCCGTCGCCGCCGGCGCCGACGAGATCGACATGGTGATCAACCGGGGTGCGTTCCTGGCCGGTCGGTACAAGGAGGTCTACGACGAGATCGTGGCCACCAAGGAGGCCAGCGGGGACGCCCATCTCAAGGTCATCCTGGAGACCGGCGAACTGGCCACCTACGACAACGTGCGCCGGGCCTCGTGGCTGGCCATGCTGGCCGGCGGCGACTTCATCAAGACCTCCACCGGCAAGGTCCCGGTGGCGGCCACGCTGCCGGTGACCCTGGTGATGCTGGAGGCGGTCCGCGACTTCCGCGAGGCCACCGGGCGGCAGGTCGGCGTGAAGCCGGCCGGCGGCATCAAGACCACCAAGGACGCGGTCAAGTACCTGGTGATGGTCAACGAAACCGTCGGCGCGGACTGGCTCGACCCGGACTGGTTCCGCTTCGGCGCGTCCAGCCTGCTCAACGACCTGCTGATGCAGCGCACCAAGCTGACGACCGGCACCTACTCCGGTCCCGACTACTTCACCCTGGACTGAGCGAACGGGTCTGACGACCTGCGAGAACAACCCACATAGCGCCTCTGAGCAGGCAAAACACTACGGAGCACCCCGTGTTACTACGGGGTGCTCCGTGTTGTTGTGCGCCCCGAATGTGCCCCAGATTGCTGTGAGTGGTTGTGCCGGGTGCTCCACACAGTTATTGTGTGTTCAACGCACAACACAAGACGGGCCGGGCAGGAGCGCCAACTCCTGTGATCCCGGCCCTTGATCGCCCCGGGAGGCGACCCAGTGAAGATTCTTGCATCCGCGTCCGTTCCGTCGGAGAACCGGCTCATCGACGCCGACACCACCAACCTGACCGCGATCCAGCGGCCGGCGACCGACGGCTTCCCGATGAACGCGGCATACGCCGGCCGCGTCGAGGCCGGCGACCTGGAGCTGATCCGGGCCGCGATCGACGCCAACCCCGCCGCTGTGCGGGAGCTGGCCGACGCGATCCGCGTCGGGGACAGCCGGTACGCCGAGGGCTACGCCGACGGCCTCCAGCGGGCCCTGGCCGCCCGTCCGCCGGCCTGCCCGCCGTACTGCACCGAAGACCACCGGGGGCAGGTGACGGAGGTTGACGGCTTCTCGATCGGGCTGTGCCACGAGGTTGTGATCGCGGACCTGACCGCCGACGAGCCGTCCTCGACGACTGGAGCGGCCACTGCCCGGGTGCTGGTGGAGTCGACCAGCGAGCGCGGCGAGGTCACCACCCCGACCCGGGTTGTCCTCACGCTCGTCGAGGGCGACACCGGCCACTACGCGGGCGGCGACGGCGTTCAGGGCTGGTCCGGCACGCCGGCCGAGGTCGAGCAGCTGGCGCACGCGCTGCTGTCCGCCGCCCGCATCGCTCGGGCCGCCCGATGAGGTGGCTACTGCTGATCGTGCCCGGTGGGCTGGCCGTGCCCACCACCGTCTTCCTGATCGCCCGGCACCTGGTGCACCGCGACACCGACGGCGCGTACCGCGCGTCGGTGCTCGGCGAGGTCCAGGTCGCCAACGCCGAGACTGCCGCCCGAGCGGCCCGTCGCCAGAAGGAGCTTTCCCGGTGAACCTCTCCACCGTCACGAGCCGTGCCGCTGCCGCCCTTGTGGCGGCGGTGGCCGGCTTCGCGTCCTACCAGCACATCTACGACGTCGCCAGCACCGCTGGCGAGCACGTCAGCGTCGCGGCGGTGCTGCCGCTGGCCATCGACGGGCTGATCCTGGTCGCCACCCTCGCCATGCTCGACGACAAGCGGCACCAGCGCCGACCGCGACTGTCCGCCCGGGTCGCCCTGGTGTTCGGCATCCTGGCCACCCTGGCGGCGAACGTGGCCAGCGCCAACCCGAACGTCACCGCCCGCCTGGTCGCCGCCGTGCCCGCGGTGAGCTTCCTCCTGGCCGTCGAGGTGCTGGCCCGGACCGGGAAGCCGCTGCCCGTTGTGACGCCGCTGGCCGGGCTGGTCGACCAGCCGGAGACGCCGCCCGTTGACCCGCGGGACTACGCCGAGCCGATCGGCCCTGTGACGCCACCGCCGGCCTTAACTGCCGCCAAGCCGCGCACCAGCCGGCCCCGGCCGCGCAGCACCACCAGCGCCGAGAAGGTGGCCCGCGCTGCCGCCAAACTGCCCGCCGGCACCCTCGCCCAGATCGCTGCGAAAGCGGGCGTGAGTGAATCCACCGCGCGCCGTCATCTGCCGTCACCGACCACGCCGGTAGCTGCGGCAACGCCCATCAACGGCACGCCGGTGGAGGTGTCCGCATGAAGCGGGGACCGGGCCTGTTCCTGGTCATGGCGATCGTGTGCGCCGGCCTGGCCCTGGTGGTCGACGGCCTGTCCCGGGTCGCGTGCGTCTGCGGCGCGGTGACCTGCCTGATCGCCTACCTCAAGCCCAGCACCACGGACAAGGAGAACTGAGCCATGCCGAAGAAGCAGACCTGGGAGTACCAGGAGCGCGGCTGCCCCACCTGCAACGCCACCGGCACCACCAAGCGGAACTGCCCCCGCTGGAACGACCCGAAGCACACCGCCCGGAACTGCTCGTGCAACGGCGGCCAGTTCTACGACACCTGCCGTACCTGCAAGGGCACCTGCCGCCTCCCCTACTGACCCACCACCAGCGCGAGGCCCGGCCAACGCATTCCACCGCCCGGCCGGGCCTCGCTTCCCCCACGAAGGAGGAAAGATCAGCATGGCAGATGACCTGGAGCGTCTGGTCCGCCGTCTCCACCGTCGGCGGATCGCACTGCGCCTGACGTACCGCTACCTGGCCGGCAGGCCGCTGTCCGGGCGCGACGGCTACCCGTGGCGCACCCGTGGCGCCGGCCGCCTCGCTGGGTGGCAGCGTCAAGCCGTCCGCCTCGGGATGCCCACCGCTGCCGGCGTGGCCGTGGTCATGCCCGAGCAGACCCTCACCGCGGCTTCCGCCCTCGCCGTCGCGGCGGCGTGGCGCGGCCGGCAACGACTGGTGCGGCGCCGGTTCCACCGCGAGTACATCGCGCCGACCCTCGCCGCGATCATCCCGCCGCTCGGGTTGCAGACCGGCGTGCAGCTGCACGTCGACCCGTCGCTGGGGAACCTCACCCCGAGGCTCGCCAAGCCGCTCTCACCGGCCGAGGAAGCCGCCAGGCTGTTCTACGGCGAGCGGATCGAGCCGGTACTCCGGTGGCTGCCCGAGCGCGTCCAGCGGGCAGCGTGGGCCGCCCAGCGGCGCGCGCGGCCGGTCACGTCGCGGCTGGAGGTGTTCCGCCGGCCCGGGGAGGAACTCGGCCCGCGCATCGAAGTCCTGATCGACACCCCGTACCTGACCAGAGAGCAGAGGCAGCTCGTGTCATCCATCATCGGCAGCAAGATCCCCGTCTCCGATCTCGTCGAGTCGTGGCACCAGATCGGGCCTCGAGTGCGTGCCCGCTGGACGGTGCGGAAGCGGCCACCGGCGAAGGTCGGCCACGACCAGGTGCTCGCGCACTTCCCGAAGCTGCCCGACTGGGAGTTCTACATCGGGCAGGGCGCCGGTGACGTGCCGGTCGTCATCTCGCTACGGGAAGACTCGCCGCACATCGCGGTCAGCGCCGGCTCGGGCGCTGGAAAGTCAGTGCTGGCCGAGCTGATCGCCGTGCAGGTGCTCGCCCGAGGCGGGCGGGTGACCATCCTCGACCGCAAGGGGTCGCACCGCTGGGCACTCGGCCAGCCCGGGGTGGACTACTGCACCCGACCGGAGCAGATGCACGACGCGATCCTGCGGAAGGCGGCACTGGCCGACGAGCGGAACACCCTCGCACTGCACGAAGACGAAGACTGGGACCCCGGACCCCGGGACCTGGTGATCTGCGAGGAACTGAACGCCACCATCGGGCAGCTCGCCAACTACTGGGCCGAGGTGCGAGGCAAGGGCGACCCGAAGCGGTCGCCGGCCATCGCCGCTCTCGCCGATCTGCTGTTCATGGGCCGCAGCGCGAAGGTCAACGTGTTGGCCATCGCGCAGATGCTCACCGCCCGCGCGATTGGTGGCCCGGAAGCGCGGGAGAACTTCGGGATCCGGTGCCTGGCTCGGTACACGGCGAACAACTGGAAGATGCTCGTTCCCGAGGCGTCGATGCCGAGGGCATCCCGCACCCTCGGCCGGTGGCAGGTCGTCATCGGCGGACAGGCCACAGAGGTTCAGGTGGCCTACCTGACGACCGCACAGGCACGCGCCCTCGCCACGTCCCCGGCAGACCTTGATAAGCCCCTGACCAGCGATGTCCCCGGGGACGGGGACATGATGACCTTGCGGGACGCCGTAGACGCCGGGGTGCTGCCCTGGTCGTACGAGGCAGCCAAGAAGCGGATGCAGCGTCGAGCCGGGAAGGTGCCCGCGCCGCGAGGGAACCGAGGCAACGCCGACCTGTACGCCCGCGCCGACCTCGCCGAGTGGGCCGGCAGCAAGCCGTAACGGCGTTACGCGTGACACTGTGACATGTCACAGCCGTGACACCCTCTCTGACCTGCGTTTACGCCTGTCACAGGGGGTGTCACGGCGTTACATGGCCCGTTACGGCACCTGTAGCCGCCCTACACATCCCGAGCGCGGGGGGAAAAATGAGGGAGGCTGCGGGGTCTCCCTGCTGGTCGGCGGTGAACTTTTGACCCGCCCTCCCCCGACGCAGAGCAGCCCGGACCATTCGCGGTCCGGGCTGCTCGCTGTGGTGGCGCAGGACGGTCTATGGAGCGGAAAGGTCCCCTCGCGTCCTTCGTTGCACATGCCCTGTGCTGACGTTGACGCCACCCACGTTCAGGCGATGGTCGGTGTCCTCGGCTTGCTGGCCTTGGTCACGGGACCGGTGTAGCTGCCGGGCTGGCGTGGGAAGTCGGCCAGCTCGGCGGGCACCTGCTCACCAGCGCGGATCAGCGTGTAGGTGCCCTTCGTGCCGAGGTCCCGGTCGAGGTCGGGCCGCATGATCTGCGTGTCCTGCTCGACGGTCTCCAGCTGCTCGGGCTCGCTGGCGTTGACCGGTGCGTGGTCGGGTGTGCCGTCGATGCCCTGGGCCAGGCGCACGGCGTCGGGCCGTCCCTTCTCCAGCGCGGCGACGAACTGGCAGTCCTCGCAGGAAGCGGCCAGGCGATCGTGGATGCAGTACATCGTGGTGTCTCCCATCAGAGGATGCCGGTGGTGACGGCGAACGCGCTGGTGCGGGCGACGGCGAAGTCACCGCGCCACCAGCAGACGAACCCGATCTGGCCGTTCTCGGCGTACCGCTCGGTGAGCGGGGTGACCTGGAGTTCGGTGCGGACACCGAAGAGCAGCTGCGACCAGTCCCCGGCGAAGATGTCGGAGGTGGTGGTGCCCGAGGTGCCGACGACAAGGTTGTTCGGGATCTGCTGCGTCTCGTACCGGGCGATGCCGTCGAGGTAGTCGGGCATCCGCAGCGGCTGGTTGGTGGTGTCCTTGAGCAGCGCCAGGTTCTTCGAGGTCCGCCCGCTGTAGATGATCGCGTTGGGCTCTTCGTTGGCCGACCGCACGGTGTAGACGGCGTTGACCAGCGGGTCCCAGTTGGCCAGGGCCTGCCCGTTGGTGGCGATGGGCGTCACGGTCACACCGGAGGTGGCCTTGACGCCCAGGGGCTGCGGCGCCACACCGGTGCCGTAGAGGCCGGCGGCGTCGATGGTCAGCCCGAACTGCGAGGCGAACGCCTGTCGCAGCGCGGAGTCCACGCTGACGGGCTCGGCGTCCTCGACGAGTTCCCGCGACACCACCACGAGGGACATCAGGGTCTTCGCCTGGAGGCGCACCCGGGCGAGGGTGGCGTCGGAGGCGGTCACCGCGGCGTTCTCGGTGTGCCAGGTGGCCGTGGGGTCGCCGGCCCACTTCGCCAGGTCCACGGTGGCGTTGGCCATCGGGACGACGGTGGCGCCGGCCTGGAGTACCCGGGCCTTGTTGCGGGCCATGTCGATGAGCTGCGTCGACAGGATCGTCGGGACGAGGTACCCGCCGCCGGCGAGGTTGCCCTCGCTCATGGCGTTGCGGACCTGCTTGCTGCCCCGGCCGGTGACCCTGGCGCTGATGTACTCGCCGAAGGTCAGGCCGCCGTCTTCCAGGTGCTCGGGGTGGATGTGGCCGTTGGCTTGCGCCCACGCGGCCATGCTGTCGCCCTTGGCCAGGGTGGCCTTGTTGCGCAGCCCGGTCCGGCCGTTGGTCGGCGGCACGACGCCGGCGCGGTCGACCTCGTTCAGCTCGGGGTGGTCGCGGACGATGTTCGCCATCAGGTGGTCCAGGCGGGTCACCTGGTCGACGTGCTCGTCGTAGTCGCGCTGCTCCGAGGCGAGGAACTTGTCTCGGCCGTCGAGGCGGCCTTTCTCGGCGATGTCACCGGCGGCGTCGAGGTGGGCGTTGCGCGCCTTGTCGGCGGCCTTCCACCACTCGGCCGGGGTCTGGTTGGTCGGCTGCTCGCGCAGCTCGGACGCGGTAGGGATGCCCTTCAGCGGCATGGGGTTACTCCTGGGAAGTCGATCGAGTTGATGGCTGCGCCTGCTGGCGGTGCGGTGCACTCACGCTCTGCGGCGTCTGGCCGTCGTCCGGATCGTCGGCGGTGCCTTCCCGGTCGACCGCAGCGGCGGGGCCTGCTGCGTGCCGTTCTGCTGTGGAGCGTAGCGGATGGGTGGTGCCCGTACCCCTCACCGCGCCCGGATCTTGGCTTAGCGTGGCGCTGAGCGGGCCGGTCACTGCGGCGTCCCTCGGTACGGGTCTTCGGTGATGCGCACGGGCGCTCCGGTGGTCTGCGCCAGGTCGGCAACCGCCGCGTTGACCTCGCGGGTGAAGTCCCGATCGGACTGGCCGGGCGCGCGGGTGAAGATCAGCGCGGACGTCATGCCGGCCCGCTTGAGTCGGGCGTACATGGGGCAGGTGTCGTCGTGCTTCACGCCGACCCGGCCGCCGCGACGGTCGACGGTGACTTCACTGGTGCAGTCGGGGCAGCGGTGGGCCTTGCGTAGCTCGCGCACCTCGGCGCCGGACAGCTTCCTCATGAGCAGTCTCCTTGGCACTTGCCGCTGCCGAGCCAGACCGGCCCGTTGCAGCGGGGGCATCGGGTGGGGTCGTCCGCGAAGGTGACAGCGTCCGAAGGTGACAGCGAAGGCGACGAAGATGACAGGGCACCGTGCTCTGTCGCCTTCGTCATCTTGGTGTCACCTTCGTCGTCCAGTCGCCACATCCAGCCGGCGTCGAAGGCGGCCTTCTCGGACTTGACGCCGGCCCGCTTCCGGGCGCGTTGGAGGGTGTGTTTTTGGAAGCCGGCCTTCTCGCCGGCCTTCAGCACAGAACCCGCCTCGGCCTCTCCGGCGTTGTCGAGCAGGTAGCCGCGCAGCCATGCGGCGGCGTCGTTGCGGTCGTCCCGGTCGTCGGCCGACTCGTGGGATGCGGCAAGCAGGTCGGCGGCGGTGTAGCCCACCGGCCCGTCGTGCCACTCGACCCGGGCGCATCCGTGGTCCGGGCTGTCGACGAGGCGGTACGCGAGGCTCTGCGGGATCGCCGTGATGTTCGCCTTGGTGCACGCCACGATCACCCGGTGCTCGTCCTCCGGGTCGCGGGCGAAGGTGAACCCGAGCCGTGCCGCGCCGATGATGCCGATGGACCCGCCGCCCCGGTAGAGCGCGTTGTTGCCGCCGCCCTTGGTGTTGTGGCGGATCAGCTTGATCGCAGCGCCGGTTTCCTCGGCCATCTTCGCCAGCGGCGCGAGCGCCCGGCGCACGTCCTGGTCGCGGTGGGAGTTGACGTCACCACCGAGGTACGCCATGAGCGGGTCGATGATGACCAGCGCCGCGCCGACCTGCTCGACGGCCGCACGGATACGCCCGATGTCGCCCGGCAGGGCCGGCATCCGCTCGTACAGCTCCCCGGCGTCCTCGTCCCAGCTCGTGATGCCGGTCAGCGCGACCACCCGATCGAGGTCCGCGCCGGCCGCTTCCAGCCGGGGGCGGATGGTGTCGCCCAGGCCGTCCTCGGCGGAGAGCAGCACGACGCCGGCCGGCGTGCAGCCGGGCTGACCGTCAGGCCACGGCTTGCCGGCGGTGATGCGCGCGGCCAGGTCGGCGGTGGCGGTGCTCTTCCCGAGCCCCGGGTCACCGTCGATGACGTGGAGCTTTCCCCGGGCGATGTAGCCCTGCCAGAGCCAGTCGATGTGCTCGCGCTTCACGTCCGACAGCCGCACCAGCTTGACCCGGGACTTCGGCTGCTCACCGGTCGCCGAGGCGTACGCCGCGTAGAGGTCAGCCTCGGTGTCGGGGTTGTACGGGTTGTCGGTCACGCTGCCACCCCTGCCGGTTCGGTGATGATCTGCCCCGGGCCGAGGCGCAGCCCGCCGCCGCCGGGGACGGCCACTGGTGGCCACTCGGGGTCGTCGAACCGCAGGTTGGTGCTGCGGGGCATGGCGGCGATCCGCTCGGCGACGCGCTGCTCGTACGTCCGGCGGGCGAGGGGCTTCCAGGTGGCTTCCGTCTCGCACATCTCGGCGCGCTCGTAGAGGCGGCCAGCGGTGAACGCGGACTTGAGAGCGTGCTCGAGTTCGGCGACGCGGCGGGCACTGCAACCGCCGGGCGGACACCAACCGGCGACCGGGCCGACGGTGTTCACGCGGCCTTCGCTCCGGCCTGGTCGTCGAGCCACTTCTCGACGTCGGCCCACCTGTAGCGGACGTGCTTGCCGACCCGGGAGAACTTCGGGCCTCGGCCGCTACGGCGCCAGTCCTCGACCGTCCTGACCGGCAGGACCAGGAAGTCGGCCACCTCGTTCGTCGAGGCAAGTGCGCGACGGTCACTCATCGCTGTTGCTCCTAACGCGCAGAATTTGCGTACGAACGGCAGCATGACACGTAGGTTCCCGTGTGTCCAGCGCACTGCTAATGTGTTGCCATGACACAAACGCCACCGCAGACGCCGCACCGAGTGATCGCTGACCGGATGAAGGACCTTCGGAAAAAGCGAGGCTGGTCGGCCGCTCACCTGGCCAAAGAGATGAAGCAGGTCGGGATCGGCTGGGACCGCTCGATCGTGGCCAACCTGGAGCTCGGCCGGCGCGCGACCGTCACCGTCGAGGAGCTATTCGCGCTGGCCTACGTTCTGAGCGTCGCACCGGTGCACCTGATGGTGCCGCCGGTCGACGACGACGCCGACACGCGCATCACCGTGGTCGAGGGCTGGGACGTGCCGCCGGGGACTGCCCGCGATTGGATCCGCGGTGAGATGCCGTTCGGGACGGCCGACCACCGGCGGTTCTTCGCGGAGGTGCCACCAGACGAGGCCCGGGAGCCGTACTCAACGCCGGTGGCCGGCGGGCTGGTCGATGGCGAGCGTTAAGAGGCGCACCGACGACCGGCCGAAACCATGGCTGGTCCGCTGGCGCGACGAGGCCGGCGCGGATCGGAAGAAGTCGTTCGCCCGGAAGGCCGACGCTGACCGGTTCCGGGCCGAAGTCGAGCACTCCCTCAACGACGGGAGCTACATCGATCCGAAGGCCGGGAAGATCACGTTCCAGCAGTACGCCGAGGGGTGGAGAGCAGCCCAGCAGCACCGACCGAACACAGCCGCCCGGAAGAAGTCGCTGCTGTTCAAGCACGTCTATCCGGCGATCGGCGGCCGGCAACTGGTGACGATCCGGCACAGCACGATGCAGGCGTTCATCACGGGCCTGTCACCGGACCTGGCGCCCAGCTCGATCGAGACGGTGTTCCGCACGGTCCGGGCGATCTACTCGGCAGCGAAGCGGGATCGGCTGATCAAGTTCGACCCGTGCGCGGACATCACGCTGCCGGAGCTGCCCCGGGTCAAGGTCGTGCCGCTGACAACCGGGGAGGTGTCGGCGCTGGCCAGCGCGGTGAAGCCGCGATACCGCGGCCTGGTCGAGTTCGACGCCGGGACCGGCCTGCGTCAGGGCGAGGTCTTCGGCGTGGAGGTCGACGACATCAACCGCACGGACAAGACTCTGACGGTCGAGCGGCAGCTGCAACCGGCGGCCGGCGGCGGCGTGGTGGTGTGCCCGCTGAAGAACCGACACAGCTACCGGACGGTTCCGCTCGGGAAGGCGATGTTCGAGGTCATCGACGCGCACCTGGCGGCGTACCCGCCCGTCGCGGTCGAGGTCCTGGACGTCACCGGCCCGAAGCCGGTCACGCGGTCAGCTCGGTTTGTGTTCCTCGATGACGCCGGTCGGCCGCTCAACCGGAATAGCTTCAACGAGTCGGTATGGCGGCCGGCGCGCGAGCAGGTCGGGCTACCCGAGGCGACCCAGCATGATCTACGGCACTTCTACGCGTCGCTGCTGATCCGGGCCGGGCTGAACCCGAAGGTCGTTGCCGAGCGGCTGGGCCACCGAGACGCGACCCTGACTCTGAACACGTACAGTCACCTTTGGCCGGATGACGATGACCGGTCGAGACAGGCGATCGATGACGTGTTTGAACGCGATGTGCCCCACATGCGCCCCAAGGAGCAGAAGTGATCTACGCCGACGCAGGTAGATCCGGTTGTGATCTCTGCCCTACCTACTTCACCCTGGACTGATACCCGATGTTCGAATACGCCCCCGCCCCCGAGTCCCGCTCGGTGGTGGACCTCAAGCCCTCGTACGGGCTGTTCATCGACGGTGCGTTCGTCGACCCGACCGACGGCGGCAGCTTCAAGTCGATCAACCCCGCCTCGGAGGAGGTGCTGGCCGAGATCGCCGAGGCCGGCGCCCAGGACGTGGAGCGCGCGGTACGCGCCGCTCGCAAGGCGTACGACAAGGTCTGGGGCCCGATGCCGGGCCGCGACCGGGCGAAGTACCTGTTCCGGATCGCGCGACTCATCCAGGAGCGTTCCCGCGAGCTGGCCGTGCTGGAGTCCATGGACAACGGCAAGCCGATCCGGGAGTCGCGCGACGTCGACCTGCCGCTGGTCGCCGCGCACTTCTTCTACTACGCCGGCTGGGCCGACAAGCTGGAGCATGCCGGCTTCGGCCCGAACCCCCGGCCGATCGGTGTGGCCGCGCAGGTCATCCCGTGGAACTTCCCGCTGCTCATGCTGGCCTGGAAGATCGCCCCGGCGCTCGCCGCCGGCAACACGGTGGTGCTGAAGCCCGCCGAGACCACGCCGTTGACCGCGCTGCTGTTCGCCGAGATCTGCCAGCAGGCCGACCTGCCGGCCGGCGTGGTCAACATCGTCACCGGCGCCGGCGACACCGGCCGGTCGCTGGTCGAACACCCGGGCGTGGACAAGGTCGCCTTCACCGGATCCACCGAGGTCGGCCGGGCCATCGCCCGTTCCGTCGCCGGCACCCGCAAGAAGCTCACCCTGGAGCTGGGCGGCAAGGCCGCGAACATCGTCTTCGACGACGCGCCGATCGACCAGGCCGTCGAAGGCATCGTCAACGGCATCTTCTTCAACCAGGGGCACGTCTGCTGCGCCGGCTCCCGCCTGCTGGTGCAGGAGAACGTCGCCGACCGCGTGCTGGAGTCGCTGAAGCGACGGATGGCCCAACTCCGGGTCGGCGACCCGCTGGACAAGAACACCGACGTCGGCGCCATCAACTCGGCCGCCCAGCTGGAGCGGATCCGCGAGCTGTCCGACGCCGGCTCGGCCGAGGGCGCCGAGCGCTGGTCGCCGCCGTGCGAGCTGCCCGACCGCGGCTTCTGGTTCGCGCCGACCATCTTCACCGGCGTCACCCAGGCACACCGCATCGCCCGCGAGGAGATCTTCGGCCCGGTGCTGTCGGTGCTCACCTTCCGCACCCCGGCCGAGGCCGTGGAGAAGGCGAACAACACACCGTACGGGCTGTCGGCGGGAATCTGGACCGACAAGGGATCCCGGATCCTGTGGATGGCCGACCGGCTGCGCGCCGGGGTGGTGTGGGCCAACACGTTCAACAAGTTCGACCCCACCTCGCCGTTCGGTGGCTACAAGGAGTCGGGTTACGGTCGCGAGGGCGGCCGGCACGGGCTGGAGGGCTACCTCAATGTCTGAGCGGGTCGCGGTACGCAAGACGTACAAGCTCTTCATCGGCGGGAAGTTCCCGCGCAGCGAGTCGGGACGGTCGTATCTCGTGCAGTCCTCGAATGTGTCACTGGCCTCCCGCAAGGACGCCCGGGACGCGGTGGTCGCCGCCCGCGCCGCCGTCAAGGGCTGGGCCGGCGCGACCGCCTACAACCGGGGTCAGATCCTCTACCGGGCCGCCGAGATGCTGGAGGGCCGCCGCGAGCAGTTCGTCGCCCTGGGCATCCCCGGCGACGAGGTGGACGCCGCGGTGGACCGCTGGGTCTGGTACGCCGGCTGGGCCGACAAGCTCGCCCAGGTGTACGGCGGCGCCAACCCGGTCGCCGGGCCGTACTTCAACATCTCCGCCCCGGAGCCGACCGGCGTGGTCGCGGTGGTCGCCCCGGAGCGTCCGGCGTTGCTCGGCCTGGTCAGCGTGATCGCCCCGGCGATCGTCACCGGCAACACGGTGGTGGTGGCAGCCTCGGCGTCCGAGCCGCTGGCGGCGGTGACGCTGGCCGAGGTGCTCGCCACGTCCGACCTGCCCGGCGGTGTGGTCAACATCCTCACCGGCGCGATCACCGAGACCGCGCCGACGCTGGCCGCGCACATGGACGTCAACGCGATCGACCTGACCGGGGTGACCGACGCCTCGCTCGCCACCGAACTGGAGGTCAAGGCGGCGGAGAACCTCAAGCGGGTGCTCCGGCCGGCCCCGACCGACCACGACTGGTCGACCGACCCGGGCGTGACCCGGATGACCGCCCTGCTGGAGACGAAGACGGTGTGGCACCCCAAGGGGGTGTGAGTCTTTGTCCTCGGCCTTGTGGTTCTCCGGGGGAGCCCCACCCGCGCCGCTCCGATCAAGATCCGCTCAACTTCGGGAATGTTGCTGCCTCCGGGGCGCTGGAGGCAGCAATATCCCTGTTCTCGTGCGGATCTTGGGTCGGTCCGTCGGTGCTGGTCGGCGATCATGGGGGTTGGCGGGGTGTTCGATCTCGCTTGGCGCGGTCAACCTCATGATCACCGCTGGGGTGGGGTGGGCGCGGGGAGTGGGCGGACTACTACCGGGGGTAGGATTGCTTCGTGACTCGGTTGGGCGATCTTGAGCGTGCGGTGATGGACGTGCTGTGGGACGTGGTCCCGGGCACGTCGGACGGTGTGACCGTGCGCGAGGTGGCCGACGCGCTCGACGGCCGCGAGCTGGCGTACACGACGGTGATGACCGTTCTCGACCGGCTCGCCGGCAAGGGCATGGTGCAGCGGGAGCGGGAGGGCCGGGCCTGGCGTTACCGGCCGGCGGCCAGCCGCGAGGCGCACATCGCCCAGCTCATGCTCGACGCCCTCGACCTGGGCGGCAGCCGGGACGCCGCGCTGGTGCGCTTCGCCCGCTCGGTGACCGGTACCGAGGCCGAGGTGCTGCGCGCGGCGCTGGGCAGCGAGGCCGGACTGACCGGGCCGGCCACGACCGGCAACGACCCGGCAGGGGCGGACGCGCTGACCGATCGGGTGGACGGGCCGGCGGGCCGACGGCCGGCCGGCGAGGCAGCGGAGCGGTAGGGCGGACGCCATGGCCTTTGCCGTGCACTTCGCCGCCACCATGCTGGCCTGCTATCTGACCGCTCAGGTGCTGGCCGGCTCCACCTGGACGTGGCGCAGCCCCCGGGTCGCGATCGTCTGCTGGCAGGCGGTCGGTCTCGCGCTGGGCCTCTCCGCGATGGGCCTGCCGATGGCACTCGGCTTGAGCGCGTACGACCTGCCGACCGGAAGCGCCCTGCTCGCCCTGGCCAACGACCTCGGCCACGGCGCCCTGCCGGTCGGGGTGAGCGCCTTCCACCTGGCGGGCGTCGGGGTTGGCTTCGGCATCGGCGCGGTGCTGGTCACCACGACCGTGCGCAGCATCCACGGCACCGTCCGCGCCCAGCGCCGCCACCGGGACCTGCTCACCCTCGTCGCCCGGGACGACCCGGCCGCACCCGGCGCGCTCGTGCTGGACCATCCGAGCGCCGCCGCGTACTGCCTGCCGGGGGTGAAGCCGCAGGTGGTGGTCAGCGCGGGCACGCTGAGCCTGCTGGACCGGGCCGAGTTGGCCGCGGTGCTCAGCCACGAGCGGGCGCACGCCCACGAGCGGCACGATCTGGTGCTGCTGCCGTTCACCGCGCTCTGCCGGGCGCTGCCGTGGTTCGGCTGGGTCCGCGACGCGCACGAGCGGGTGGCCCTGCTGGTCGAGATGCGCGCCGACGACAAGGCGCGCGAACTGCACGCCGAGGCGCCGCTGGCGGGCGCGCTGCGCCGGTTCGCCGCCGCCGGTCACCGGATCACCCCGGCCGGCGCGCTGGGCATGGGCGACCGGGATCTGGACGTACGGGTGCAGCGGCTGCTGGTCAGCGACCGACCGCCGCGGGTGCTCGGCGCCACCGCCCTCGCGGTCGCCGCGACACTGGTCGCCCTTCCGGTGACCCTCTTCCTGTCCTGACGCCCGGCGCACTCCCCGCGCCTCACTCCGTGATCTCCCCCGTCCCCACATCTACTACGTTCTGTCGTAGACTTTCCTACGACGAAACGTAGTAGTTCTTACATGTAGCGAAGCTACGTGTAGGGTGGCTACGACAAGAGAGCCAACCTACGGAGGGCCGGCCATGGACACCCTGCTCCTCGCCCGCCTGCAATTCGCCACCACCACCTCGATCCACTTCCTGTTCGTGGTCGTCACGATCGGGCTGGTCACCCTGCTGGTCGGGATGCAGACCGCCTGGATGCTCACCGGCAACCCGAAGTGGGAGCGGCTCACCCGGTACTGGGGGCAGCTCTACGTCATCAACTACGTGCTCGGCATCGCCACCGGCATCGTGATGGAGTTCCAGTTCGGGCTGAACTGGAGCGGCCTGTCGCGCTACGTCGGCAACGTCTTCGGCGCGCCGCTGGCCATCGAGACACTTGTGGCGTTCTTCCTGGAGTCCACGTTCCTCGGGATGTGGATCTTCGGATGGCACCGGCTCCGCAGGGGCGTCCACCTCGCCCTGCTGTGGGGTGTGGCCCTCACCGCGTACGCCTCGGCGTTCTGGATCATGGTGGCCAACTCCTGGCTGCAACACCCGGTCGGGTACGAGGTCCGCGACGGGATCGCCCACCTCACCGACTTCGGCGCGCTGCTCACCAATCCCAGCCTCGGCATGGCGTTCGGGCACGTGGTGTCGGCCGCCCTGTTGGTCGGCGGGATGCTGATGGCGGCCGTCAGCGCGTGGCACCTGATCCGACGAACGCCCGACTTCGCGCTGTTCCGCACCTCGCTGCGGATCGGCCTGGTCACCGCGGCGCTGGCGATCACGATGGTGCAGGGCTTCGGCTTCGCCCAGTTCGGCCCGATCGGCGAGGTGCAGCCCACCAAGTTCGGCCAGGGTCCGGAGGCCCAGACGCTGATCGCCGAGTGGACCACCCGGTTCGGCCCCGGCGACTACACCCCGCCAGTGCTGGCGAACGTCGGGTTGGGCTTCATGATCCTGATCGGCCTCACCCTCGGCTGCGTCTGGTTGCTGCTCCCGCTGCTCTTCCGGGACTGGATCATCCGGCTGCGCTTCCCGCTCTGGCTGACCCTGCTCGCCCTGCCACTGCCGTTCATCGCGGTGATCCTCGGCTGGATCGCCCGCGAGGTCGGCCGTCAGCCCTGGGTGGCGTACGGGCTGCTCCCCACCGAGCAGGCGGTCTCCCCGGTCGGCGCACCGGTAATGCTCACCTCGCTGATCGGCTTCAGCCTGCTGCTCGGCACCCTCGCCGTCACCAACTGGGTGCTGCTCGCCCGGCACGCGGCACGCGGTGCGGACGATCCCGCGCTCGGCCGCCCGCCGGCACCGCCCAACGAGCCGGCACACCCCGAACCCGCCCTCACCTGAGGAGATCACGTGGACCTCGCCTGGTACGCCCTGCTCGGCCTCTTCTTCGGCGGCTACCTGGTGCTCGCCGGCTACGACTACGGCGTCGGGCTGCTGCTCGCCCGGGGCGGGGGCCCGGCGGGCCGGCGGGCGGCCCTCACCGCGCTCGGCCCGTTCTTCCTCGGCAACGAGGTCTGGCTGGTGGCCGCCGTGGGCGTCCTCTTCGGCGCCTTTCCGGTGCTGGAGGGCGAACTGCTGTCCGGTTGCTATCCGGCGGTCGTCGGCGCGCTGGTCGGGGTCATCCTGGTCACCGTCGGGGTGCAGTTGCGCAGTCGGCCGGTCGACGAGCGGATTCGGGCCCGCTGGGACCGGGTGGTGGTGGTCGGCAGCGTGCTCGCCGCGCTGGGCTGGGGCGTCCTGCTCGCCGCGCTGTTGCAGGGCGTGCCCCGCCAGGCCGACGGGCACGTGGTCGGCGTGTCGCACCTGGTCACCCCGTTCACGGCCGCCGCAGGGCTGGCCATGGTCGCCCTGGTCGCGGTGCACGGTGCGGCCTTCCTCGCCCTGCGACTGCCGGCCGCCGACAGCGCCGTGGTCGGCCGCACCCACCGACGGCTGGTGCCGGTGGCGCTCTCCGCGGTCGCCCTGGCCACCGTCGTGGGCCTGCTCTCCTCCCGGGTACGCGACTCGGTCCAGCGGCCGGCGGTGGCCGTACTCCTGCCGGTGCTGCTGGTGGCGGCGCTGCTGGCGGCCCGCGCGGCGCTGGCCCGGCAGCGGCCGGGGTGGGCCCTGGCCGCCACCGGCGTGGCACTGGCGTTGCCGGTGGCGCTGGTCGGCGCGGCCCTCTGGCCCTACGTGCTGGTGTCCACGACCGACCCGGGCGCCTCGCTGACGGTGGCCGACGCCGCAGCCAGCGCGCCGACCCTACGGCTGCTCGGCTGGGTGGCGCTGCCGCTGCTGCCGGCCCTACTAGGCTTCCAGGCAATGTGCTGGTGGGTTTTCCGGGGACGGACCGACGGCAGGGCACCGGTGTACTGGTGAACCGCCGTCCCTTCGACCCGCGTCTCCTGCGCCGGGTCCCCGCGGCCCGGCGCGACCTTGCCGTGCTCGCCCTGCTCGGCGTGCTCGCCGCCGGGCTGATCGTGGCGCAGGCCACCGCGCTGGCGGCGGTGCTGGCCACCGGTGTCCACGGCCGACTGGACCGGCCGGCGCTGGCCGGCTTCCTGATCACGGTCGCCGCCCGCTCGGCGCTGGTCTGGGCGCAGGGGACGGTGTCGGCGCGGGCCGCCGCCACGGTCAAGGCCGCGTTGCGGGCCGACCTGCTCGGCGCGGTCGGCCGGCACGGACCGGGTTGGGTGGCCGGGCAGCGGGCCGGCCAGCTCGCCACCCTGGCCGGGCGCGGGCTGGACGCGCTGGACGCGTACTTCACGGGGTACCTGCCACAGCTGGTGCTCAGCGTGACGGTGCCGCTGGCCGTGCTGGCCCGGATCGTCCTCGCCGACTGGAGTTCGGCGGTGATCATCGCGCTGACGTTGCCGCTGATCCCGGTCTTCGGCGCGCTGCTGGGCTGGCAGGCACAGGCCGCCACCGAACGACAGTGGCGTCGCCTCTCCCTACTGGGCGGGCACTTCCTGGACATGGTCGCCGGGCTGCCCACGCTGCGCGCGTTCGGCCGCGCCCGGGCACAGACCGAGGTGGTCCGCCGGATGGCCGACGGGCACCGGGTCGCCACCATGAAGACGCTGCGGATCGCGTTCCTGTCCGCGCTGGTGCTGGAGCTGGTCGCCACGCTCTCGGTGGCACTGGTCGCGGTGCCGGTCGGTATCCGGCTGCTCGGCGGCGGCCTGGCCCTCCAGACGGCGCTGCTGGTGCTGCTGCTCACCCCGGAGGCGTACCTGCCGCTGCGGGCCGCCGGCAGCCGCTTCCACGCCAGCATGGAGGGGCTGGCCGCGCTGGACGAGGCACTCACCGTCTCGGCCACGCCCACCGCGCCGCGGGTGGCCGAGGGCGCGGCCACCCCGAACGGGCGCGGCGAGATCCGGTTCGAGTCGGTGACCGTGGCGTACGAGCGGACCACCGCGCTGCGCGACGTGACGCTGACCGTCCGGCCCGGCGAACGGATCGCCGTCATCGGCCCGAGCGGCGCCGGCAAGAGCACACTGCTCGGACTGCTGCTCGGCTTCGTGACCCCGACCAGCGGCCGGATCACCGTCGACGGCGTGGACCTCACCGCCGCCGACCCGGACACCTGGCGTCGGCAGGTCGCCTGGGTGCCGCAGCGCGCCCACCTCTTCGCCGCCTCGCTGGCCGACAACATCCGGCTCGGCGCGCCGGACACCCCGCCCGAGGCGCTCGCCAAGGCGGTGCGCGACGCCGCCCTGGACGACGTGGTTGCCGGTCTGCCGGACGGCCTGGAGACGGTGCTCGGCGAGCGCGGGCACGGGCTGTCCAGCGGGCAGCGGCAACGGGTGGCCCTGGCCCGCGCGTTCCTCCGCGACGCCCCGGTGGTGCTGCTCGACGAGCCCACCGCCCGCCTGGACACCGCCTCCGAGGCGGTGGTACTCGACGCCACCCGCCGGCTGGTCGCCGGGCGGACGGCGCTGCTGGTCGCGCACCGGCCGGCCCTGCTGGCCGACGCCGACCGGATCCTGCGGATCGAGGACGGCCGGATCACCGAGCTGACACCGACGCCAACGCCGACGCCGACCGGGAAGGTGGCCCGATGACCGCGGCACCGAACATCGGCACGGCTTCGGCCGGCCGGGCGGCCGCCGAACGGGCGGTGCTGCGGCTGGCCCGGCCGTACCTGGGCCGCCTGGTCGGCGCGGGGCTGCTCGCCGCCGCCACCGAGTTCGCCGGGCTGGCCCTGATGGCCACCGCGACCTGGCTGTTGATGAGCGCCGCCGGCCAGCCGCCACTGGACCGGCTCACCGTGGCGATCGTCGCGGTCCGGGCGCTCGCGATCAGCCGGGGCGTGTTCCGCTACACCGAACGGCTCGCCGGGCACGACGCGGTACTCCGCATGATCACCGACGTGCGGGCCCGGGTCTTCGCCACCCTCGCGGCCCGCCGCACCGCCCGGCACCGCTCGGGGGACGTGCTGAGCCGGCTGGTCTCCGACGTCGAAGCCGTCCAGGACCTGCTGCTGCGGGTGCTGGTACCCGGTTCGGCGGCAGCCCTGGTCGCAGTGGTGGCCGTGGGCGGGGCGACGCTGATCTCACCGCCGGCCGGCGCGGCGCTCGCCGCCGGGCTGCTCGTCGCCGGGGTGGCGCTACCCGCGCTGGCCTCGTGGGTCACCCGACGCAGCGCGGCCGCAGG
>NZ_JAEVHM010000055.1 GCF_016802865.1 Micromonospora parastrephiae | reverse complement strand
AAAACCGGTCAGTCCGGGGTATAAATCATAATTGGCACTGGCTTTACAAGCACCCTGTTGAGTTCTCAAAGAACAACCACACACCGATCAAAAGCCCCACACCGTGAGACCCCATCTCGGGGCTTTCCGCTCTGCGTCCCCGGCGCTTTCAGCGCCAGGCACTTTTACTACGTTACCCGCGGGTTTCTGCCGTGTCAAACCGGTGTTTCGCGGTTCGTCGTGCTTCGTACCGTATTGCGGGCATCATGTCTCAACCGGCTTGCGCCGCTTTCGTCATGGTGTCGGCTGGCCGGCCGTCCGCGGTTTCCCGCTCACTCGCCCGTTTCCCTGCCGACTGCCTACCTTACCCGGTCGGTTCCGCCGCGCCAAATCCGCCTCGCGGCGAACCTGGGGGCACCACCCGGTACCGGTTCCGAGGGGTACAACCCCTCCGACCCGGCGGTCATTCCCGCGCTCCGGCCTTTCAGACTTTCGCCTGTTTCGTCCGTTCCGCGCTGGCAGAGAGAAAGTTACGCGTCCGGCGGAGTGATCGTCAAATCCGCCGGACGCGTCCCCCGTCACACCGTCGACGGCCGACTATTCTCCCAGCTCGACGCCCGCGAAGGAGCGCTTGCCGCGGCGCAGCACCAGGTACCGCCCGTGCAACAGATCGGTTGGCGACAGCGTGGCGTCCACCTCGGTCACCCGGTCGTTGTTGACGTACGCGCCACCCTCCGCGATCACCCGGCGGGCCTCCTTGAGACCGCTCACGAGTCCGGAGTCCCGTAGGAGGCCGGCCACGTCGGGCAGCTCACCGGTGAGGCGCACCAGGCCCGCCTCGGTCAGCGCCGCGCGCAGCGTCTCCGGGGCCAGGTCGTCGAGCGAACCCCGCCCGAACAGGGCCTGGCTGGCGGCGACCGCCTGCCGGGTCTCCTCGGTGCCGTGCACCAGCGTGGTGAGCTCCTCGGCGAGCGCCCGCTGGGCCAGCCGGGCGGCCGGTCGCTCGGCGGTGGCCTTGGCCAACTCCTCCAGCTCGTCGCGGGAGCGGAAGCTGAAGTAGCGCAGGTAGCGGTCGACCTCCCGGTCGTCGACGTTGAGCCAGAACTGGTAGAACGCGTACGGGCTGGTCATCGTCGGGTCGAGCCAGACGGCGCCGCCCTCGCTCTTGCCGAACTTCGTACCGTCGGCCTTGGTGACCAGGGGCGTGGTGAACGCCTGCACCGGCCCCGCGCCCCGCCGGCGGACGTAGTCGACGCCGGCGGTGATGTTGCCCCACTGGTCGGAGCCACCGAACTGGAGCTGACAGCCGTGCCGGCGGTGCAGCTCGTAGAAGTCGTTGCCCTGCAACAGCTGGTAGCTGAACTCGGTGAAGCTGATGCCGGTCTCCAGCCGGGCCCGCACCACCTCCCGCGCCAGCATCTTGTTCACCGGGAAGTGTTTGCCCACGTCGCGGAGGAACTCGACGATCGACATCTCGCCGGTCCAGTCCAGGTTGTTGACCAGCTGCGCCGCGTTCTCGCCGGTGTACGACACGAAGGGCGCGAGCTGCTCGCGGATCCCCTCGACCCAGCCGGCGATCACGTCGGGTGGGTTGAGCGTCCGTTCGGCGCTCTCCTTCGGGTCACCGATCTGCCCGGTCGCCCCGCCCACCAGCAGCAACGGACGGTGGCCCGCCAGTTGCAGCCGACGGGCCATGAGGACCTGCATGAGGTTGCCGACGTGCAGGCTCGGGGCGGTGGGGTCGAAGCCCACGTAATAGGTGGCGGCAACCCCGCCGTCGAGCAGCTCGCGCAGCTCGTCGAGGCCGGTCGAGTCCTGAATGAGGCCACGCCAGAGCAGGTCGTCGGTCAGGGAGTCCCGCACGGGTGGCGGGGGGCTGCTGTCGGTCACGGTCACCGATTCTCCCCCATCGCCGGGGCCGACCCGTACCGGGTTTGGCGCAACCCGCCCCGGTTAGGCTTGCGCCCGTTGATCGAGGAGGGGTTTGCCGTGGAGATGCCCGATCTGACGGGTGGGTTCGTCGCCCTGCTCGGCCTGAAGTTCGACGAGGCGAGCGCCGACCGGGTGGTCATCAGCTGGCGGGTCCGCCCGGAGCTGCACCAGCCGTTCGGCATCCAGCACGGCGGGGTGTACTGCTCGGTGGTGGAGACCGCGGCCAGCGTCGGTGGTTCGCTCTGGCTGGCCGACCGGGGAACGGTCGTCGGGGTGTCGAACCAGACCGACTTCCTGCGGGCCGTCCGGGACGGCGAGCTGACCGCGGTCGGCACCCCGGTGCACCGGGGGCGTAGCCAGCAGCTCTGGCAGGTGGAGATCACCGACGCCGACGAGCGGCTGGTCGCCCGTGGTCAGGTTCGTCTGCAGAACCTCTCGCGCGACTGAGCGGCGGCACCCGAGCGGGTCAGCTGCGCGCCTCGTCCAGGACCGGCTCGACGGCCTGCTCGTCGTCCGCCTCGTCGGGCACCCGGCTCAGTCGTACCTCGGTGATGGCCCGGTGGTCGATGCCGGTCACCATCAGTACCCAGCCGTCCAGGGTCACGTCCTCGCCGGCGACGGTGGGGATGTGCCCGAGGCGGGCCAGCACCAGCCCGGCGACGGTGGTGTAGTCGCCATCCGGGCGCGACGGCAGCTCGACGCCGATGTCCGGAAGATCGTGCACCGGGAAGGTGCCGGGCAGCACCATGGCGCCGCCCGGTTCGCGGCGTACCGAGCTCACGTCCCGGTCGGTCTCGTCGTAGATCTCCCCGACGATCTCCTCCAGGATGTCCTCCAGCGTCACGATTCCGTCGACCGCGCCGCGCTCGTCCACGACCAGGGCGATGTGCTGGCGCTCGGCCTTGAACTGGCGCAGCGCGTCCACCACGGGCAGCGAGTCGGGCAGCAGCATCGGCGGGCGGGCGATCTCGTCGACCGGCCGGTCGTCGGGCACGCCCACCAGGTCCCGCAGGTGGATCACTCCGGCGGTGTCGTCCAGGCCGCCGTGGCGCACCACCGGCGCGCGGGAGTGCCCGGTGGCGGCCAGCACGAGCCGCGCGGCCTCCGCGGTGGTCCCGCTGTCGAGCGTGAAGACCTGCAACCGGGGTACGAGGACAGCCCGCAACCGCCGGTCGGCGATCTCCACGGCGCCGGCGATGATCGTGCGCTGTTCCTTGGTGAAGCCGTGGTTGCCGGCGACGATGTCGCGCAGCTCGTCCGGGCCGATCTCCTCCGGCTGGTGCTTCGGGTTGAGCCCGACCAGGCGGACGACCAGGTCGCTGGTGGCGCCGAGCGCCCAGACGGCCGGGCGGGTGAGGCTGGCGAGCAGGTCGAGCGGGCGGGCCACCAGCAGCGCCCAGCGCTCGGCGGACTGCATGGCGATCCGCTTGGGGGCCAGCTCGCCGAAGACCAGGGTGACGAAGGTCAGCGCGAGGGTGACCACCACGATGGCCACCGTCTCGGCGGCGCTGCCGAACACCGCGAGCAGCGGCACGAGGGGTTTGGCCAGGGAGACGGCCGCGGCGGCGGAGGCCAGGAAACCGGCCAGGGTGATGCCGATCTGGATGGTGGCCAGGAAGCGGTTCGGGTCCTTGGCGAGGCGGGCCAGCACCCGTCCGGCCCGGCTGGTGCGCTCCAACCGCTGGATCTGGCTGTCCCGCAGCGACACCAACGCCATCTCACTGCCGGCGAAGAGCGCGTTGATGACGACCAGGATTCCGACCAGGGCCAGTTGGCTCCCGTAGCTCTGCACGCCCGGTTCGCTCCCTCGTGGTGGTGACGCCGGCGGGTACGCGCGGCGCCCGCCGGTCGGCGAGCCCGCCCGGCGTACGCGCTTCTGTGCCCCGTGTGGGGTCGACCGAATCCTGCCCGGTGACGCTACGCCGAATCGGTGGTCCTCGGCGCGGGCAGGTCGAGCACGTACGAGCCGCCCTCGGGGCGGAAGCCGAGCCGATGGTAGTAGGGGGCGACCATTCCGGGCGGGCTGACCACCCTCTGGAAGCCGCGTTCGGTGAAGAGGCGGCTGCGCCGGTAGACGAACTCCCCCGGGGTGAAGTCGCGGAACTTCGGGGTCACGTAGTCCAGGTCGATCTGGGCGACCCCGCGCGACTCGGCGTGCGACAGCACCACCCCGACCACCTCGTCGGCCGTGACCACGAGGAAGGCGGAACGGTCCGCGATGTCCGGATCCCAACGGAAGCTCGGGTTGAAGCGGGCGATGTCCGGCGCGTGTACACGCAGCGTGTGCGCCAGGAACTGGTCGCCGACGCCGACCTCGACCACCTGGTAGGTCTTCTCGTCGTGTCGGGTGGCGAGCATGCCGCGCAGGTACCAGATGTTGATCACCGCGAGCACGATGTTGAGCCCGACCATGGGCCAGACCTCGATCGCGGTGTTGTAGCCGATCAGCACGACGCAGCCGACGAGGTTGAGCGCGCGCAGCCGCAGGACGCGCGACTGCAGCAGCGACCAGACCAGCACCGCGGAGCCGGCCCAGCCGACGAGATCCAACCAGTTCACCCCGCGAGACTAGTGCCCGCCCAGGTCAGCGGCGTCGGCGGGCAGTTCCAGCAGCCACTCCTCGACGTCGACGCCGCGGCCGTTCGCGTACCCCGAGTCCTCGCCGACCACGACGAACCCGCACTTGCGCAGCACCGCGAGGGAGGCGGCGTTGTCCTTGGCGGCGCGGGCGTGCACGGGTCGGGGCACCTCGCGCAGCAGGGCGGCCAGCGCCGCGGTGGCGTGGCCACGGCCCCACCGGGCCGGGTCGATCCAGTAGCTGACCTCGGTGGTCTCGTCGACCGGGAAGGCGCTGACGTAGCCGACCACCTCACCGTCTGCCTCGATGGTGCGGACCAGGTTCGCCGGGTTGGTGAGCACCCGCGCCCAGTGTCGGGCGAACTCGCGGTGATCCGACGGGTCGGCGGGGCCGAACGCGGCCATCCGGTTGGCCTCCGGGTCCTGCTGGTGCAGGAAGAACTCCACGAGGTCGTCCTCGCGGACCGGGCGCAGTCGCACATCCGAAGTCATCGGACGAGGGTACGCAGCGGCGGTGACAAGGTGGGACCTCCGGCGCGGCGGCGCGTACCGGCAAATGCCGGCGTCGCCCGGCGGGTGCGCCGACAATGACCTGACCGACCCAGGGAGTGCCGATGAACCGACCTGTCGTGGTGGGTGTGGACGGATCGCCGTCCAGTCTCGTCGCCGCCGAACACGCGGCCCACGCCGCCCTGCTCCGGTCCCGCCCGTTACTGCTGGTGCACGGCTACCTGCACCCGCTCGGCTACGGCGTGCCGCTCAACCCGTACGACCTCGGGGTGCCGGCGCCCTCCGAGGAGGCGCAGAAGATGTTGGAACGCGCGGCGGCCGACCTTATCGACCGTTGGCCCGGCCTCGGCGTCGAGGTACGCCAGGTCGCCGGCGGCCCCGGCGCCACCATGGTCGAGGAGTCCCGTCGGGCCGACCTCGTCGTCGTGGGCAGCCGTGGCCTGGGTGGGTTCGCCGGGTTGCTGCTCGGCTCGGTGGGCGCGCAGGTCGCCGCGCACGCGCACTGCCCGGTGCTGGTGGTCCGCCCGGACGAGCAGCCGATCCCGGTGGACGCGCCGGTGCTCGTCGGCGTGGACGGGTCCGAGTCGTCCCGGCTCGCCGCGGGCTACGGCGCGGACGAGGCCGCGCTGCGGAACGTGCCGCTGGTGCTGGTGCACGTCGGCCCGCCACCGGACGGGGACCGGCCGATACCGGAGGAAATCGAGGAGTCGCAGGCCGCGTACCAGGCGGAGGCGGTACGGCTGCTCGCCGACGCGTCCACCGCCGTCCGGGCCGAGCATCCCGACCTGGTGGTGCGCGAGCATCCGGTGCGGGCGGCCGGCCCGGCCCGGGGGCTCATCGAGGCCAGCGGCGCGGCGTCGCTGTTGGTCGTCGGCACCCGGGGCCGGTCCGGATTCGCCGGGCTGCTGCTCGGCTCGGTCAGTCAGGCCGCGATCCACCACGCGCACTGCCCGGTGCTGGTCGCCCGCCCGGTCAGCTGACCGTGGCGTCGCCACCCCGGTCGAGCATCTGCAGGAAGTCGGTGGTGAGGGCGAACGGGTCGGCGGGGCCGCTGGCTGGCGGCCGACGCTCGACCTGGTCGGCCAACTCCCCGGCGGCACGCCGGATCCGACCACGCAACGCGCCGTCCGCGGTGCCGTCCGACCAGTCCTCCGGTGCGGCGAAGACCGCGGTGGGGACCACCACCGCCCGCAGGTAGCTGAACATCGGGCGGACGGCGTGCTCCAGGGCCAGCGAGTGCCGGGCGGTGCCGCCGGTGGCTCCGATCAGCACCGGTCGATCGACGAGCGACCCGGAATCCAACACGTCGAAGAAGGACTTGAACAGCCCGTTGTACGAGGCGCTGAAGATCGGGGTGACGGCGATGATCCCGTCCGCCCCGGTCACCGCGTCGATGGCCTCGCGCAGCGCGGTCGGCGGGAACCCGGTGAGCATGTTGTTCACCACGTCGTGGGCGTACTCCCGCAGGTCGACGACGCGCAGCTCCACCTCGTGGCCGCGCCGGGCCAGTTCGTCGCGGGTCGCCGCGGCGAGCTGGTCGGCGAGCAGCCGGGTCGACGAGGGCTGACTCAGCCCCGCCGAGACCACGGCCAGGGTGCGGTGGGTCATCGGGCCACCTCCGGCGCCTTGCCCGTCACGTCGTCCACGGCGTGCACGGTGCTGTCCTTGCCACCGCCCGCGGCGGCGACCAGCGAGGCGTGGGTGGGCGCGTCCGGCACGTGCGCCGGGCGCATCGACGCGAACTCCTTGCGCAGGACGGGGACGACCTCCTCGCCGAGCAGGTCCATCTGCTCGAGAACCGTCTTGAGCGGCAGCCCGGCGTGGTCGATCAGGAAGAGCTGACGCTGGTAGTCACCGACGTAGTCGCGGAATCCGAGGGTCCTGTCGATCACCTGCTGCGGGCTGCCCACGGTCAGCGGGGTCTCGGTGGTGAACTCCTCCAGCGACGGTCCGTGACCGTAGACCGGCGCGTTGTCGAAGTACGGCCGGAACTCCCGGACCGCGTCCTGCGAGTTGCGCCGCATGAACACCTGCCCGCCGAGGCCGACGATGGCCTGGTCGGCGGAGCCGTGCCCGTAGTGCTCGAAGCGCTGCCGGTAGAGCGCCACCATCCGCTGGGTGTGCTCCTTGGGCCAGAAGATGTGGTTGTGGAAGAAGCCGTCACCGTAGTAGGCGGCCTGCTCGGCGATCTCCGGACTGCGGATCGAACCGTGCCAGACGAACGGGGGAACGCCGTCGAGCGGGCGCGGCGTCGCGGTGAACGACTGCAGCGGGGTGCGGTAGCGGCCCTTCCAGTCGACCACGTCCTCGCGCCACAGCCGGCGCAGCAGCTCGTAGTTCTCGATCGCGAGGGGGATGCCGGCGCGGATGTCCTTGCCGAACCACGGGTACACCGGGCCGGTGTTGCCGCGGCCCATCATCAGGTCGACCCGGCCGTCGGCGAGGTGCTGGAGCATCGCGTAGTCCTCGGCGATCTTCACCGGGTCGTTGGTGGTGATCAGCGTGGTCGCGGTGGACAGCAGCAGCCGCTCGGTGCGCGCCGCGATGTGACCGAGCATGGTGGTCGGCGACGAGGGCACGAACGGCGGGTTGTGGTGCTCGCCCGCGGCGAAGACGTCGAGGCCGACCTCCTCGGCCTTCAACGCGAGGGTGACCATCGCCTTGATCCGCTCATGCTCGGTCGGCTCCCGACCGGTGGTCGGATCGACCGTGACGTCGCCGACGGTGAAGACTCCGAACTGCATGACCAGCTCCCTGCGTGTCGACCGGGTCCGCCCTGGTATCCCGGACGCAGCTCACAACTTATTTGACGACGCAACTATTCCGCGGGCGGCGTATCGCGGGGTGGCGCGGGTCACCCCCGATAACGGACATACCTGCCCGGACGTGGTTCCGCTGTCGGCTCAGCCGCCGGCGACCGAGGGCAGCACCTGCACCTCGGCGCCCTCGCCGACCGGCGTGGCCAACCCGCCCGAGTGCCGGCAGTCCTCACCGTCGACATAGACGTTGACGTAGCGACGCAGCTCGCCACGCTCGTCGCGCAGCCGCCGAGCCAGCCGGGGATGCTCGACGGCCAACTCGTCGAGGACCGCCCGCAGCGTGCCGACCGCGGGGACCCTCAGCCGGCTGGCGCCACCGGCCTCGCCCCGAAGCGGGCCGGGGAGCAGCACGGTGACCACGTCAGACCGCCGCGGCACGGACGCAGAGCACATCGGGCAGGTGCGCGGCCACCAGGGACCAGGAGTCACCCTCGTCGCGGCTCGCGTAGACCGAGCCGGAGCGGGTGCCGAAGTAGACCCCACCGGGCGTGGCGTCGTCGGCGCACATCGCGTCGCGCAGCACGGCCGGGTAGAACGGCCCCTCGGGCAGCCCGACCGACAGCGGCTCCCACTTGCCGCCGGCGTCGGCGGAACGGAACACCCGGCAGCGGTGGTCGGTCGGGAACCGCTCGCCGTCGGCCACCAACGGGAAGGTCCACACCATGCCGCCGCGCCCCGGGTGGGCCACCATCGGGAAGCCGAAGTCGCTGGGCAGCCCCTCGGCGATCGAGGTCCAGGTGCGGCCGTCGTCGTCCGAGCGGTAGACACCGTGGTGGTTCTGCGCGTACAGCCGTTCGGGGTTGCCGGCGTCCCGGGCGACCTTGTGCACGCACTGGCCGAACTCCGGCCACTGGTCGGGCATGAAGTAGGCGCGGATGCCGGTGTTGCCCGGCGCCCAGCTCGCCCCGGCGTCCTCCGAGCGGTAGACCCCGCCGGTGGACATGGCGACCAGCAGCCGAGCCGGGTCACGCGGGTGGGGCAGCACGGTGTGCACGGCCTGACCACCGAAGCCGGCCTCCCACTGCGGGCGGTGCGGGTGGTCCCAGAGGGAACGGACCAACTCGAAGCTGCGGCCCCCGTCGGTGGACTTGAACAGCGCCGAGGGCTCGGTGCCGGCCCAGACGACGTCCGGCTCGTCCGGACCGGCCGGCATCAACTGCCAGACCCGCCCGAGGGTCGCTTCGGTGTCGGCCGGGAACGCGACCGGCGCCTGGTCGGGCTCGTCCCAGGAAGCGCCGAGGTCGTCGCTGGTGGCGACGCTGGGCCCGAAGTGCGAACTGGTCATCCCCGCGAGCAGTCGCGGCGTGGAGCGCCGGGTGTCGACCGCGACCGCGTAGACGCCGGTCATCGGGAAGTGCGGGCCGCTGATCTCCCAACTGCGCCGGTCGTCGGCGCTGGTGGCGAGAAACAGACCCTTGGCCGTACCGATTGCGAGCAGCGTTGCCATGACGTCCTCCGAGCCATCGACGGGTAGGTGCCGTGATTATGGCCACACCCTCCGACAGATCCACCCGGGCACACGCCGCGCGGTCGCTCAGCGCCGTGTGCGGGGCACGTGCCGGCGGTACGCGCTGACCGTCGGGTCGCCGTCGAGCCAGAACCGCCACGGAAGATCGTGCGCTCCGGTCACGCCGACCCGTGGGCCGGCGGCCACCGCCTCCGGCGGCACCGGAACCGTCGGGGGACGCAACCGGACCGGCCCGTCGCCGAGCAGGTACCCGCCGTAGGCGGCGCGGTCGATGCCGAGCGTGGCGCAGAGCCGGGCCGGCCCCCGGGCCAGGTCCACGTCCCGACGCACGGCCGGTCGGCGGGCCCGTGCCGTGGCCAGCCCGTCGACCACCGCGCCGGCGCGCAGCAGGACCGCCGAGGCCTCCCCCTCGACCCCGGTGACCACATTCATGCACCAGTGCATCCCGTAGGTGAAGTAGACGTAGGTGTGCCCGGCGGGCCCGAACATCACCGCGTTGCGCGGCGTGCGTCCGCGGTGCGCATGCGAGGCCGGATCCCCGGCCGTGCCGGCGTACGCCTCCACCTCGGTGATCCGGACGGTGACCCCGCCGGCGTGCAGCAGGCAGCCAAGCAGCCCACGCGCGGCCGGCAGCAGCGGGCCGGCGAGCAGGTCCGCGAGCGCCGCGCGGTCGTCGGCGGCGAGGTCGCCGGGCAGCAGGTCCATGGCTCGACGGTACCCAGCGCGCCGCCCCGCCACCGCATCGGCGGGACCGGGACGACCGGCCGGGTCACCGCACGGACGTCCAGCGTTCATCCACTGCACATCGGCCCACCGAAACCTTCGACCCGCCCGGGGTGTGTGACCGGTGTCGTCGCAGGGCGCGGCGACGGACCCGGAAAGGAACCACCATGACCGTACGCAGCTTCCGTCGGCCACTGGTCACCATCGGCCTGATCGCGGCCGCCGCCAGCCTCGCCTTCGCGCCGTCGGCCAGCGCCAGCGCCCCGTTGCGCGCCGCCGCCCTGACCGACGGGGCTCCGCTGACCGCGGTCGCGCTCGTCGGCACCGGAAAGATCGACGCGAACGGCGCGGCGGTCCACGTCCCGGTCACCCTCACCTGCTCGCAGCCCACCCAGGTCGAGCTGACGATCAAGGTCGCGCAGGCGATCGGCGAGTCGGTGCGGACCGGCACGACCATCCGCAAGGTCGCGTGCGACGCCACCACGCAGAAGATCCGGATCGCGGTGACCGCGACCGAGCTTCCGTTCGCCCCCGGCGTGGCGTTCGGCGTGGTGACCGGCAACTCCTGCGACGCGTTGTGCAACTCCCTCACCGACGAGCACCGCTTCGACCTGTCGCTGTGAGCCGGGGCGGCGCGCGGCAGGACCGCGCCGCCCCGCTTCAACAATCTGTTGACAACATAGCGTTGATGCGTTGGGATCGGGGTATGACGACCGACGAGCCGTTCACCGCGCCGGACCCGGCCCGAGCCCGCGCTCACCGCACCCACGAGGCGCTGCAGCGAATCAGCGAGCGGCACGCCGGCACCGACGCCCAGCGGGGGCGCTGGGCCCACCCGTACGTGCTCGACCCGTGGGAGGCGGTCGCCCTGGTCACCGCGCTGGCCGCCGGCGGGGCGGAGCGGGAGCCCCTGGAGGAGCCGGTCGACGGCGCCGACCTCGCCGCCGCGCTGACCCTCCTGCCGCACGTCCGCGCGGAGCTGGACGCTCTGGAGGCGGGGCTTCTGACCCTGGCTCGCGATCGGGGGCTGACCTGGCAGGCCATCGCGTACGGGTTGGGTCTGGGCAGCGCGCAGGCCGCCCGGCAGCGCTACGAGCGGGTCGCGGCCCGCTCCGCCGAGCAGACCGGCTGACCCCGGCCGGCCCCCTCAGCGGTGGTGACCCGATCGGCACGGCGCGCGCCGAGGGGCACCCGGGCGGGCAGACTGTGCGCACGACGATTCCGGGAGGCACGCATGGAGCGCGCGGAGATGCTGGCGTACTGCCTGGCCAAGCCGGGGGCGTGGCTGGACCGGCCCTGGGAGGGCGACGAGGTGGTGAAGGTGGGCAGCCGGATCTTCGCGTTCCTCGGCAACGGCGATGGAAGGCCCACGGTCGGCATCAAGTGCGGTCCGACCCGGGAGGTCGCCGACGAGTGGCTGCACCGCCACCCCGACGATGCCCGCCCGATGCCCTACATCGGCCGGTCCGGGTGGAACACGCTGCGCCTGGACGGCGGGATCGACGTCGACGAGCTGACCGAGGCGGTCGACGCGTCGTACGACATGGTGGTGGCGAAGCTTCCCAGGCGGGAGCGTCCGACGGCCTGAACCGACCGTGGCGCCGGCGACCCGCGCCGGCGCCACGGTGAGATCAGCGGGGTACGACCCGCTCGGTGGCCCACTCCCGCCAGCTGGCCAACCGGTCCGCGGCGGCGGCGAGCTGGTCGGCGACCGGGCCGGGGCCGGTCGAGCCGGGGGTGGTCCGGGCCGCGAGGGCCGAACGCACCGAGAGCACGTCACGCACCGACGGGTCGAGGTGCTCGCTGACCGCGGCCAGGTCGGCGTCGGAAACGTCCTCCAGTTCACAGTCCCGGGCCGCGCAGAGCGCCACCAGCCGGCCGGTGATCTCGTGGGCGTCGCGGAACGGCACGTTGCGCCGGACCAGCCAGTCGGCGACCTCGGTGGCGAGGGAGAAACCCACCGGCGCGGCGGCGACGAGGCGGTCCACCCGGACCGTCATCGTGGAGATCATGCCCGCCAGGGCCGGCAGCAGCAGCTCCAGGGTGTCGACCGCGTCGAAGGCGGGCTCCTTGTCCTCCTGCATGTCCCGGTCGTAGGTCATCGGCAGGCCCTTGAGCATGGTCAGCACGGTCATCAGGCCGCCGACGAGCCGGCCGGACTTGCCCCGGGCGAGCTCGGCGATGTCCGCGTTCTTCTTCTGCGGCATGATCGACGAGCCGGTGGCGAACGCGTCGTCCAGTTCCACCCAGCCGAACTCGTGCGAGGTCCAGAGCACCACCTCCTCGCCGAGGCGGGACAGGTGCACGCCGATCATGGCGGTGGCGAAGAGGAACTCGGCGACGAAGTCCCGGTCCGCGACGGCGTCCATCGAGTTGGCGAACGACGTCCGGAAACCCAGCTCCTTCGCCACGGCCACCGGGTCCAGTGGAAGCCCGGAACCGGCGAGGGCGCCCGCGCCGAGCGGGCTGATCGCGGCCCGGTGGTCCCAGTCGCGCAGCCGTTCCAGGTCACGCAGCAGCGGCTGCACGTGGGCGAGCAGCCAGTGCCCGAAGGTGACCGGCTGCGCGTGCTGAAGGTGCGTCATGCCGGGAGCCGCGGTGTCGACGTGCCGCTCGGCCTGCTCGACCAGCGCCTCGGCCAGCTCGACGAGGCGGCTGGCCACACCCCGGGCGTGATCGCGCAGGTAGAGCCGCAGGTCCGTGGCGACCTGGTCGTTGCGGGACCGGCCGGCGCGCAGCTTGCCGCCGAGGCTGCCGAGCCGCTCCAGCAGGCCACGCTCCAGCGCGGTGTGCACGTCCTCGTCGTCGACGGTGGGGCGGAACGACCCGGAGGCACAGGCGGCTTCCAGGTCGTCCAGGGCGGCCAGGATCCGGCCCAGTTCCTCGGGGTCGAGCAGGCCGGCCCCGGCGAGGACCCGGGCGTGCGCCCGGGAACCGGCGATGTCGTACGGGGCCAGGCGCCAGTCGAACTGCACGCTCACCGACAGTCGGGCGAGCGCTTCGGCAGGGCCGCCGGCGAACCGGCCACCCCACAGGCTCGTCCGGTTGGTGCCGGCGCTGTTCTCGGTGAGGCTCTTGTCGTCCACGCCGCCCATCATTGCTCTGCTTGCCTTTCGCTCGCGACTGCGGGGCTCACTCGCTGCGCTCGCTCACTCCTCGCGCTCGCACGTGTCACTGTCCGCCACCGCCCAGCCGGGCGTCCCGCGCGGCGGCCATCCGGCTCGGTAGGCCCCACAGTTGCACGAAGCCCTTCGCCAGCGACTGGTCGAACGTGTCGCCGGTGTCGTAGGTGGCCATTCCGAAGTCGTACAGGCTCGCCTCGGAGCGCCGACCGGTGACGGTGGCGCGTCCGCCGTGCAGGCTCATCCGTACCTCACCACTCACGTGCCGCTGCGCGTCGTCGATGAACGCGTCCAGCGAGTCCTTCAACGGCGAGAACCACAGGCCGTCGTACACCAGCTCGCCCCAGCGCTGGTCCACGCTCTTCTTGAACCGGGCCAGGTCCCGCTCCACGGTCACCGCCTCCAGCTCCTGGTGGGCGGTGATCAGCGCAATCGCGCCGGGCGCCTCGTACACCTCGCGGCTCTTGATACCCACGAGGCGGTCCTCGACCATGTCGAGCCGGCCGACGCCGTGCGCGCCCGCGCGCCGGTTCAGCTCCAGGATCGCCTGGTACGGGGTGACCGTCTCGCCGTCGATCGCCACCGGCACGCCGCCGTCGAAGGTGATCACGACCTCGTCGGCGTCGCGCGGCTCGGCCGGGTCGGCGGTGTACGCGTAGAGGTCCTCGATCGGGGCGTTCCAGATGTCCTCCAGGAAGCCCGTCTCGACCGCGCGCCCCCACAGGTTCTGGTCGATGGAGTACGGCGACTTCGCCGACACGTCGATCGGCAGCCCCTTCTCCTCGGCGAAGGCGATCGCCTTGTCGCGCGTCCAGGCGTAGTCCCGGGCCGGCGCGATGATCTTCAGGTTGGGGGCGAGCGCGTTCAGGCCCACCTCGAACCGGACCTGGTCGTTGCCCTTGCCGGTGCAACCGTGCGACACGATGGTGCCGCCGTGCTGACGCGCCGCCGCCACCAGATGCTTGACGATCAGGGGGCGGGACAGCGCCGACACCAGCGGGTAGCGGTCCATGTAGAGGGCGTTGGCCCGGATCGCCGGCAGGCAGTAGTCGGCGGCGAACTCGTCGCGCGCGTCGACCACCTCGGACTCGGCGGCGCCGCAGTCCAGGGCGCGCTGCCGGATGGCGTCGAGGTCCTCGCCGCCCTGCCCGACGTCGACCGCCACCGCGATCACTTCGGCGCCGGTCTGCTCGGCCAGGTAGGGAATGGCGACGGAGGTGTCCAACCCTCCGGAGTACGCCAGGACGACCCGCTCGGTCATGGTGTGCTGTTCCCTTCGACGTTGTCTTCCCGGCGGGCCCAGCCCGAGAGCTTCTCACCGAGCGCGGCCCCGCCGACGGCCTCGCGGGCCACCACGAGGATGGTGTCGTCGCCGGCGGTGGTGCCGACGATCTCGGGCAGTCCCGCTCGGTCCAACGCGCTGGCCAGGTACTGGGCTGCGCCCGGCGGGGTGCGCAGCACGGCGATGTTGCCGCTGGAGTCGACGCCGTTGAGCAGCTCGCGCAGCAGTCGCACCAGCCGGGCCGGTGCGGCCTCGGCGTCGCGGAGCGGCCGGTGGCCGTCCTCGGGGATCAGGTAGACCGCGGGCCCGTCGCCGCCGCGCACCTTGACCGCGCCCAACTCCTCCAGATCCCGGGAGAGGGTGGCCTGGGTGACGCCCACACCGTCGGCGGCGAGCAGGTCGGCCAGCTCGGTCTGCGAACGCACGGCCCTGTCCCGGATCAGCTCCACGATCCGGGCGTGCCGGGCGGCGCGGGTCAGCGGGGCGGTCACCGGGTCGTCCCGGTGACGGTCAGCAGGAACGTCAGCAGTGCCTTCTGGGCGTGCAGCCGGTTCTCCGCCTGGTCGAAGACCGCGCTCTGCGGGCCGTCGAGCACCTCGTCGGTGATTTCCTCACCGCGGTGCGCGGGCAGGCAGTGCAGCACGATCGCGTCCGGTGCGGCCCGACCGAGCAGTTCCTTGTTGACCTGGTACGGCAGGAACGGCGTGACCCGGTCCAGACCGTCGGCCTCCTGACCCATCGACGTCCACGTGTCGGTGGCCAGCACGTCGGCGTCGCGGACCGCCTCGACCGGGTCGGTGAGCACCCGTACCGATCCGCCCGTGTCGCCGGCGATCCGGGCCGCCCGCTCCACCACGGCCTCGTCCGGCCCGAACCCGGCCGGCCCGGCGATCCGCACGTGCATCCCGGCCGTCGCCCCGGCCAGCAGGTACGACTGCGCCATGTTGTTCGCGCCGTCGCCCACATAGGTGAGGGTGCGGCCGGCCGTGCCGCCGCACCGCTCCCGGATGGTGAGCAGGTCGGCCAGCAGTTGGCAGGGGTGGAAACCGTCGGTGAGCGCGTTGACCACCGGCACGGTGGCGCCGCCCGCCACCTCGGCGATCCGGTCGTCGCCGTGGGTCCGCAACACGATCGCCGCGACGTAGCGGGACAACACCCGCCCGGCGTCCGCGAGGCTCTCGCCGCGGCCGAAGTGGGTGACCTGGGTGTCCACGACCAGGGGGTGCCCGCCCAACTCGGCGATCCCGGCGTCGAAGGAGATCCGGGTCCGCAGACTCTGCTTGTCGAAGAGCACCGCCACCGAGCGGGGGCCGACCAGCGGCTGGTGGCCGAACCGGTCGGCCTTCATCCGCGCCGCCAGGTCGAGCACCGTCGACTGTTCGGCGGGCGAGAGGTCGTCGTCGCGCAGGAAGTGCCGGATCATGCGGTCGTCCCCATCGTGGTGGGCTGCGTGGCTGGTTCGGGTCGCGCGCCGGCCGCCGGGGCCGTCACGTCGAGGGCCGCGGGAAGCGCGGCGAGGAAGTCGTCCACCTGGGCGACGGTCAGGATCAGCGGCGGGGCGAGCCGGAGCACGTCCGGCTGCACCGGGTTGACCAGGAAGCCGGCCTCCCGCAGCGCCTCGGCGAGGACCTTCGCCACCGGCGCGGTGAGCGTCACGCCCAGCAGCAGCCCGGCGCCGCGTACGCCGTCGATCAGCGGATGGCCCAGCGCCTCGATGCCCCGGCGCAGCCGTTCCCCGACGCGCTTGACGTGGTCGAGCAGCCCCTCGTTGGCGACGGTCGCCACCACGGCGAGCGCCGCCGCGCAGCTGACCGGGTTGCCGCCGAAGGTGGTGCCGTGCGAGCCGGGGGTCAGCAGGTCGGCGGCCCGGCCGAAGGCCAACGTGGCGCCGATGGGCAGCCCGCCGCCCAGCCCCTTGGCCAGCGTGACCACATCCGGCTCCACGCCCTCGGCCTGGTGCGCGAACCAGTGCCCGGTACGACCGATGCCGGTCTGGACCTCGTCGAGCACCAGCAGCGCGCCGTGTCGGGCGGTGATCCGCCGTGCCGCGGCGAGGTAACCCGCCGGCGCGACGACCACACCGTTCTCGCCCTGGATCGGCTCCAGGATCACCATCGCGGTCGCGTCGGTGACCGCCGCCTCCAGTGCCGCGACGTCGCCGTACCCGACGTGGGTCACGTCGCCGGGCAGCGGGCGGAACGGGTCGGCCTTGGCCGGTTGGCCGGTCAGCGCGAGAGCGCCCATGGTGCGGCCGTGGAAGCCGCCCACGGTGGCGACAACGTGGCTGCGCCCGGTACGCCGGGACAACTTGAACGCCGCCTCGTTCGCCTCCGCGCCGGAGTTGGCGAAGAAGACCCGACCGGGCCGGCCGGCGAGGGCCAACAGCAGCTCGGCCAACGCGACCGGCGGCTCGGCCACGTAGAGGTTGGAGACGTGCCCGAGCGTGGCGACCTGCTTCGACACGGCGGCCACCACGGCCGGGTGGGCGTGGCCGAGGGCGTTCACCGCGATGCCGCCGACCAGGTCCAGGTACTCCCGTCCGGCGTCGTCGACCACGACGGCGCCGGAACCGGACACCAACGCCAGCGGCGGCGTCCCGTAATTGTCCATTATGGACTGCGTCCAGCGCTGCGCCAACGTGCTCACGACGCGACCATCCCGTCTCCCGGCACCACCATCGTTCCGAATCCTTCCGAGGTGAACACCTCAAGCAACGTGGAGTGCGCCACCCGACCGTCGACGACATGCGCGGCGGGCACTCCCCCGCGCACCGCCCGCAGGCAGGCCTCCATCTTGGGCACCATCCCCGACTCGAGGCTGGGCAGCAGTTTGGCCAGGTCGTCCCCGGTGATCTCGGAAACCAGGCTGGTGGTGTCCGGCCAGTCGGCGTACAGGCCGGCCACGTCGGTGAGCACGACCAGTTTGCGGGCCCGCAACGCGATGGCCAGGGCGGCCGCGGCGGTGTCCGCGTTGAGGTTGTGCAGCACCCCGTCGGCGTCCGGCGCGACCGTGGAGATCACCGGAATCCGACCGGCGTCGATCAGGTCGGTCACCGCCGACACGTCGACCGACTCGACGTCACCGACCTGGCCGACGTCGACGGGTTGCCCGTCCACGTACGCCGGACGACGCACCGCGGTGAACAGCCGGGCGTCCTCGCCGGACAGGCCGACGGCGAACGGGCCGTGCGAGTTGATCAGCCCGACCAGTTCCCGGCCCACCTGCCCGACCAGCACCATCCGGACCACGTCCATCGCCTCGGCGGTGGTCACCCGCAGGCCGCCCCGGAACTCGCTGACGATCCCGAGCCGGCCCAACATGGCCGAGATCTGCGGACCGCCACCGTGCACCACCACGGGCTTGAGGCCGGCGTAGCGCAGGAAGACCATGTCGGCGGCGAACGCCCGCTGCAACTCCGGGTCGGTCATGGCGTTGCCGCCGTACTTGACCACCACGGTGGAGCCGGAGAAACGCGCCAACCAGGGCAGCGCCTCGATCAGAGTCTCCGCCTTGACCTGGGCGCGGGCGAGGTCGGTGCTGAGGCTCACCGGACCGACCTTTCGTTCGCGACTGCGGGACTCCGCTTCGCTGCGTTCCTCGCGCTCACGTCGAGTACGCCGAGTTCTCGTGCACGTACCCGTGGGACAGGTCGTTGGTCCAGATCGTCGCGGCCGACGTGCCGGCGTGCAGGTCGATGCGGATGGTGACGTCCCGCCCGGTCAGGTCCACCTTCGAGCGGTCCTCGGCGGCGGCGCCGCCACGGCACACCCACACACCGTTGACGGCGACGTCCACCTCGTCCGGCTCGAACGCGGCGGCTGTGGTCCCGACCGCGGCGAGGATCCGGCCCCAGTTCGGGTCGTTGCCGAACAGCGCGGTCTTGACCAGGTTGTTGCGGGCCACCGAGCGGCCCACCTCGACCGCGTCGTCCTCGTCGGCGGCGCCCACCACGTCGATGGCGACCTGCTTGGTGGCGCCCTCGGCGTCGGCGATCAACTGCTGGGCCAGGTCGTGGCAGGCCGCGGTGACCGCGGCGGCCAGCTCCGCCGGCGTCGGCTCGATGCCGCTCGCGCCACTGGACAGCAGCAGCACCGTGTCGTTGGTGGACATGCAGCCGTCCGAGTCGACCCGGTCGAAGGTGACCCGGGTGGCCGCGCGCAGCGCCCCGTCCAGCACGTCCGGCCCGGCGACCGCGTCGGTGGTGAGCACGCAGAGCATGGTGGCCATCCCCGGCGCGAGCATCCCGGCGCCCTTGGCCATGCCGCCGACCGTCCAGCCGCTCCCTCGCGCCACAGTGGTCTTCGGTCGGGTGTCGGTGGTCATGATGGCCTCGGCGGCGGCCTGGCCGCCGTCCCGGGAGAGCCCCCGGATCGCCGAGCGGACCCCCGGCAGCAGCTTCGGCATCGGCAGCCGCTCACCGATCAGGCCGGTGGAGCAGACCGCCACCTCACCGGCGCCGAGGATCAGCCGCGGGCTGACCGAGGTCAGCGCGGCGGCGGTGTGCTCGGCGGTGGCGTGCGTGTCCTGGAAGCCGGCCGGGCCGGTGCAGGCGTTGGCGCCACCGGAGTTGAGCACCACCGCGCGAACCACGCCACCCTGGACGACCTGCTCGCTCCAGAGCACCGGCGCGGCCTTGACCCGGTTCGTGGTGAAGACACCGGCGACACCGGCGTCGGGGCCGTCGTTGACCACCAGAGCGACGTCCGCGCCACCGCTGGCCTTCAACCCGGCGGCCACCCCGGCCGCCCGGAACCCCCGAGGGGTGGTGACGCTCATGGTGCGACTCCCCAGATCGACAGGCCCGTCGTCTCCGGCAGGCCGAGCATGAGGTTGGCGTTCTGCACGGCCTGGCCGGCCGCGCCCTTGCCCAGGTTGTCCAGCGCGCTCAGCACGATCAGCCGGCCCGAGTCGACGTCGACGGTCGCCTGGAGGTGGCACGAGTTGGAACCCAGCGTGGCGGCCGTGTGCGGCCAGCGGCCCTCCGGCAGCACGTGCACGAACGGCGCGTCCGCGTACGCCCGCGCCAGCACCTCCTGCGGGTCGACGCCGCGCGCCGGCGTCGCGGTCACCGTGGCGAGAATGCCGCGCGGCATCGGCGCCAGGACCGGCGTGAACGACAGGCCGGTCGCCCCGGACGCCTGCTTGATCTCCGGCACGTGCTGGTGGGTGCCGACCCGGTACGGCGACAGGTCGCCCATCACCTCGCTGGCCAGCAGGTGCGCCTTGGTCGATCGCCCGGCGCCGGAGGTGCCGGAGGCGGCGACCACCACCACGTCGGCGGGGCTGGCCGCGCCATCCGCGATCAGTGGCGCGAGCGCCAGGGTGATCGCCGCGGCGTAGCAGCCGGTGTTCGCCACCCGGGTGGAGCCGGCGATCAACTCCCGCTGACCGGGCAGCTCGGGCAGGCCATAGGTCCACTGCCCGGCGTGGGTGCCGCCGTAGTAGTGGGCCCAGGCGTACGGGTCGGCGAGCCGGTGATCGGCGCCCAGGTCGACGATGCGCACCTCGGACGGCAGGCGGGCCGCGAGGGCAGCCGACTCACCGTGCGGCAGGGCCAGGAAGACCAGGTCGGCGTCGGCGAGGGTCGACGGGTCGGTCTCCCCGAGCACCAGGTCGAGCCCGGTGAGCTGCGGGTGCACCACGTCGACGCGGTGCCCGGCCTGGCTGTGCGCGGTGGCGGCGACCAGGTCGAACTCCGGGTGCCCGGCAATCAGGCGCAGCAGCTCGCCGCCGGCGTAGCCGCTCGCACCGGCAACCGCGACTCGGATCCCCATACTCACCTCCGCATGACTATGCAGAGGAGATTAACAACAGCGGCCTCGGACTGCAAGTTCATGCAGAGTAATGCATGGCAATGAGCTGGTGGGCTCCTTTCGCAGGCGCTGGGCGTCCTCTGCCGGAATTGTCCACCAGAGGACGCCCCGATCTCAGTTCACCCGCTCGGACAATCCGTGCTGCCGCTCATACGTCCTGAGTGCCGCGTCCCAAGCCTCCGTGTACTCGCTCGGTCCCATACCAAGATCGCCGTGCCCCCGGACCGCCTCGCGCAGGAGCTTCAGGAGATCGGGAACAGTTTCCCGACGTTCCTCCACGTACCGGCGGAACACCTCGGCGAACTGATCGCCGGTCAACCGTGCGGCATGTGAGGTGACCGGATCGTCCTCGAGATTTTGCAGCACCGCGCACCAGCGACGAGTCAGCTCATCCGCCTGGGTCGCCCTGATCTTCTGCAACTCGTGATCACACTCAAGCCTGATGCGATCCTCCCAGTACGGCCGGAGGCGCTCCCGGACCCGCTCGTCCGGGCTGACGCGAATCAGCACACCGAAGTGAGGCAGGGCACCCTCGCGCGGCCAGCGTTGGCCACCGAGACGGCTGTTCAACGCACGCTCGAGGTCGTGCGAGCGGTGCGGTTCGTGTTCACGTGCCAGGTCCACCGCCCGCTCCCGGACGATCCCGGCGGCCCAGCCCAGATAGCGCTCGGCGCGCAACCGAAGCTCCTCGTAGATCATGTTCTGCGCGGTCCAGTCGTAGACGACGTGCAGGCGGAAGTCGAACGCATCCCCCTTCGCCGGCACCAGGATCGGCACCTGGACGTCCTGACGGAAGGTCACCGTGGCGGGAACGACCGGCGGTGGCGGAGCGGGAGGTAGCGGAAGCTCGGCTGGCGGGAAGAGCGCATGCCACCAACGACGGCGTTGCACCTGCCTGGGTAGGGATGGTCTCGTGCCGGGACCACCGGCGGGGTCCATGGTCATCGCGTCTCCTCATCGATAATTCGTCGTACGTCGTCGAGCAGGTCGTTGTGGGGCATCACGGGACGCCATACGTGGCGGAGCTGATGGTCCAGGCGATGACACAGTGCAGGCTGTCCAGCGATCACGTGACGCACGAGTTCAAGGCACTGACTGGCGACGGCTGGCTGCTGGTCCGCCCGGTCCAACCAGAAGCCGAGGGTTCGCCACGATCGGTACGCAGTTTTTGGCAGGCTGAGGGCGGTCGCCCAGAGGATGGCCAGGTCGGCCAGGTCGATCGTTCGCTGGTCCACCAGGTGCAGCAGCTCCGGCCATTGCTTTCTAGGCGGTTCTGCCCATCGGTCCGCGAGCACCCGCAGGGTCCGCGCGGCGTGGAGTTGCACCTCGGGGTCGACGGACGCGGTCCAGTCCACCAGCGCCGGCACAACGCTCGCCGCGTGACCGTTGCGGTACACCTCGACCAGCCCCCGGACGACGGAGTTGTTCCGCCGCTGCATTCGGGCCTGCGCCACCTGGCGCAACTGAACCAGCGCCGACTCCGGCCAGAGCCGGGCCAGCCCGAGACTGTACGCACGTGCCACGGTGTCCCGCAGGTGGGCTGCCGAACCGGCTGCCCACTGACCGAGTTCGGTGTGAACCCGAGTGCGCAGCGCAGGCTGCATCGCCATGGCGACCAGTACGATGGCTGCGGCCTGCCGAACCCCTGCCCGCCGTTCGCGGGCCAGTTCCCCCACGGTGTCGAGGGCTGACTGCACGTCGCGTGTCGCCGACCAACCGATGGCGCCGGCTGCGGCCTGTCGGACCGCCGGAAGGTCCCCGCGGATCAGGTCCGCCAACCAGTCGAGCAGCTGTTTGGGCGACCACCATTCTGTCCACGCGACGTCCAGCAACGCCGACCGGAGTGGCTCGGCGCCGGCCGAGAAGTCGAGCCGGCACCCACCCGGCACGCGCGCGTCGTTCAGCCGTGTGACGGCTTGGCCGAGTGTTGGCCCCAACAATGCGTCGAGCACCGATCCCCGAAAGGGGGCGCTGCTCGATGCGGGCTCCTGGAAGTCGAATCGGGCCAGCCGTTGAGCTGCCTGATGTATCTCGGTCACGGGCTGCCCGGCAAACACGGCGCACGAGAGGCGGAAGGCGCGCACCTCATCGGGGGGCCACGCGTCGACCTCATCGTCGCCGCGTCGCACGGCGAGGATCTCGAGCGCGCGCTCCCGCAGTTGAAGCGGCAGAAACTGCTCCAGCCGCTCGGCAAGTGCGCCGCCCTTGGGGACCGTCCGGGCAATCATCGCGACGACCTCGAGGACCTCGCCGGGCCGAGGTTCGCTGGACAGGTAAACCGACAGCAGTGGATGCCCGACACAGTCCTCATCCACATATCTCTCCACGCAGCGGCCGTCGCACGTGCCCGTGCACCAGCCGACACACTGCCCTCTGAGCTGATGGCGAAGCTGCGCCCGAAACACCTCGGCCGCTGAGGGCGAGTTGTGTTCCACGACGTGGCCGACGAGGTCGTGCTTTCGCCGGGAGAAGTCCCCGACCAGGATCAGCGTCGTACCGGAGGTCTCGGCCCTGGCGGCCAGCGCCACGAGCGTGAACCCGTCGACCTCGCGGAGAGCGACCTCGCTCAGTCGAAGCACGTAGCCGTGCCCTGGGGGCAACGGCGCATCCGCGCCGAGCAGATCGGCCAGCTGGTCGACACCGAGCACCCGGACCCGCTCGAAACCGTGTCTCCGGGCCACCGCCAGGGTGGCCGAAGTGAACCGTCCGCTCCCGACCGGACCGGAGAGGCAGACTAGGTGGTGATGCTGGAGATGGTGGTCGAGCCGCTGGTCGCTCGGCGCGTACGCGTACCCGCTCGCGGTGTCACGGACAGTGGCCTCGACGAGGGTCTCGAACCAGACGCGCCCGGCACCGTCGGATCGTCCGGCGGTGACGTTTACCGTTCCAATGGCTACAGCGCCAGTACCGGTGGCGTTCTGCCCCTGCACCCGAACGTCGCCGACATCGATGGTCGAACCGCCCAGCAGGCCAGCCAGCCTGCGCAGCACTTCCCCAGGGTCCAGGAGGTCGTCCGGCTCATCCTCCTCCGGTGGCTCCTCGGCAGGCTCCGCCACCGAAGCCAGCTCATCCTCGCCATCGACGGACTCAACTGCTACTGATCCGTCCCCGATTCCGCGAACCGCACCATCGTCGACGTCGCCGAGCGGGTCATCGCCAGAGGGCTCCTCCAACACGTCGTGCCAGAGGTTGTCCAGGTCGCGCTCACTGCCGGCGGAGGCCGGGGCGTACCGGCCGCTCATTGAGGGTTGCCTCTGCTCGTGCCGAAGTTCGCGTCGCGCCCTAGTGAGCCGATCGCCGTCGCACCTGATCCGATCGCGTTCTGCCCCTTGACGCGGATGTCGCCGGTACGAATTTCACCGTGCTCTGTGGCGCTGTTGGCCGCCTTCTCCTCCGTGGTGTCCACCAGCTTCTCCGCGGCCTGCGCAGCATCCTCCCCGAGGGTCGGCGAGACGCCCGGGACCACGACGGCGGTGAGATCCTCGTCCACCACACAGAGCCAGGCGTACTCGCGGAAATCCTTGTCCGGGTGTGCCACTTCGATCCGCACGAAACGCTCCGGGCGCATCTCCTCCGGATATTCGGTGACCACGTCACGGAATATCTCGGTCGAGACGACGAGCGCCACGCCGGCTTCGGGAAATGTGGCCAACGCCCTCTTGATGGGCTCGGCCTCGCACAGCCGACAGACGAAGATGACGGCGTTGCCGGGAAAGCCGTTCGCACCATCCAGGTGTACCAAACCCTGGTGCACCGCCACCCTGAGCCGGATCCGGGCGGCCGGGAGGCGGCTGCTGTTGTGGTTGCGCAGCCGCCGGTTCAGCTCCGGCACGAACCGACCGATGACCCGGGACTCGGACACCTCGCGCGGCACGACCGCGAGTTCGCCGTCGCCCGCCTGCTGGGTCGTCCAGGCCACGCGGTCCAGGCCCACAGCCCCGGCGGCCTCGTGCAGCAACTCTCGGAAATACCGCTGCGCCTCATACTGCTGGAGGTTGCTCCGTCGGCTGTACCTCTCCATATCCACGGATATCAGCAATCGTCGCTCGGGATGTTGCATCAAGCTCCCGCCCCTCTCCACCGGCTCACCCAGCGGGCAAGCACCGCAGAAGCCATCGAACCGGCGAGGGCTGATCGGGATCCCGTAGAAGTACGGCATCACCGCCGAAAGTTGAGAATCAGTCATCCCGTCCTGTTGGGGAGTCCGCTACACACCCGGGCGATGTCCTTGTCGCATGAGGACGGATCTGGTGGAGCTGCTGCTCACCCTCGAATGGTCACCGATGGCGGTGCTGGTGTTGATAGCCGTTCGCCTGCTGGTCGAGCTGGCCGCCGACACAGGGGCATCGCGCTCCGCTCACGAACGGCTACGCTTCGGCGGCTGGAGAAGGAGGCCGCAGATGCGACGACCACACGAACCGTCCGGCGGCGACTGGCCCTACGGCACGTTCCTGCAACGGCTCGCTCCACCGGTTCGGATGACGCTTCTGGGGCTGGGTGTCCGTCGTCAGGTTCCCGCCGGGCAGATCGTGATCCACGAGGGCATACGGGAATCTCACCTGGTGCTCCTCGAAGAGGGCCTAACCAAGATCACCGCCACGCTGCCGGACGGTCGGTCCGCCCTGCTGTCACTCCGGGTCGGAGGTGACCTCGTGGGCGAGATGTCCGCGCTGAACGACGAGCCCCGCTCCGCCACCGTCACGACCTGCGGTCCGGCGAAGTACAGCGTGATCCAGCCTGACCGGTTCAAGCGGTTTCTCAAGGAACATCCCGACGCTGCCCTCGAACTCGCCGCGATGGTGTCCGACCGGCTGCGCTGGTCCAATCGACGCCGGATCGACTTCACCTCATACCCGGTGAAACTGCGTGTCGCCCGAGTGGTCGCCGAACTCTGCCGCACCCACGGTCGGCAAGGCCCGGACGGCATCATCATCGACGTTCGTCTCACACAGCCCGACCTGGCCACCATCTGCGGCGCCTCCGAAACGTCCATTCAGAAGGCGCTGCGGGAGCTACGGACAGACGGGTTGGTCGACACCGACTACCGCCGGATCACCGTCCGCGATCTGCCGAGCCTGCGCAAGCTCGGCAAGCTGGAATCCAGCGACGACTGACAGGCCCCTTCCTGCGTCACCGGAAAGGGCCTGTCAGCTCCGTCAGGCGCCGCGCAGGGTGGCGCCGAAGCGCTCCGCCGCGACGGCCACCGCGGCGTCCCGCGCCGCCACCGCCTCCTCGACGGTGAGCGTCCGGTCCGGCGCCCGGAAGGTCAGCTTGTACGCCAGGGACCGGCGACCGGCGCCGAGTTGCGCGCCGGAGTACACGTCGAACAGCCGCACGTCCTCCAGCAGCTCACCGGCGCCCGCCTCCAGGGCCCGGCGCACCTGCTCGGCCGGCACCGACTCGTCCACCACCAGGGCCACGTCGATCAGCGCCGGCGGGAAGCCGGAGACCGTCGGCGCGGGCGCCACCGGGGTCGCCGGCAGCGCGTCGAGGTCCAGCTCCATCGCGCAGGTGCGGCGGGGCAGCTCCAGCGCCGCCACCACCGCCGGGTGCAGCTCACCGGCGTGCCCGACGACCGCGCCGTCGACCCGCAGCTCGGCGCAACGGCCGGGGTGCCACGGGGCGTACTCGCCGCGCGCACCTCGACCCGCTCGTCGGGGATCCCGGCGGCGGCCAGCACGTCACGGGCCGCCTCGATCGCGTCCGCCCAGCCGGCCGGTCGACCCGCACCCCACCAGCCGGCCGGGTCGACGTCACCGGTCAGCACCACCGCGACGTGCACCGGCTGCGCCGGTACGACCGCGTCGGCGGCGGCGAACTCCGCGTCGGTGGGTCGCCGGTCCACGCCCATGGCCGGCGGGCTGCCGGCACCGGGGCGCGGATGGAAGACCGCGCCGATCTCGTACAGGGCGAGGTCGCGGTGGCCCCGGCCGAGGTTGCGCTTGAGGATGCCGAGCAGCGGACCGAGCAGCGTGGTGCGCAGCAGCGGCTCCTCCTCGGACAGCGGGTTGGCGAGGCGCACCGCGGGCCGGCGCGGGTCGTCGGCCGGCAGGCCGAGCTGGTCGGCCAGCTCGGGCGAGACGAACGGGTGCGCGAGCACCTCCACGTACCCCCGCTCGGCCAGCGATCCGGCGACGGCCCGGCGCCGACGCTGCCGCGGGGTCAGGCCACGCCCGGGGGGCGCGGTCGGCAGCACCGACGGCACCTTGTCGTACCCGTCGAGGCGCACGACCTCCTCGACCAGGTCGGCCGGGTCGGTCAGGTCGGGCCGCCAGGTCGGCGGGGTGACGCTGAGCGCCGCCCCGGCGCCGCTGGCCACGCCGACGGCGCCCGGGTCCTCGGACAACCGGTCCGCGCCCTGCGCGACGGTGCAGCCCACCCGCTCCAGCAGGGCGACGACCCGCGCCGGCGGGTACTCGACGCCGACCCGCCGGGTGGGCAGGTCCGCCGGCAGGGTGATCGGGGTACGCGGCCGGACGTGGTCGATGTCCAGGACCTCCGCGCTCGGAGTGCCGCCGCCGTGCTCGGTGAGCAGCCCCACGGCCCGCTCCAACGCGACCAGCGCCACGGCCGGGTCGACGCCCCGCTCCCAGCGCTTCGCGGCCTCGCTGAACAGCTTGTGCCGGCGCGCGGTCCGCCCGACCATCGCCGGGTCCCAGTGCGCCGCCTCGAAGAGCACGGTGGTGGTGCCGTCGACGACCTCGCTGGTCTCGCCGCCCATCACCGCCGCGAGGGAGATCGGGACGCCGCCGCCCTCGCCCCCGACGGCGTTGTCCAGCCCAGCGTCGCAGATGACCATGTCGTCGGCGGTGAGCACCCGGGTGACCCCGTCCAGGGTGGTCAGCTTCTCCCCCGCCTCGGCGCGGCGGACCACCAGCGACCCGACGATCCGGTCGGCGTCGAAGGCGTGCATCGGCTGGCCCAGTTCCAGCATCACGTAGTTGGTGATGTCGACCGGCAGCGAGATGCTGCGGATGCCGGCGGTGACGAGCCGCTGCTGCATCCACGACGGGGTGGGCGCGCTCGGGTCGACGCCACGGACCAGTCGGGCGGTGAACCGGTCACAGCCGACCGGGTCGCGCACCTCCACCGGGTACGCCGGGGTCTGCGTGCCGCCCGGGGCGGGCGCCAGGGCCGGGTCGCGCAGCGGCACGTCGAACGCGTGCGACAACTCCCGGGCCAGGCCGCGCAGGCTGAGCGCGTACCCCCGGTCCGGGGTGATCTCCAGCTCGAGCACCACGTCGTCGAGGCCCACGACCGGCCGCGCGTCGTCGCCCGGCTTGGCCGTCACGTCCGACCCCAGCACGATGATGCCGGAGTGGTCGTCGCCCAGGCCCAACTCCTTCGCCGAGCAGATCATGCCGGCCGAGTTGTGCCCGTACGTCTTACGGGCGCCGATGGCGAACCCGCCGGGCAGCACACCGCCGGGCAGGATCACCACCACCCGGTCCCCCACGGCGAAGTTGCGCGCCCCGCAGACGATCTCCTGCGGTTCGCCGGTGCCGTTGGCGTCACCGACGTCCACCCGGCAGAACCGGATCGGCTTCTTGAAGCCGGTCAGCTCCTCGATCTCGCGTACCTCGCCGACGACGAGCTGGCCGGTGACGGTCGCGGCCAGGTCCACCGCGGACTCGACCTCGATGCCGAGGTTGACCAGGGCCTGCTCCAGGTCACCGGTGGGCAGGTCGGCGGGGAGGTCGACGTACTCCCGCAGCCAACTGACAGAAACTCGCATGACTTCAAACCACCGTTCCCGTGTCTCGTACCCGCATCGCCTACGCCCCGGCCCCGAGCGCCCGGCTGAACCGCACGTCTCCCTCGAAGAGGTGGCGGATGTCGCTGACCCCGTGCCGAACCATCAGGGTCCGGTCGATGCCCATGCCGAAGGCGAATCCGGAGTAGACCTCCGGGTCGACGCCGCAGGCGCGCAGCACCCGCGGGTTGACCATGCCGCAGCCACCCCACTCGACCCACTGTGGGCCGTCGCGGTGCTCCGGGAACCACACGTCGAACTCCGCCGACGGCTCGGTGAACGGGAAGTAGTGCGGCCGCCACCGGGTCTTCGCCTCCGGGCCGAACATGGCCCGGGCGAAGTGGTCCAGCGTGCCCCGCAGGTGCGCCATCGTGATGCCCTTGTCGACCACCAGACCCTCGGCCTGGTGGAACACCGGGCTGTGGGTGGCGTCGATCTCGTCGGTGCGGTAGACCCGGCCGGGCACGATCACGTAGATCGGCGGCTTGCGGCTGAGCATGGTGCGGGTCTGCACCGTCGAGGTGTGCGTGCGCAGCACCAGGCCGGAGCCCTCCGGTGCGATGTGGAACGTGTCCATCAACCCGCGCGCCGGGTGGTCGGCGGGGATGTTCAACGCGTCGAAGTTGACCCACTCCAGGTCGACCTCGGGCCCCTCGGCCACCTCGTAGCCCATCCCGACGAAGAGGTCGCTGATCGACTCCATCAGGGTGCTCAGTGGATGCCGGGCGCCTCGCGGACGCCGGGCGTACGGCAGGGTGACGTCCACCCGCTCCTCCACCAGCACCCGCTCGGCCTGCTCGCGCTCCACCACCTCGGCGCGGTCGGCGTAGGCGGTCTCGATCGCCCGGCGGGCCTCATTGACCCGCTTGCCGGCGTCGGACTTCGCGGCCGGCGGCAGCGCGCCGATCTCCCGGCGGGCCAGCGAGACCGGCGACCGGTCCCCCAGGTGCACCGAGCGCAGCGCGGTCAGCGCGTCCGGGTCGGCGGCGGCCTCGAACGCCTTCGTGGCGTCCGCGACGGCCTCGGCCAGGGCGGCGGGGTCGAGCAGGGCGACCTGCTTCGGGTCGTACGGATCGTTGCGATAGCTCATGGCGTACGGGCACTCCCTCACGGCGGCGCCAGCCCTCACCGGGGCGGCTAAGCGAGTCTACGGACGCGCGGCTGCGCCGCAGCCCGCCGGTAGGAGTTGCGCAGGGAGCAGGTCAGGCCCGCCGCCCGCCGACACCGGCGGGCTGGCTAAACGAACGCCGTGGCGCGTTCATCGACGGACGCTCTCCCCTGCTGTCTGTCGCGCCGGGTGTGGACACCATCAGCGCTGTGCTCTCGCTGAAGCGTACAGGCAGACCGCGGCGGCCGCAGCCAGGTTGAGGCTCTCCGCGCGCCCGTAAAGCGGCACCCGCACCCGGGCGTCGGCGGCGGCGGTCAACTCCTCGGGCAGGCCGTGCGCCTCCGAGCCGAACAACCACGCGGTCGGCCCGACGAGCCGGCCGTAGTCGGTCAGGTCGTCCAGGTCGTCGTCGCCGTACCCCGTGGTGGCGAAGATCGACAGCCCGGCGGCCCTCAGCGCGTCGACCACCGCGAGCGGGTCGGGCGCGCGGACCACGTCGACGTGGAAGAGGCTGCCGGCCGACGCCCGCACACACTTGCCGTTGTACGGGTCGACGGCGTCTCCGGCGAAGACCACCGCACCCGCGCCGGCCGCGTCGGCGGTGCGCAGGACCGTGCCGGCGTTGCCCGGGTCGCGGATCTCGGCGAGCACCGCCACGAGGCGGGGCGCACCCGCGAGGGCCTGCTCCAGCGACACGTCGAGGTGTCGGCAGACGGCGACCAGCCCCTGCGGGGCGACGGTCTCGGCCAGCGCGGCGAGGGCGTCGTCGGTCACCTCGGAGACCGGCACGTCGGCGCGGGCCGCCGCGGCGGCCAACTCCGGGTACCGGTCGAGCGCGGTGGTCGTACCGAACAGTTCGGTGACCACCCCCGGCCGCGCGAGGGCCTCGCGGACCGCCTGCGGGCCCTCGGCCAGGAACCGGCCGGTGGCGTCGCGGTCCCGGCGGCGTTGCAGGCGGCGGGCGGCGACAACCCTGGGGGTACGCGGGGTGAAGGCCATGGTGTGCGCTCCTCCGGCACGATCGAGGCGCCCCCCGGACGGCGGTGCCGACCCGGGAGACGCCTCGCTCTGGTGCGGGGGGATCAGGCGGCCTGAGCCGCCGCGCCGCCGGTGCCCTCGGCCGTGACCGCGGTCCGGGCCAGCTCGACGATCGCCGCGAACGAGGCGGCGTCGTTGACAGCCATGTCGGCCAGGATCTTGCGGTCGACCTCGATGCCGGCCAGACGCAGGCCCTGGATCAGACGGTTGTAGGTCATCCCGTTGGCCCGGGCGCCCGCGTTGATCCGCTGAATCCACAACTGCCGGAAGTCGCCCTTGCGGTCGCGACGGTCCCGGTAGGCGTACTGCATCGAGTGCAGCACCTGCTCCTTGGCCTTGCGGTACAGCCGGGAGCGCTGACCGCGGTAACCGCTCGCGGTCTCCAGCAGGGTACGACGCTTCTTCTGGGCGTTCACAGCCCGCTTGACGCGTGCCATCTCAACTCCTTATTACGTAAAGGTGGCGCGCGTCAGCGGCCGAGCAGCTTCTTGATGCGCTTGACGTCGGCCTTGGCCAGCACGACCGTGCCGGTCAGCCGGCGGGTCTGGGTGGAGGGCTTCTTCTCCAGGTTGTGGCGGAGGCCGGCCTGCTGGGCAACGATCTTGCCCTTGCCGGTCACCTTGACCCGCTTACCCATACCCGTGTGGCTCTTCATCTTCGGCATGTGGAACGTCTTCTCCCCTGTTACTCGCCGCTGGTGTCAGCGGCGAGGCCGGTGTCACCGGCTGCTGCGGTCTCGCTGACCGCCGCGGTCTCATCGGCTTCCGGAGCGGCGGACTCGTCCGCTGCCCGGTCCCGAGGTCCGCCGCGGGACGCCGTAGCGGCGACCGCGGAGGCCTTGACGGCCCGATGCGGGGCGAGAACCATGATCATGTTTCGGCCGTCCTGCTTCGGAGCGGCCTCGACGTATCCCAGGTCCGTGATCTCGGACTCGAGCCGACGCAGGAGCCGGTAACCCAGCTCCGGGCGGCTCTGCTCGCGACCGCGGAACATGATCGTCACCTTGACCTTGTCGCCCGCCTTGAGGAACCGCACCACGTGACCCTTCTTGGTCTCGTAGTCGTGCGGGTCGATCTTCGGCCGAAGCTTCATTTCCTTGATGACGGTCTGCTGCTGGTTACGCCGCGCTTCGCGCGCCTTCAGTGCGCTCTCGTACTTGAACTTGCCGAAGTCCATGAGCTTGCACACCGGCGGGCGCGCCATCGGCGCAACCTCGACCAAATCCAGATCGACGTCCGCGGCCAGCTGAAGGGCGCGCTCCAGTGGGACGATGCCCACCTGCTCACCCTCGGGGCCGACCAGACGGACCTCACGTGCCCGGATCTGATCGTTCACGCGTGGTTCGACGCTGATGGGGCCTCCTCGAGTCGTTTCTGCTCAGTTGCCGACCCCCGCGGCTCCCGGGTGGGAACCAACCCGGAAAGCAGAAGGCCCCGGCGCATGCCAGGGCCCGCTCGACCGGTCGGCACGATCACAGGATCGCGCATCCGGCACCGGGACGTACCCGGAACCGGGGACCGGACCCGGCCACCGTAGCGGCGACTCGGGTGGGAGCAGGCGCTCCGCTTTCGTGGCTGTCTGCTCGCACGCGGAGACAGCCTGGTCGACTCGATAACACTACACCCCGGCCCCGGTCACCCCCAAACCGGACACGACCTGGGGGTCCGCAGCGCCGGC
>NZ_JAEVHM010000054.1 GCF_016802865.1 Micromonospora parastrephiae | reverse complement strand
CTGGACCCGATGCCCGCCGCCGCCGCGCTCGCCCTGATCGGCGGGCAGGTCGCCGCCCGCGCGGCCGACCTGCTGCCGTCGGACTGACCCGCCCGCCGGCCCGGGGTGGACCGCCGTCGAACCTGTGGCGCGCACGGCGGTCCGCCCTAGACCGTCGCGGGTTGGGCGGCCGGCTCCTCGTCGACCACCGCGCCGCTGAACTGGGAACGGTAGAGCCGGTGGTACGCGCCCTGGGCGGCGAGCAACTGCTCGTGGGTGCCCTGTTCGACGATCCGGCCGTCCTCCATCATCAGGATCAGGTCGGCGTCGCGGATGGTGGAGAGCCGGTGCGCGATGACGAAGCTGGTCCGGTCCGAGCGCAGCGCCGCCATCGCCCGCTGCAGCAGCACCTCGGTGCGGGTGTCCACCGAGCTGGTGGCCTCGTCGAGGATCAGCAGCGACGGTTCGGCCAGGAACGCGCGGGCGATGGTGATCAGCTGCTTCTCGCCGGCGCTGACGTTGCTGCCCTCCTCGTCGATGACCGTGTCGTAGCCGTCGGGCAGGCTGCGGACGAACCGGTCCACGAAGGTGGCCCGAGCCGCGGCGATGATCTCCTCCTCGGTGGCGTCGGGTCGGCCGTAGGCGATGTTGTCGCGGATGGTGCCGCCGAAGAGCCAGGTGTCCTGGAGCACCATGCCGATCCGTCCGCGCAGGTCGTCGCGGCGCATCGTGGTGATGTCCACCCCGTCGAGGGTGATCCGGCCGGCGTCCAGCTCGTAGAAGCGCATGACCAGGTTGACCAGGGTGGTCTTGCCGGCGCCGGTCGGGCCGACGATCGCCACCGTGTGCCCGGGTTCGGCGACCAGCGACAGGTCGTCGATCAGCGGCTTGTCCGGCTCGTAGCGGAACGAGACGTGTTCGAACTCGACCCGGCCGTGCGGGTCGGCGACGCGGGCCGGCTCGGCCGGGTCGGGCGTCTGCTCGTCGGCGTCGAGCACCGCGAAGACCCGCTCGGCCGACGCCACCCCGGACTGGAGCAGGTTGGCCATCGAGGCGAGCTGGGTGAGCGGCTGGGTGAACTGGCGGGAGTACTGGATGAACGCCTGCACGTCGCCGAGGCTCATCGTGCCGGAGGCGACCCGCAGCCCACCGACCACGGCGATCGCCACGTAGCTCAGGTTTCCGATGAACATCATCGACGGCATGATGATCCCGGAGATGAACTGGGCGCCGAAGCTGGCCCGGAACAGCTCCTCGTTCTTCGCGTGGAACGCGGCCTCCACCTCGCGCTGCCGGCCGAAGACCTTCACCAGCTCGTGGCCCGTGTACGCCTCCTCGATCTGACCGTTCAACTCGCCGGTGTGCGTCCACTGCGCGATGAACTGCTTCTGCGAACGCTTGGCGATGCGCTGGGTGACCAGCACCGACAGCGGCACCGCGACGAGGGCCACCAGGGCCAGCAGCGGCGAGATCCAGAACATCACGGCCAGCACGCCGACCACGGTCAGCAGGGAGGTGAGCAGTTGGCTGAGGGTCTGCTGGAGGCTGGTGGAGATGTTGTCGATGTCGTTGGTGACCCGGCTGAGCAGCTCGCCTCGGGGCTGCCGGTCGAAGTAGGGCAGCGGCAGCCGGTTGAGCTTCTCCTCCACCTCGGCGCGCAGCCGCAGCACGGTGCGCTGGACGACCCCGTTGAGCAGCCAGCCCTGCCACCACATCAGCAGGCTCGCCGCCAGGTAGAGCCCGAGCGCCAACAGCAGCACCCGGCTCAGGGCGTCGAAGTCGATGCCCACCCCGGGCACCACGTCCATCCGGGCCAGCATGTCGGCGAAGCTGTCGTTGCCGCTGGCCCGCGCCGCGGCGACGGCCTGCTCGGCGGTGGTGCCCGCCGGCAGTTGCCGACCGATCACCCCGCTGAAGATCAGGTCGGTGGCGTGGCCGAGGATCTTCGGCCCAGCCACGCTGAACCCGACGCTCACCAGCGCCAACGTGATGATCGCGGCCAGGTGCAGCCGGTGCGGCCGGAGCCGACCGAGCAGCCGCTTGGCGGACGGCCCGAAGTTCATCGACCGTTCGGCGGGCATCCCGGCGCCCATCCACGGCGGGCCGCCGCCCTGACGGCCGGGCGGCAGCCGCTTCGGCGTCGGCCCGTCCGCGGCCGGCTTCTGCTCGGGTACGGCCGCGGTCCGCGGCGCCTCGCGCTCGGTCATGCCGGCACCTCCGTCGTCTGCTGGGAGGCCACGATCTCGGCGTACGTCGGGCAGGTCTCCAAAAGCTCCGCGTGTCGTCCCACTCCGACGACCCCTCCGTCCTCGAGAACGATGATCTGGTCGGCGTCCACGATCGTGGAGACCCGCTGGGCCACGATCACCACCGCGGACTGCGCGGTCACCGGCCGCAGTGCCGCCCGCAGCCGCGCGTCGGTGCCGAGGTCCAGCGCGGAGAACGAATCGTCGAACAGGTAGATCTCGGGCTGCCGGACCAGGGCCCGGGCGATGGCCAGACGTTGCCGCTGTCCACCGGAGACGGTGCTGCCGCCCTGGGCGATCGGAGCGTCCAGCCCGCCGGGCATCTGGGCCACGAAGTCCCGGGCCTGGGCGATCTCCAACGCCGTCCACAGTTCCTCGTCGGTGGCGTCCGGGTTGCCGTAGCGCAGGTTGCTGGCGACCGTGCCGGTGAACAGGTACGGCCGTTGCGGCACCAGCCCGATGCGTCGCCACAGCTCGTCGGGGGCCAGCTCCCGTACGTCCACCCCGTCGACCAGCACGGCGCCGGCGGTGACGTCGACCAGACGGGGGATGAGCGACAGCAGGGTCGTCTTGCCCGCGCCGGTGCTGCCGATGATCGCCGTGGTGGTGCCGGGGGTGGCCCGGAAGGAGATGTCCCGCAGCACCGGGTCGACCGCTCCCGGGTACTGGAAGCGCACCCCGCGCAGCTCCAACTCGGCCCGGCTGGGCAGTTCGGTGACCGGTGCGGGGGCGGGGACCACCGAGGAGTCGGTGTCCAGCACCTCGGTGATGCGCTCGGCGCAGACCGCGGCCCGGGGCACCATCATCAGCATGAAGGTGGCCATCATCACGGCCATCAGGATCTGCATCAGGTACTGCAGGAACGCGGTAAGGGCGCCGACCTGGATCGCGCCGGCGTCCACCCGCTGCGCGCCGAACCAGAGCACCGCCACACTGGAGACGTTCAGCACCAGCATGACCACGGGGAAGATCAACGCCAGCAACCGTCCGGTCCGCAGCGCGGTGGCGGTCAGGTCGGCGTTGGCGACGCCGAAGCGGTCCGTCTCGTACGGCTCGCGGACGAACGCGCGGACCACCCGGATGCCGGTGATCTGCTCGCGCAGCACCCGGTTGACCGTGTCGATCCGGGTCTGCATCAGCCGGAAGCCCGGCACCATCCGACGGATGATCGCGCTGAGCGTGATGGCCAGCACGGGCACGCTGACCAGCATCAGCCAGGAGAGCCCAATGTCCTCCCGCAGCGCCATGAACACGCCGCCGACGCTCATGATCGGTGCCGCGACGAGCATCGTGCAGCTCATCAGCACGAGCATCTGCACCTGCTGCACGTCGTTGGTGTTGCGGGTGATCAGCGACGGCGCCCCGAACCGGGCCACCTCGCGGGCGGAGAAGCGGTTGACGTGCCCGAACAGCCGGGCGCGTACGTCCCGGCCGAAGCCCATCGCGATCCGCGCGCCCAGGTAGACGGCGGCGATCGAACAGACGATCTGGATCAGGCTGACCAGCAGCATCCAGCCGCCGGTGCGCACGATGTAGTCGGTGTCGCCCCGGGCGACGCCCTGGTCGATGATGTCCGCGTTGAGGCTGGGTAGGTAGAGCGAGGCCATGGTGCCCACGAACTGGAGCAGCACCACCGCCAGCAACGGTCTCTGATAGGTGCGCAGTTGGCCGCGCAGCAGTCGGATCAGCACGCCGGGTCCTTCGTTTCGGTAGGGCGTCCGGTCATCCGCGGGTCGTCCCCGCTGCCGATGACCTCGAGCAAAAACTCCCGGATGACCTGGGCCTTGGCCGGGTCGGCGTCGACCGAGGTGAGGGGGCGTCCGGAATGCATGAGTGCGCCGAGCGCGGCCACCCGCTCCCGCCCGGCGGGGGTGATGGCGAGTCGGATGCTGCGTCGGTCGCTGTCGTCGCGTTGCCGCTCGACGAGACCGTCGCGGGCGAGCGTGTCGACGATGCCGGTCAGGGTCGCCGGACGCACGAACCCCTTCTCGGCGACCTCCCGGTGGGGCAGCTCGCCGTGTCGGGCGAGCGTCATCAGGGTGACCATGCCGGCCTGGGTGAGGCCGTGCTCCTCGGCGAGGTAGCGATTCCAGCGCTGCCCGACGAGGTGTCCGGCCACCACCAGCAGTCGGCCGAGCGGCACGTCCTGGAGCGTGACGAGTTCCACGGTGAGCAGATTAGCCCCCTGATAGTCAGGTGCCAAACGAAATAGTCGCCGCGGTGGTGACGAACGCGACCTGTAGGACGGTGCGCTGCCCGGGCGGGGTGACCGGACGTCCGTCGAGGGTCAGGCCGCACCCGCAGCGCCGGGTGCCAGCTGTCGAGTGCGGAGATGCCGGTCAGGCCGGCGAGCCGGGCCAGCGCGGTGCCGACAACCAGGGCGATCAGGAGTGCCATCGGAATCCTCCTCGAGAAACTTGTCGGTGACAAGATTGCGCCGACGGGCGGCATCTTGTCAATGGCAAGATAGGATTTCGGCATGACCGAGACGCGCGCCTACCACCACGGCGATCTCCGTCGCGCCCTGCTCGCGGCCGCGCTCGACGCGATCGAGGAGGTTGGGCCGGCCGCGCTGAGCCTGCGTGACCTGGCCCGTCGGGCCGGCGTCTCGCACGCCGCGCCCGCGCACCACTTCGGCGACAAGGCGGGCCTGCTCACCGCCCTCGCCACACAGGGCTTCGACCTGCTCGCCCAGACGCTGGCCTCGGCGGGCGACGACCTGCTGGCCGCCGGAGTCGCGTACGTCGACTTCGCCGTCCGGCACCGTGCGCACTTCGAGGTGATGTTCCGGCCCGAGCTCTACCGGGCCGGCGACGCCGAACTGGTTACCGCACGGGAGCGGGCCGGTGCCGCGCTCCGCTCGGGGGTGGCGACGCTACCCACCAGTGGCGCGCCGGTCGACACCGACCGGGACGCGCTCGCCGCCTGGTCGATCGCGCACGGCTTCGCGACCCTCTGGCTGGCCGGCGCACTGCCAAACCGGGTAGGCGGCAACCCCCGCAAAGCAGCCCAAGAAGTCCTAAGGCGCCTAACCCGCTAACCCCTCCACTGCCGCGTCGATCATGGAGTTGTGGTGGGCGGTTCACCCATTGCTGCCCCTTTTGTGGGGCACCACAACTCATGATCGACACGGCTAGAGGGGGCGGGGTCACCAGCTTGTGGGGAGGGGCATTCCTTCGGTGAAGCCGGCGGCGCTCTGGACACCGACGATCGCCCGCTCGTGGAACTGCGTCAGGTCCCGTGCGCCGGCGTAGGTGAAGGCGCTGCGTACCCCGGCGATGATCTCGTCGATCAGGTCCTCGACGCCGGGTCGGGCCGGATCCAGGTACATCCGGGCCGAGGAGATGCCCTCCTCGAACACCGCCTTCCGGGCCCGGTCGTACGGGCTGTCGTCGGCGGTACGGGCGCTGACCGCCCGCGCCGAGGCCATCCCGAAGCTCTCCTTGTACCGCCGGCCGTCCGGCTCCGTGTACAGGTCACCGGGGGACTCGTAGGTGCCGGCGAACCAGGAGCCGATCATCACGTTCGAGGCGCCGGCGGCGAGCGCGAGCGCCACGTCGCGCGGGTGCCGTACGCCGCCGTCCGCCCAGACGTGCCGGCCCAGCTCGCGGGCGGCCGTCGAGCAGTCGAGCACGGCGGAGAACTGCGGGCGGCCCACCCCGGTCATCATCCGGGTGGTGCACATCGCGCCCGGCCCGACGCCGACCTTGATGATGTCGGCGCCGGCCTCGACCAGGTCGCGTACCCCCTCGGCGGTGACGACGTTGCCGGCCGCCACCGGCACGCCCGGGTCCAGCTTGCGGACCGCCCGCAACGCCGAGATCATCCGCTCCTGGTGGCCGTGCGCGGTGTCCACGACCAGCGTGTCCACCCCGGCCTCCAGCAGCGCGGCGGCCTTGCCGGTGACGTCACCGTTGATCCCGACCGCCGCCGCGACGCGCAGTCGTCCCCGGTCGTCCACGGCCGGCGTGTAGAGGGTGGCCCGCAGTGCGCCCTGCCGGGTCAGCACCCCGACCAGTCGACCGTCGGCGTCCACCACCGGGGCGAGCCGGCGACGGCCGGCGGAGAGCAGGTCGAAGCCGGTACGCGGGTCCGCGTCCGCCGGGACGGTGTGCAGCTCGGTGGACATCACGTGCCGCAACTGGGCGAACCGGTCGACGCCCATGGTGTCCGCCTCGGTGACCACGCCCATCGGCCGGCCGGCCTCGTCGACCACGATCACCGCACCGTGCGAGCGCTTGGGCAGCAGGTGGATGGCGTCGCCGACGGTCTCGGTCGGGCCCAGGGTGATCGGCGTGTCGTAGACCAGGTGGCGCTGCTTGACCCAGGAGACGACGTTCGCGACCACCTCGATCGGGATGTCCTGCGGGATCACGGCGATCGCGCCCCGCCGGGCCACCGTCTCGGCCATCCGCCGGCCGGCGACCGCGGTCATGTTCGACACCACCAGCGGGATGGTGGTGCCGGTGCCGTCGCCGGTGGACAGGTCGACGTCGAGCCGGGAGCCAAGGTCGGAACGGGCCGGCGCCATGAAGACGTCGGTATAGGTCAGGTCGTGCGCGGGAGCCGCGCCGTGAAGGAACCGCACCCGACAATCATTCCCGCTCGCGGCCGATTCCACCGCTGGTGGTCGCGGAAAACACTCGCATCGTCGTCGGTCCTGGTCCCGGTGGCGTCGTCGGGCGCTCGCCGGATGTGCCGGGCAGCCCGGTGGAAGTGCCACGGCGAGCCCGGCCGGGTACGAATCGGTCAGCCCACCAGGAGGGCCACGGCGAGCCCGGCCATCACGACGGCGATGACCGCGTCCAGCACCCGCCAGGCGACGGCGCGGGCGAGCAGCGGTGCGAGGCGTTGCGCGCCGACGCCGAGCGCGGTGAACCAGACCGCGCTGGCCAGGGTGGCGCCGGCGCCGAAGACCCACCGGTGTGGGTGTTGTTGGGCCACTCCCCCGAGGAGCAGCACGGTGTCCAAATAGACGTGCGGGTTCAGGTAGGTGAAGGCGGCGCAGGCGAGCAGGGTCGCCCCCAGCGTGGCCGGCGGCCGCTCGGTGGGCAACAGGGCGCCGGGACGCAGGGCGCGGCGGGCGGCGAGCCCCGCGTAGCAGAGCAGAAAGGCCGCACCGACCCAGCGGATCGCCATCAGCAGGCCCGGTCGGCCGGTCACCAGCGAACCGACCCCGGCCACTCCCGCCATGATCAGCAGCGCGTCCGACGCGGCGCAGGTCAGCACCACGGGTACGACGTGCTCGCGTCGCAGGCCTTGGCGCAGAACGAAGGCGTTCTGGGCGCCGATGGCGACGATGAGCGCGATGGAGATCGAGAAGCCGGCAACGGCGGAGGTGAGCACGGAGTCGACGCTATGACCGTCGACGGCAACCAGTCCAACTAAAGATTATGACGCAACTTAAGCTTAGCTAATGGAAGGTCTCGACTCGGCGCAGCTACGGACGCTCGCGGCGGTGGTAGCGGAGGGCAGCTTCGACGCGGCGGCCCAGCTGCTGCACGTCACACCGTCGGCGGTGAGCCAACGGATCAAGGCGCTGGAGGAAGCCGTCGGCCAGGTGCTGGTCCGCCGGGCCCGCCCGTGCGTGGCAACCGACGCCGGCCGTCCACTGCTGCGCCTGGCCGGCCAGCTCGCGCTGCTCGAACGGGAGGCACTGTCCGAGGCCCGCGGCCCGCTGGCCGGCGGCGGCCGTGTCCGGGTCGCCGTGGTGGCCAACGCGGACTCACTGGCCACCTGGTTCCCCGCCGCGTTGGCCCGGCTGCCGCAGCGGGCCGGGCTCTCCTTCGACCTGCGGCAGGACGATCAGGACCACACCGCCGAGTTGCTCCGGGACGGTTCGGTGACGGCGGCCGTCACCGCCCAGCGGGAGGCTGTGCAGGGCTGCCGGGTGCTGCGGCTCGGAGCCATGCGGTACCGCGCGTTGGCCACGCCGGAATTCGCGGCGTCCCATTTCGGCGAGGGATTCACCGCGTCCGAGCTGGCGGGTGCGCCGCTGATCGTCTTCGACCGGAAGGACCGGGTGCAACACCGCTTCATCCGGGCGGTGACGGGCCGGCCGCTCGACCCGCCGGTGCACTACGTGCCGTCGGTGCCGGCCTTCAGCGAGGCGATCCGGCTCGGGTTGGGCTGGGGCCTGGTGCCGGAACAGATCGCCGGGGCCGACCTGGCCGCCGGTCGCTGTGTCGACCTCGCGCCGGGCCGACATCTCGACGTTCCGCTGTACTGGCAGCACTGGCGGCTGGAGTCGGACGTGCTGAACGCCCTGACCGCCGCCGTCCGCGCGGTCGCCGCCGAGACGCTCCGCTGACCGCCGCCGGCGTCGCACCGCCCGGTTGTCGGGGAGGGACTCTCTCGACAGCTCAGGCGATGGTGCAGATCGCGGCACCCGCGGTGATCACGGCACCGACCTCGGCCGTGAGCCCGCTGACCGTGCCCGCCTTGTGCGCGTGCAACGGCTGCTCCATCTTCATCGCCTCCAGCACCACCACCAGGTCGCCCTCGGCCACGGTGTCGCCGTCGGCCACCGCGATCTTGACGATGGTGCCCTGCATCGGCGAGGTGAGCGCGTCGCCGCCGACCGGAGCACCGGCCTTGGCGCCACCGCCACGCCGGCTCGGCTTGCGGGAGGCGGACGCCGCGGTGGTCGTACTCCCGCCGAAGCCGGCGGGGAGGCTGACCTCGAGGCGCTTGCCGCCCACCTCGACCACGACGGTGTCGCGTTCGGCCGGTGCCTCGGCGGTGCCGGCGGCGGCGGTGAACGCCGGCACGGTGTTGTGGAACTCGGTCTCGATCCACCGGGTGTGCACGGTGAACGGCTCGGCGGTGAACGCCTCGTCCCGCACGACAAGTCGGTGGAACGGCAGCGCGGTGGCCATGCCGTCGACCACCATCTCGTCCAGCGCGCGACGGGCGCGCTCCAGGGCCTCGGTCCGCGTCTCACCGGTGATGATGACCTTGGCGAGCAGCGAGTCGAAGTTGCCGCCGATCACGTCGCCGGCCGAGATGCCGGTGTCGACCCGGACGCCGGGGCCGGTGGGCAGCCGCAGCGCGGTCACCGTGCCCGGGGCGGGCAGGAAGTTGCGGCCGGGGTCCTCGCCGTTGATCCGGAACTCGATGGAGTGCCCGCGTGGCGTCGGGTCCTCGGTGATCCGCAGCTTCTCGCCGTCGGCGATCCGGAACTGCTCGCGGACCAGGTCGATGCCGGAGGTCTCCTCGGTGACCGGGTGCTCGACCTGGAGCCGGGTGTTGACCTCCAGGAAGGAGATCGTGCCGTCGACGCCGACCAGGTACTCCACCGTGCCGGCGCCGTGGTAGCGGGCCTCCCGGCAGATCGCCTTGGCGCTGTCGTGGATCTGCGCCCGCTGGGCGTCGGTGAGGAACGGCGCGGGCGCCTCCTCGACGAGCTTCTGGTGCCGCCGCTGCAACGAGCAGTCCCGCGTACCCACCACGATCACGTTGCCGTGCTGGTCGGCGAGGACCTGCGCCTCGACGTGCCGGGGCTGGTCCAGGTACCGCTCGACGAAGCACTCGCCCCGACCGAACGCCGCGACCGCCTCCCGGGTGGCCGACTCGAACAGCTGGGGGATCTCCTCCATCGTCCGGGCCACCTTGAGACCGCGCCCGCCACCACCGAAGGCGGCCTTGATGGCCACCGGCAGGCCGTGGTCGACGGCGAACGCCATCACCTCGTCCGGGCTCGCCACCGGATCCGGGGTGCCGGGAACCAGCGGGGCGCCGGCGCGCTGGGCGATGTGCCGGGCCGTCACCTTGTCGCCCAGGTCGCGGATCGCCTGCGGGGTGGGGCCGATCCAGGTCAGCCCGGCGTCGATGACCGCCTGGGCGAAGTCGGCGTTCTCACTGAGAAAACCATAACCCGGGTGTACGGCGTCCGCGCCGGCCCGGGCGGCCACGTCGAGCAGCTTGTCGATGCGCAGGTACGTCTCGGTCGCGCTGTCCCCGCCGAGCGCGTACGCCTCGTCCGCGAGCGTGGCGTGCAGAGCGTCGCGGTCGGAGTCCGCGTACACGGCGACGCTGCCGAGGCCGGCGTCACGACAGGCGCGGATCACCCGGACGGCGATCTCGCCGCGGTTGGCGATGAGTACCTTGCGCACCTTCGTGGCTCCTCCCGGGCAGGTTACTGACGGGGAGTGTATCGGCCACCTGTGGTGGCCCTAACGATCGCTCAGTGTGGGATGTGGCACTGAGCTTAGTCAAACTTGGCTATTACGCTTGTCGGGTGTCTTCGACTCGTTTGATGATCCTCGGTCTGGTGCGGTGGATGCAGCCCGTGCACGGCTACGACGTGCGCCGTGAGCTGCTGAGCTGGAGCGCCGACAAGTGGGCGAACGTGCAGCCCGGCTCGATCTACCACGCCCTGCGCAAGCTCACCGAGGAAGGTCTGCTCCGCGCCGTGGCGACCGAGCAGGTCGGCGCCCGTCCGGCGCGCACCACGTACGAGGTGACAGTCAAGGGGGCGGACGAGTTCGAGACGCTGCTGCGTAACTCCTGGTGGACGATCAGCGAGCCTCCCGACCCGTTCGTGGCGGCCTTCTCCTTCCTGCCGGCCATGCCGCGGGACGAGGCGGCCGCCGCTCTGCGCAACCGGGCCAACCAGCTGCGGGCCGGTATCGAGTCAATGCGCGCGTCGCTGGATTCGGACTGGGTGCGCAACCGCAAGCCGACGCACGTGGGCTGGATGTTCGAACTGTGGTCGGCGCGGGCGGAGGCGGAGATGGGTTGGTGCGAGCGGATCGCGGAGCGGATCGATTCAGGTGTGTCGTACCTGCCTGCTGAACTGGATGAAGCGCAGGGTTGGTCGGGGTGGCGGGACGGTGCGGAGCCACCCGGTGCCGACACGGAATAATCAACGTTGACTAAGAAAGTTATATCGCGTTAGCCTGCTGTCGGCACAGCGGGGGAGTGCGCCGTCCGGCGTCGTCCCACTCGACGGCCGGCCCGACCGGCCCGAACGACCAGGAGCAGAGATGATCGAGACCAGGGGGCTGCGGAAGTCGTTCCGCTCCGCGCGGGTCGAGAGACGAAGACGGTTGACGCCGTGCGGGGCGTCAACCTGGAGGTCGCCGAGGGCGAGATCTTCGGCTTCCTCGGCCCGAACGGCGCCGGCAAGACCACCACGCTGCGGATGCTCGCCACGCTGATCGAGCCGGACGGCGGCGAGGCCACGATCGCCGGCGCCGACCTGCGCAAGGACCCGGCCGAGGTGCGTCGCCGCATCGGGTACGTCCCGCAGGGCGGCAGCACCTGGGACGAGTCCACCGCCCGCGAGGAGCTGGTGCTGCACGCCCGCATGTACGGCATCGGCAAGGCCGACGCGCAGCGCCGCGCCGCCCGCGCCCTGGACGCCTTCCAGCTCACCGAGTACGCCGACCGCAAGTGCAAGACCTACTCGGGCGGTCAGCGTCGGCGCGTCGAGATCGCGCTCGGCATCATCCACGAGCCGAAGATCGTCTTTCTGGACGAGCCGACCACGGGCCTCGACCCGCAGAGCCGCGCGCACATGTGGGACGAGATCCGGCGGCTGCGCAGCGACGGGATGACCGTCTTCATCACCACCCACTACCTCGACGAGGCCGACGCGCTCTGCGACCGGATCGCGATCATGGACAACGGCGAGGTGGTGGCCGAGGGCACCCCGGCCGAGCTCAAGCGGGAGATCTCCGGCGACGTGGTGCTGGTCGGCCTCGACCTGGCCGCCACCCCGCAGGCCGCGAAGGCGCTCGACGGCGAGCTGTACGTCAACAAGCTGGAAACCGTCGACGAGGGTGGCCTGCGTCTCTACGTCGACGAGGGCGCCACCGCCATCCCGCAGGTGCTGCGCCGACTCGACCACGCCGGGCTGGAGCTGCGCTCGATCGAGCTGCACCGACCCAGCCTGGACGACGTCTTCCTGACCAAGACCGGCCGCTCGCTGCGCGAGTCCTGACCATCCCGGAGACGACCCATGAAATTCGCCCGTGACACGTGGCTGATCTTCCAGCGGCAGATCCAGCTCCTGCTGCGCAACCCGGTCTGGGTCTTCGTCGGCGTGTTCCAGCCGGTGATGTACCTGCTGCTCTTCGCCCCGCTGCTCAAGCCGGCGCTGAACGCACCCACCCAGGCCGCCGCCTACAAGATCTTCGTACCCGGCCTGCTGGTGCTGCTGGCCATCTTCGGTGGCCTGTTCCAGGGCTTCGGTCTGATCGCCGAGCTGCGCGCCGGGGTCATCGAACGCTCCCGGGTCACCCCGATCAGTCGACTCGCCCTGCTGCTCGGCCGCTCACTGCGCGACGTGGTCTCGCTCGTCGTGCAGGCCGTCATCATCACCCTGCTGGCGCTCCTGTTCGACCTGCGGGTGTTCATCGGTGACCTGCTGCTGGCGTACCTGATGCTCGCCCTGATCGCGCTGATGACCTCGGCCGTCTCGTACGGTGTCGCGCTCAAGGTCAAGAGCGAGGACGCGTTGGCCCCGCTGATGAACACGGTGGCGCAGCCGGTGCTGCTGCTGTCCGGCATCCTGCTGCCGCTGACCTTCGCGCCCGGCTGGTTGCAGGGCATCGCCGACTGGAACCCGTTCTCCTGGGCGGTCGACGGCACCCGCGCGCTGTTCGCCGGTGACCTCGGCAGCGACAAGGTCTGGCAGGGCCTCAGCATCACCGCGGTCCTCGCCGCGCTGGGTGTCTTCTGGGCCGCACGCCAGTTCGCCCGCAGCGTCCGCTGACGCTGGTCTCTCCCGGAATCGGGGTGCCCCTCGCACGAGGGCACCCCGATTTCCGCGTCCGGCGGTTGCCGACGCTCACCGCATCCGTGCGACGGCTCGGCGCAGCCGGGCGAAGGCTCGGCGCACCCGGGCGAGGGCTCAGCGCATCCGGGCGAGGGCTCAGCGCACCCGGGCGAGGGTGACGCCGTCCGCGATCGGCAGCATCACCTGGTCCACCCGTACGTCGGCGAGCACCTCGTCGTTGAAGGCGGCGATAGCCCGGTCGCCTTCGTTCTGTGGGGCGATCACCCGCCCGCCGCGCAGTACGTTGTCGAGGGCGATCACCCCACCCGGACGCATCCGGGGCACCAGCTCCGCCCAGTAGATCGGGTAGCCGGTCTTGTCCGCGTCGATGAACGCGAAGTCCAGGTGGCGCTCGTGTGGAAGCTCCCGCAGCGTCTCCCCGGCGGGGCCGATGCGCAGCTCGATCCGGTCCTGCACGCCGCCCGGGCCCAGTAGCGCCGGGCCATGCCGGTGAACTCCTCGGAGATGTCGAAGCAGGTCAGCCGCCCACCTTCGGGCAGCCCGCGGGCGATCGCCAGCGCCGACAGCCCGGTGAACGTGCCGACCTCGACGGCGTGCCGCACGTCCAGCAGCCGGGTGAGGAAGGTCAGGAAGGCCGCCTGCTCCGGTGCCACCTGCATCGTGGCGTGCTCCGGCAGCACCGACCGGGTCTCCTCGGCCAGGTCCCGAATGATGTCGTCCGGCGGGGCGCCGTGCGCGACCAGGTACGTGTGCAGCTCGTCGGTGAGCGGGATCGACTTGGTGGTCATGACGGGACGGTACCGAGCGGCTCGACAGTTTGGCCGCCCGGCGCGACCTTCGTCCACAAGTCGGTTATCTGTAGATTCAGCTCGGCGAGGAGGCGGCGCAGCAGCGGCATCGACAACCCGACCACCGTGCCCGCGTCACCCTCGATCCGCTCCACGAACGCCCCACCCAGCCCGTCGATCGTGAACGCGCCGGCCACGGCCAGCGGCTCACCGGTGGCCACGTACGCGGCGATCTCGTCGTCACTGACGTCGGCGAAGTGGACGGTCGTCGAGGCGACCGCCTCCGCCCGCCGCCCGGCGACGACGTCGATCAGGCAGTGCCCACTGTGCAGAACACCGCTGCGCCCCCGCATCCGCAGCCAGCGCCGGGTCGCGTCCGCCGGATCCGTCGGCTTACCGAGAATCTCCCCGTCGAACGCCAGCACCGAGTCACAGCCGATCACCAGCGTCCGCTGACCGGCGGCCGGGCTCAACCGGGTCAACACCGCCTGCGCCTTGAGCCGCGCCAACTCCAGGCACAACTCCTCGGCCCGATCGGTCACCACCAGAGACTCGTCCACCCCACTGACCAGCACGTCCGGCTCGATGCCGGCGGCCTGGAGAGACTTGCGACGGGCAGGGCTCGCCGAGGCGAGCACGAGGCGGAGCGGCAGAGAGTCAGACACGAGCCCGACGTTACCGGCTCACCACCCACCACACCGGCGCGCCGCCCTGGGTCCGCCGGCCGGGATCGGGGCGCCCCCCGGGTAGCCGGCCGGGGCCGGGGTGCCGGCGTCCTTGATCGCCGGCGTCCTTGATCCACTCCAGATCGCCGACATTGGGCTATCGCACCTCCACGAAAGCCCAATATCGGCGATACCGAGTCGATCGGCGAAATCATTAGCGTGATCCACTCGCCTTCGCGGAACTCGGGGTATCCCTTGCGCCGGGACACCCCGATTTCAACGAACTCGAGTCGATCACAGCGCGCCCGGCCCGACTAGCGGCTGATTCGGGGAGGTGGATCATCACCGCGCCGCCGACGCCGTGCCATCAGCGCCCATCCGACACCAACGGCCACGATCACCGCGAGAGTGACCACCCCGCGAACTGTCGCGCCATCAGCGTCATCACCACGCCCAGCGCGAGCCGTCGTACTGACGCCAGCACCGGCCGGCGCGCTCACCGACTCAAACCCCAGCGGAGGTACGTCTGCCGTCAACGCCGCCACAAGATCGATCACGCCATACCCGTACTCGTCGTCACGACCAGGCGGACCCTTGTCGACGGCCGTGGCAGTGAGTCGATGCGCCACCTCCCGCGCCGGCAGGTAGGGGTACTTCGACCTGATCAGAGCCGCGGCCCCGGCCACAATCGCCGTCGCGCTCGAAGTGCCAGTGCCCTTCGAGTACTTTCCGTTGTAGCTGGTGCTGTAAATGTCGACCGCCGGTGCGACCACGTCGATCTCCGGACCGGTGACCGAGATAGCTGCGTGTTGTCCCGAGCGATCCACGCCGCCCACGGCAATTACGCCTTCTTCGCTTGCCGGATACGAAACAGGTCGATACGGCACGTTTCCGGCTGCTGCCACGACAGTAATATTCGCTGCGAGGGCGGCGTCGACTGCCCGGATGAGACGCGGTGTTGATGCCCCTCCACTAGAAACATTGATGACTTGGGCCCTACTGGATATGGCGTATTCGATAGCTGCAGCAAGGTCCTCAGCTTCCCCGAAATTGTCCGACGTGGAGGCTTTGATGGGAAGGATTTTGGCTCGCGGGGCAATGCCGAGTGCTCCCGCATTTCCGACCCTGCCGTGCGCCGCAATCAATCCCGCCATACTCGTGCCGTGACTGTTTGGGTCCTCTCGGCCATTTCCAGAACCGCCGGCGACGGTGTCAATTCCCGTCAGCAAGTTATCGCTCAGGTCGGGGTGAGGATCCACGCCGGTGTCGGGCACGGCAACAACGACCCCATCGCCTTGACTAATCGCCTGAGCCTCGGTGACCTTCAGAAATGATAGGTGCCATTGATCGGCCCGGATCCGTTCGGCCTCAGCGGGCGCCGGGTTCGAAGGTGGAGTTATTTTCGATGTCAATCCAATGGGTGAAAGTTGCAAGATCAGTGCAATTGCCGTTACCTCGGCCATGATTGACATCATCGATTGAAGCCGATGGCGGGACCTGGGTCGATGGGCCCGTCATCACTGGGTGGACGGACCACCGGCGCTACGCCCGTATCGATTTTCCACGGGTGATCGGGGTCCCAGTGGGACGCGTCGTTGCCTGCCTGCCTTTGATCGGTTGGCCGAAGAGCCGGCGGCTGAACACCAGGGGGGCTCGCCAGTCCAGGCGCGCCGCCCATCGGTGGGATGCCTTGCATCGCTGACGAGCTGCGGCCTGATCCAGGGCGAGAGCCGGCTCCTCCGCTCGGTGCGGTGCCCGCTCCGCCACCGCCAATGACACCGCCGATCGGGTTGACGCGCCGAGGCGAGCTTTGGGTTGGGCCGGGTTGGCTCACGTTCATGCCTGGCATGCCCCCAATGACGCCTCCGGGTGGCATCGGTCGGCTGGAAGCCGGTGGTGTCGGGCGCTGGGCAAAGTTTTCAGTCCCGCTCTGAGGTCTGGTACCCGCAGAGCGCCGTGGCGTCAGGTCGCTGACGGGCCCGACCGAAATGCCGGACGGCAGGCTGGGCGAAGCGGTAGGTGGCGCTAATGGAGAAGTTGCCGGCCCGGGCAAGTTCGGGCTCGTTGCGCCCGGCATTGAAGCCGAACTTGTTCCGCCGAGAACAGGTCCCACGCCTGAGGGAGCCTGAACAGACGTAGGTCCTAAAGAGGGTGCATTCCGTGCCTTCACCGTTGTTGAAACGGTCGGCGTCATCGGTACGGCGATGACGGGCGGAATGACTGGACCTTGTGCGCTAGTGCCGTAAGTATCCGGATCGTTCGGTTGGTGGCCTGCCCGTCGAGGGGGTGGCGGTGGTTTTTGGAGGGTTGCTTGGGCTTGTTGGAGTTCGCCGCTCAAACTGAACATCATGCCCCGCGCCTGCGCGTTCAGCCGTTCCAGTTCCGCATCGGAAACGGGTGGCTCGGTGATCCGGCTGCCCATGATGGCTTTCGGGTCGGCGGCTGTCGTCTCGTAGGCCCGCTTTTGTTGGAGTTTGTCCGCGTACTCCTCGTGGACCTTGCGGAGCGCGGCGCGGGTGGTGCCGATGGCCTGGGTGGCGGCGGACAGCGCGGTGTAGTTGGCGGTGGCGGCGTCGTGGGTGTGCCGCACCTTGTCGATCAGTTCGTCGAGTTGGGCGAGGTACGTGCGGGAGGCGGCGCTGGTTTCGGGTGGCCACGCCGCGGCGAGGCCGCGTCGGTATTCCTGGAGCCGGCCGAGGTGGATCTGTGCCAGGTCGCAGACCTTGCGCCAGCCGGCGACCTGCTTCCAGTGGTTGGCGGTGTCGTGGTCCTGTAGGCACGCCCACATGCTGTTGACGTCCATGAGCTGCCAGTCGGTGCCGGAGGTGCGGCTGTTGCCCCGCTCGATCATGGGAGCACCGCCGGGCCGGTGGGGTCGGTGAGCATCGGTGTGGGCGTCGGGGTGTTGGGCAGCACGGCGCCCGGGTCGGCGAGGGCCTGTTGCACGTCGACCACTCGGGCTGCGGAGAAGGCGTCGCTGTCGGCGTACTGGGTGGCGACGCGGTCGGCGGCGGCGGCTAGGTGGCCGGTGGCGCCTCGGACGGCGTACACCATGTCCGCGGTGGCCTGCTGTGTCTCGTGGTGGGCGTGCAGGAAGGTGACCAGCTCGACGAAGGCGTCGCAGGGGTTGGGTATTTCGGCGGACATGTCGGCGGCGATGTACGGCAGGTGCGGCGCGTAGTTGCGTTCGACCTCGGCGGCGAGTTGGTCGGCGAATTCCCGGAGTTGGCGGATGTCAGCCTTGATGCCGCCGTAGTTGCGCAGCCAGGGTGCTGGCCCGTCCTCTTCGGGGATCATCGACCCTCCCTATGCGTCACGGCACCGTTTCCCTGAGTGAGGTTAACGGCTCAACGCCACCCTGGCAGCCCCCGTACGGCGGGTCGCGTCAGCGGGGGAGGCCGGCGGTGCGCCAGGTGCGGGGGCTGGCCGGTCGGGCGCTGCGGGCCCAGACCGAGGTGGCCGGCGGCGTGGGGGGCGACGGCCGGGCGGGACCGGACGACGATGGCGCCGACCAGGGCGGCCAACTCCTCCGCGGTGGGCACGCCGCGAACGACCCGGAACAGCGGCTCTTCGGCAGACATGCCGCAAGGGTACGCGGCCGGAAGTTGCCGGGAACGGACAGTGGCGTGCCGGCGGTGTGACCGTCGGCGGGTCCGGGTACCGTCTCACCGATGTCGAACGCGCTTCCCCAACTCGTCGCTGACCGATACCGGCTTCTGTCGCCGCTCGGCCAGGGCGGCATGGGTCGGGTGTGGAAGGCGCGCGACGAGGTGCTGCACCGGGACGTCGCCATCAAGGAGTTGGTGCCGCCGCCCGGTCTCACCGACGAGGAACGCCGCGAGATGCGGGAACGCTCGTTGCGGGAGGCGCGGGCCATCGCCCGGCTCAACCACGCCAACGTCGTCCGCATCTTCGACGTGCTGCGCACCGACGGCGATCCGTGGATCGTCATGGAGTACGTGGCGTCGAAGTCGTTGCAGGACACGCTCGCCGAGGACGGCCCGGTGCCGGTGGCCCGCGCGGTCGAGATCGGTCTCGGTGTGCTGGGGGCCCTCAACGCGGCGCACAAGGCGGGCGTCATGCACCGCGACGTGAAGCCGGGCAACGTGCTGCTCGGCGACGACGGTCGGGTGGTGTTGACCGATTTCGGCCTCGCCACCATCCCGGGTGACCCGAACGTCACCCGTACCGGCATGGTTCTCGGCTCGCCCGCGTACATTTCGCCGGAGCGGGCCCGAGACGGCACCGCCGGGCCGGAGGCCGACCTGTGGTCGTTGGGCGCGACGCTCTACGCGGCGGTCGAGGGTAAGTCTCCGTACGCCCGGCCGTCGGCGATCGGCACCCTGGCCGCGTTGGCCACCGAGCCGATCCCACCGCCGAAGAACGCCGGCCCGCTCAAGGCCGTGCTCAACGGGCTGCTGCGCAAGGACCCGAACGAGCGGATCACCGCCGAGGTGGCGGAGCGGCTGCTGCGCCGCGCCGGCGGCAAGCGTTCGCGCGGGATCTCACTGCTGGATGGCGTACGCCGGCCGGGGCCGAACGGTCCGCGCGAGCCGCGCCTGCCGCGGTCGCCCAGCTTGGAGACCACGCCTTCATCGACGCGTTCGACGGGGCGGCGCAGGTGTCGAACCCGAGGCCGGTGAAGGTGCCCGGCTGCGGACCGTCATAGGCCGCGGCCCGAGCCGGTCGGGCGACACCTGTCGACGCGGCAGCCGCGGCGACCACGACAGCCGCCACGGCGGCGAGGACCCGACGGGCGCCACGACGCGGGGCGTGCCGGAGCAGGCTGATGGTCACGTGGGATCCCGATCTGATGTGGACGGCGCGGGGTCGGCGCCAAGATCCTGCCCGCCGGACCGCTGCCTGTCCAGACCGGCACCCAACACGATCTCAGGCGGCCTCGGACTCCAGCAGTTCCTCCAGCCAGCCGGGAACGGCATCTGCGTACTCGGCACGGGCCGGATCGGCCGTGTCGAGGGCTCGACGCCAGGAGAGTGACCGACTCACCGTACCCAGGCTGATCGCCAGGTCGGCGGCCTCGACGAGGGTCGGCCGGTCGTACCGGTCGGTCCACGCCTCCAGGTAGGCGTCGCGCAGCCGGGCCAGCCGGGCGTCGTCGGCCGACAGCTCGCTGGCGAACCGGATGGAGCGCAGCGTCACCAGCAGCGTGCCGAACGGGTGCGCCACCGAGGCGTCACCCCAGTCGAAGAAGCGGTACCCGTCCGGGCCGGCGAAGACGTTGCCGTCGTGCAGGTCGTCGTGCTGCACGGTGGCCGGGACGCCGATGTCGGCGAGCCGGCGGCACCGCTCGGTGTACGACGGCAGCTCCGCCCGCAGCCGGCCGTACACCTCGGGGCGGAGCCCGCCCTCGGCGCCGATCCGCAGCGAGGCGTGGTCGTCGAGCAGGTCGGCGAACAGATCGGCCAGCACCTCGGGGCGGTGGTCCGGTACGCCGAGGGCGATCAGCTCGTCGGCCTGCGGCGCGGTGGCCAACTGGAGCGCGGCGTACCCGGGCAGCGCCCGCTCCCAGTGCGTCAGGTCCGGGTCGCGGCCCAGGAGCGCGCGCAGTGACTCGCCACCGTCGGGCAGCAGTGACCAGCCCCGCTGCGGGTCCACCGCGATCGGTGTCAGCACCCGCTCCGGCGTGAGCCGGGCCAGCGTCGCGATGAGGACGGCCTCGTGCACCGTGCCCGGGTTGTTCGCCTTGAACCAGACCGGACCGTCGTCGGTGGGCACCCGCCACACCAGCGACCACGGACGGACCCGGGGCTCGACCGGCCCGGTCACCCGCCGGCCGACCCGGGTCACCTGCTCGTCGACCCAGGATCGCGCCCGCGTCTGCCACTGCTCGTCGGACCAGTCGGGGGCGCGCTCGATCGTCGTCACGGAGGGCACCCTAGGCGGCCGGCCCGGGCCGGGCGAGACGTTTCCTCAGACCAGCTCGACGATGGTGGCGTTGGCCATGCCGCCGCCCTCGCACATGGTCTGCAGGCCGTAGCGGATCCCGTTGTCGTGCATGTGCTGGAGCATCGTGGTCATGATTCGGGCGCCGGAGCCCCCGAGCGGGTGACCGAGGGCGATCGCCCCGCCGCGCGGGTTGAGTCGCTCCGGGTCCGCCTCGGTCTCCGCGAGCCAGGCCAGCGGCACCGGGGCGAACGCCTCGTTCACCTCGTACACCCCGATCTCCTCGATGCCCAGCCCCGCGCGGCGCAGCGCCTTCGCGGTGGCCGGGATGGGCGCGGTGAGCATGGTGACCGGGTCGTCGGCGGCGACCACGGCGGTGTGGATGCGGGCCAGCGGGCGCAGGCCGTGCCGGCTGGCCCACTCGGAGGTGGTCACCGCGAGGGCGGCGGCGCCGTCGGAGATCTGGGACGCGGAGCCGGCGGTCACCACACCGTCGACGCGGAACGGGGTGGACAGCTCACCGAGCTTCTCCAGCGAGGTCTCCCGACGGATGCCCTCGTCGGCGGCGAACTTGCCGCCGTCGACGAGCGGGACCGGCGTCAGTTCCGGGTCGAACGCCCCGGCGTCCTGCGCGGCGGCGGCCTTCTCGTGGCTGGTCAGCGCGAACTCGTCGAGTTGGGTACGCGAGAGGCGCCAGCGTCGGGCGATCAGCTCGGCGCCGACCCCCTGGTTGAACGGCAGCGGTGCGTCGTCGGCGAAGCCCTCCACGCCCCGGTACCGGTCGCGGAGCTGGTCGCTGAACGGCATGCCGCCGGCCACGCTGGAACCCATCGGCACCCGGGTCATCGACTCCACCCCACCGGCGACCACGAGGTCGGCCTGGCCGGAGAGGACGGTGGCGGCGGCGAAGTGCAGCGCCTGCTGGCTGGAACCGCACTGCCGGTCGAGGGTGGTGCCGGGGACCGTCTCGGGCCAGCCGGCGGCGAGGACCGCGTTGCGCGCGATGTTCCAGGACTGCTCGCCGACCTGGGACACGCAGCCCCAGAAGACGTCGTCGACCTGCGCCGGATCGAGGCCGGTGCGTTCGGCGAGGGCGCGCAGCACGTGCGCCGAGAGGTCGACCGGGTGGACGCCGGCGAGGCTGCCCTTGCGCCGTCCGACCGGGGTGCGTACCGCGCCGACGATGACCGCGTCACTCATGTTTACTCCCCGGTAACTTGGGCTGCCTCGATCCTACGTCGTCCATCGACCGGTCGTCCGCCCAGGCGGCAGCCGACCACCGCTGGCATGCTGGGCGGGTGGATGAGATCACCCCGAGCCGGACGTGGCGGGTGCCGGCGGGCCTGCCGGCGGCGAAGCTGGCCGGCGCGGTGCTGCTGGTCGCGCTCGGGTTGCTCTTCGCCGACGGCGACTCGGTGCGACTCGTGGTGGCCGCCCTGGCCGCCGCCGCGCTGGCCGGCTGGGCGGCACGCGACCTGGTCGCGCCCGTCCGGTTGGCCGTGGACTCCGACGGCCTCACCGTCATCCGCGGCTTCGCCGGCCGGCGGCTGCTGCCCTGGTCGGCGGTCGAGGCGATCACCGTGGACCGTCGACCACGGTTGGGGCTGACCAGCGAGACACTGGAGATCGACGCGGGCGAGTCGCTGCACCTGCTCGGCCGGTACGACCTGGGGGCCACCCCGGAGGAGGTGGCCGCCGAGTTGCGCGCCGCCCGCCCGGACACGACCGGATAGCTCCCGCCGGTCACCCCAACAGCTGCGTGGTGCGGAACAGGGTCAGGGCGAGCAGGATCAGCAGGATGACCGCGCCGCCGGCGACCTGCACCAACGTGCGCCGGCCACGGGGCGCGTACGCGAGCACCAGAGACATCGCCGCGCCGACCACCAGGCCGCCCAGGTGCCCGGGGATGGAGATGCCCGGCACGGTCAGCGTGAACACCAGGTTGATCACCAGGATCGGGATCACCTGGGAGATGTCCCGGCCGAGCTTGCGCTCGATGATGATCAGCGCGGCGAAGAGGCCGAAGACCGCCGTCGAGGCGCCGGCCGTGGCCGAGTTCTGGGCGCTGAACAGGTAGGCGGCGACGTTACCGCCGAGACCCGCGATCAGGTAGAGCGCGCCGAAGCGCAGCGGCCCGAGGTTGGCCTCCAACGACCGGCCGAGCACCCACAGCGCCCACATGTTGAGCAGCAGATGGATCACGCCGTAATGCAGGAACATGGCGGTGACCAGGCGATACCACTGGCCCTCGGCGATGCCACCGAGCGTCCCGTCGGGGAAGAACGCCAGCCCGAGCACCGAACCCCAGTTGGTCAGCGGGGTGCTGCCACCCATCAGCCCGCCGAAGCCGGAACCGCCCACCGCCGCGTCCCCACCCCGGTCGGAGGCGATGGACAGCAGCATGAGCAGCACGTTCAGCGCGATGAGCCCCTTGGTGACGTAACCGTGCCGGCCGGCGGTACCGCCACCGAAGGCGGTACGCGCCGGCCGGACAGTGCGACGGCCCTCGTTGACGCACTCCGGGCACTGGTGCCCGACGGACGCCTCCCGCATGCAGTCCGGACAGATCGGCCGGTCGCAGCGGGTGCACCGGACGTAGGTCTCCCGACCGGGGTGCCGGTAGCAGACCGGGGTGGTCGGCGGGGACTCACTCACCGGGCCGACCCTCCGTCCGCCACCGCGCGGTCCACCGGCACCGGCCGTGCTCCGGAGCGCTCAATCATGCGAGCAAAGGTACCTCGCCGGTCGCTCAGGAAGCAGACCGCTCGATCTCGACCCGCTCGATGACGACGTCCTGCAACGGACGGTCGCTCGGGCCGGTCGGGGTGTTCGCGATCGAGTCGACGACCTTCACCGACTGCTCGTCGGCGACCTGCCCGAAGATGGTGTGCCGGTTGTTCAGGTGCGGCGTCGGCGACACCGTGATGAAGAACTGCGAACCGTTGGTGCCCGGTCCGGCGTTCGCCATCGCGAGCAGGTACGGCCGGTCGAAGCGCAGCTCCGGGTGGAACTCGTCGGCGAACTTGTAGCCCGGTCCGCCCCGACCGGTGCCGGTCGGGTCGCCCATCTGGACCATGAAGCCGCTGATCACCCGGTGCGAGATGGTGCCGTCGTAGTACGGCCCACTGCCCGGCTGACCGGTGCGCGGGTCGGTGTACTCCCGGTTGCCCTCGGCCAGGTCGATGAAGTTGCGGACCGTCTTCGGCGCGTGGTTCGGGAAGAGCTCCAGCCGGATCGGGCCAGCGTTGGTGTGCAGGGTGGCGTAGACAGCCTCGGCCACGGGTACTCCTCACTCGTTGGTCAGTTCCATGCGGATCCTCCCATGTGCCCGATCTGGCATCGCGGAGGCATCCGAAGGTGGAGGATGACGAAGGAACAACTCCCAGGAGGTAGGACCGTGTTTGGATTCGGGCGGCGTAAGTCCCAGGGGCAGCTGGCCAAGGCCGAGCTGAACCAAAGCATCAGCCACCTGATGCAGGCAGCCAACCACGCCGCGAAGGGCGCCGGCGCGACCGTCGGTCCGCGGGTCCAGGTGGCCCGGGGCTACGTCGGGCCGGCCGCGACGAAGGTACGCGATCGCGCGTCGACCGGCTGGGGGACGACACTCACCACGCTGGCACCGCTGGCCACGGCGGCCCGTGACGGCGCCGCGCAGGCGGGGCCGCTGACCAGGAAGGCCAAGTCGAAGACCATGCGGATCACCGGTAAGAAGAAGCAGCCGCGCCGTCGCGGCTCGATGATGACCGGCCTGCTGGCAGCGGGTGCCATCGCCGGCCTGGCCGGCGCGGTCGCCCTGCGTCGCCGTCGGGAACAGCAGGAGTGGGCCGAGTACGACCCGACCCGCACCCTGGAGCCGATGCGCGACGAGGTGGACTCGATCGAGGTGCGCACCCCGTCCGCCAAGGGCAGCGACGGCTCCGCGATGGCCGGCGCGGCCGGGATGACCGGCGCCGGCAGCTCGGCGGTCGCCGGCGGCGACAGCGCCAGCACCACCGGCACGGCCAAGCAGACCGGTGTCCGCCCGACGGACAAGGTCCCGGCGGTCGCCGAGGGCGCCACCGAGCCGTCCGGCCGGCCGGCCGACGACCTCACCAAGGCGCTGGGCAAGGACACCGCCCGCACCAACGGCCGCCGCTGAGGTCAGCGGCAGCGCATCGGGCGCCGGCGACGCGGGTCACCCCGCTCGCCGGCGCTCGGCTGTGTCAGAGCCAACCGTTGCGGCGGAACCAGCGGTACAGGGCGAGCGAGACACCGAGCATCAGGGCCAGAGCCACCGGATAGCCGTACGTCATCTTCAGCTCGGGCATGTTGTCGAAGTTCATACCCTCGACCCCGGCTATCGACGTCCAGACCGCGGCGATGGCCGCCCACGCGGCGATCTTGCGCATGTCGTTGTTCTGGTCGACGGTGACCTGGGCCAGCCGCGCCTGCAGGATCGAGTTCAGCAGGTCGTCGTACGAGTTGACCTGCTCGACGGTGCGGCTCAGGTGGTCCTGCACGTCCCGGAAGTACTTGCGGATCTCCTTGGGCACATCCCGGTTGACCTGCGAGGTCAGCGTCATCAGCGGCCGCTGCAACGGGATCACCGCCCGCTTGAACTCCACCAGTTCCCGCTTCATCTGATAGATCCGCTGGATCCGCCCGTGGCTGTTGCGGTCGAATACCTCGGCCTCCAACACGTCCAGGTCGTCCTCGAGCTGCTCGGCCACCTCCAGATAGAGGTCGACCACCCGGTCGGTCACCCCGTACGCCACCGCCCACGGGCCCTGGAGCAGCAACTCCTGCTTGGTCTCCAGGTCGGCACGGACCGGGGAGAGCCGGCAGGCATCCCCGTGCCGGACGCTGATCAGGAAGTTCGGGCCGATGAAGAGCATCACCTGGCCGGTCTCCACGACCTCGGAGGTCTCGGTCAGCTCCGTGTGCTCGCAGTACCGGGCGGTACGCAGCACCAGGAAGCTCACCTCGCCGAAGCGCTCCAGCTTGGGCCGCTGCTCGGCCTTCACCGCGTCTTCGACGGCCAGCTCGTGCAGGCCGTAGGTCTCCGCGATGGCGGTCATCTCGGCCAGCTCCGGCTGGTGCAGGCCGATCCAGACGAAGCCGTGCTCCTCCCGGCGTGCCGCCTCCAGCGCGTCCGCGTAGCCCCAGTCACCGGGCTGCCGCTTGCCGTCGATGTAGAGCGCGCAGTCGACCACACCGCTGCGCCCGCTGCCGGTGGGGGTCGGCACGGGTGGCGAGCCGTCGGCGTTGAGTATCCGGGTCATCGCGCGGACCGGGGACGGCCACGCCCTGGGTCGTAGCACCCGACCGGTGTGCGACGGCGTCGTCCGGCCCTGCCCTGTCCGATCCGTCATCGTGTCACCTCCCCGCACTCGACTGCGGCTTGCAGGCTACGCCGCTCGCGAGCCGGGGCAGGTGTGACGGCCGTCGCGTGAGGGCGGCGCCGGGCGGGCCGGGCCGCATCGGGGGGTGCGGGGACGACACGGCCACCCGGCGCCCGTGGGGGCGGGGGTTGTGCTGTACGCGTCACCCTGGCGCGGTCTGGCCGGAAGGACCGGCCGGTGAGGTCCGCTACACCTGGGTGGCGCTCGCAGCATTGTGGGCCGCCGGCCGCCCGAGCGGGAGCCCCGGGACGGCCGGCATCGTCGTTCTGTCGGGAACCCGACAGTAATTTCAGCTTCGGACGGCCTCGACGGCCGCCGCGAGGCGGCGGACGCCCTCGTCGATCCGGTCGACGGTCACCGCCGAGAAGGCCAGCCGCAGGGCGTGCCGCCCGCCGTCGAGCACGAAGTCGCTGCCCTTCACGACGGCGACGCCGCGCTCGGCCGCCGCCGGGGCGAGCCGGTCGACCAGGACGTCCTCCGGGAACTCCACCCAGAGGAAGTAGCCGCCGTCGGGCTCCACGAACCGAGCCTGCGGCAGGTGCCGGCGCAACGACTCGGCGAGCACCCGGGACCGCTCGCCCAGCGCCGCCCGCACGGTCTCGATCGAACGGTCGATGTCACCGGAGACGCAGAACTGGTGCACGATCGCCTGCGACACCATGCCGGGCGAGATGTAGAGACTCGTCGCGTTCTTGGCGATGTCGGCGATCAGGTCCGCCGGGCCGACCAGGTAACCGACCCGCACACCCGGGCAGACCGTCTTGGTGAAGCTCGACGCGTGCACCACCACGTTGCGGGTGTCCAGCGAGAGCATCGACGGCAGCGCTTCGCCGCGGAACCGGATGTCCGCGTACGGGTCGTCCTCGAAGATCGTGAACTCGTACTCGGCGGCCAGATCGAGCAGCTCCCGGCGCTTCTCCAGCGACAGCGTCATGCCGGCCGGGTTCTGGTAGTTCGGGATGACGTGCGCGAGCCGGGGGCGGACCCCGGACTCCAGCAGCTTGCGCAGCTCGGCCGTGTCCAGGCCGTCCGGCTGGACCGAGACGCCGTGCAGCTCGCTGCCCATCCGCTGGAGGTTGAGCAGGGTCCGGTCGTACGTCGGGCGTTCCACCACCACGGCGTCGCCCGGCCGGACCAGGTGGTCGAAGAGGAACGCGTCGGCCTGGAGCGACCCGTTGGTCACCAACACCTGGTTGACGTCGACCCCGTGCTTCTCGGCGATCCACTTACGCAGCGGAACGTAGCCGACGGAGGTGCCGTACGCCGTGACCCCGGCGGGGTCGGCGTCGAAGGCGCGGACGGCGGCGGCCTTGAGCCCCTCGACATCGACGATGTCCAGCGAGGGAGCCCCACGGGCGAAGGAGATCAGCTGCTCGGCGGTCATGGATGTTGAGCGTACGGGCGGCGGTGGGGGGCGTGCGGACGGCACGGCGATGTCCGCATCCTGAGCCACCGGGTCGGGTGACCCGACTCCACCGGACGGTGCCAGATCAGACCGGAAGGGCGAGCGAGTCGTGCTGCGCGGCCCGGGAAAGCCCGTCCAACCGCACACCGAGCGTGTCGAGGAGCCGGCTCCAGTCGAAGTAGGACCGCCAGGAGACGATCCGTCCACGGCGGGCCCGCACCACGTCGGCCACCTCCCAGCTCACCCAGCGGCCGGTGGGCGCGACCGTGCCGAACGGCGAGTGCAGCGTGCCGGTGTGGGTGCCGGTCAGCCGGAACTCCACCGCCGCGCCGCCGGCCGTGCGCACGGCACCCAGCGGGTCGACCCGCAGGTCGGGGAAGGCGCCGGTCCAGGTGCGCAGGAGCGCGGGCAGCTCGATCGGCCGGACCGTCACGCCCGGCATCGAGTAGAACGCCTCCGGGGCGTAGAGATCCGGCAGGCGGGCCACGTCCCGATTCAGGAGCATGGCGTACTGCTGCTCGACCAGGCGCTCCGCGTCCCGCATCGGGCCCTCCCCCACGGGCCACGGCATCTCCGCGCCCGCAAGGGATACCTACCCGTCGATCCGGTCCGGCACACCCGCCCGGTCAGGTCGTGGCGACCGCCTGGTCCTCCGCCCAGACCCGCATGATGTCCCGCACCGAGATCACCCCGGCGACCTCACGGCCGTCCAGGACCACCAGGTGCCGGAACCCGCCCCGGGCCATCGCGGCGGCCGCCTCGGCCACCGTCCAGTCCGGGCCGGCGTAGACCACATCCCAGGTCAGGTGCGCGCCGGTGCGTTCCACGTCGCAGTCCAGACCGGCGCCGATGGCCTTCAACACGTCGCGTTCGGTCATGATCCCGATCCCCTCGGAATCCGGATCGATCACGACCGCCGACCCGACACCACGGGCCGACATCATCCGGGCCGCCTGGCGGAGCGTGTGCTCCGGACCGACGACGAGGACCTGGCTGGACATAGCTTCCCGTACCTGCATCACACATCACCCCTTTGGGACGGTGGCATTCGGTACCAACATCGTGGTCGGTGGATGTTTCCGGGACAAGACCGGGCATCGTCGCGATGCCGGACCGCTCGCTACTGTCGAACGGTGTCCACCGAGCCCCTGCGCTGCGCCGGCGCGCTGATCGTCGACCACGACGGCCGCATCTTCTTCCAGCGCCGCTCACCCCAGAGACGCCTCTTTCCCAACTGCTGGGACATCGTCGGTGGTCACCTGGAACCGGGCGAGGAGATCGACGACGCGCTACGCCGGGAGATCACCGAGGAGACCGGCTGGGTCCTCTCACACGTGCTCGGTCAGGTGGGCGAGTACCACTACGTCGGCGACGACGGGCTGGCCCGGATCGAGCACGACTTCCTGGTGCGCGTCGACGGCGACCTCGGCCGCCCGCGGCTGGAGGCCGGCAAGCACACCGAGTACCGCTGGCTCGCCGAGCACGAGGTGACCGTGCTCGACGAAAACCGCGACGTCAACGACGGGCTGATCCGGCGGATCGCGGAGGAGGGCTTCGCCGTCCTGCGGTCGATCGGTCTGTGAACACCGTCGAGCTGACGCCGCACCGGTTCGCCGGGCTGCTCGCGCCGGCCGTGGATCGGACGTTCCGCGCCGGCATGCTGGCCGGCCGGGACGGCGGCGGCGCCGAACTGAGCCAGCGGTACGGCGGCCCGACCGCGAACGGCTTCCTGGTGGACCTGCGCACCCGGCTGGCCGCACCGGGCGGCACGGTCGACGGGCCCGGGTTCACGGCGATAACCCGGTACGGCGACCCGGTCTCCTCCCGGCGGGCCGTGGACAAACACGTGGCGCACGGCATGCTCCACCGCCGCCCGGACGGCGCGCTCTCCGCCACCGAACGGGGCGCCGCCTTCCTCGCCGAGCTGTACCAGGTGCACGCCGAGGTCACCGAGGAACTGTGGGCCGGGCACGACGAGCGGGTGGCGCGGTTGGTGGCGTCGCTCGGCCGGGTGCTGGCGTACGCCCTGGTGCTGGCCGACGAGGAGGCTGACCCGACCGGCTCCGCGTTCACCGCGCTGGCACCCCCGTACGAGCCGGACGGCACCGGACCGGGCGTGCTGCTGCTCAACCGGCTGGGCACGCTGCGCTACCACCGGGCCGACGCCTACGCCGCGGCCTGGACCGCCGCCGGGCACACCGCGTCGAGCGTCGCCGCGCTGCCGCCCGGTCCCGAGCGGGTCGCCATCGAGCTGGAGACCGACCGTCGGGCGGCCGGCCCGTACACCGTGCTCAGCGCGGACGAGCGGCTGACGATGCTCGCCGACCTGGCGGCGCTGCCCGGCTGACCGGTTGGCCGGAGCCACCCGGGGGGCCGGGGCTATCCTCCAGCGGTGACGGGGAGTCGGACCAAGGAGGATGCCGGGATGATCGGGATGGTGCTCGCTGCCGGGGCGGGGCGCCGGCTGCGCCCGTACACCGACACCCTGCCGAAGGCGTTGGTGCCGGTGGACGGCGAGACCACGATCCTGGACATCGCGCTGGGCAACCTCGCCGAGGTCGGGCTCACCGAGATCGTGATCGTGGTCGGCTACGCGGCGGACGCGGTCCGCGAGCGGCAGGCCGACCTGGAGAAGCGGTACGGGGTGGCGCTCACCCTGGTGCACAACGACAAGGCCGAGGAGTGGAACAACGCCTACTCGCTCTGGCTGGCCCGCGAGCACTTCGCACGCGGGGTGCTGCTGGTCAACGGGGACACCGTGCACCCGGTGAGTATCGAGAAGACCCTGCTGGCCGAGCGCGGTCCGGGGATCCTGCTCGCGGTGGACACCCTCAAGCCGCTGGCCGAGGAGGAGATGAAGACCACCTTCGACGCCGCCGGCCAGCTCACCCGGATCACCAAGCTGATGGACCCGGGCGAGGCGTACGGAGAGTACATCGGTGCCACGCTGATCGAACCGCAGGTCGCCGACGCGCTCGCCGACGCCCTCGAGGCGACGTGGCGGCGCGACCCGAACCTCTACTACGAGGACGGCTACCAGGAGTTCGCCGACCGGGGCGGGGAGGTGCGGGCGGCGCCGATCGGTGACGTGCCGTGGGTCGAGGTCGACAACCACGCCGACCTGGCCCGCGCGCGGGAGATCGCGTGCCGCTACTAGCCCGGAGCATCCTCACCCCGCTGCACATCGACGTGCGGCGCGGAGCGGTCGCCGACCTCGCCGCGATCCTGGCCGACGGGCGGATCTCCGCCGGCGGTGACGTCGCAGTGGTGGTCGGGCCCGGCCAGGGCGCCCAGATCGCCGAGTTGATCCGGCCGTCCCTGCGCTCAGCCGACGTGTTCACCGTCGCCGGGGCAACCCTGGACGCCGCAGACGACCTCGGCGGCAAGCTCCGCGCCCGGTCGTACGACGCGGTGGTCGGCATCGGCGGCGGCAAGACCATCGACGTGGCCAAGTACGCGTCGACCCGCCGAGGGCTTCCGATGGTGTCGGTGGCGACCAGCCTCGCCAACGACGGGATCGGCTCCCCGGTGGCCAGTCTCATCACCGACGGGATCAAGGGCTCCTACGGGGTGCACATCCCCATCGCGGTGATCGTCGACCTGGACTTCGTGGAGAGCGGCCCGGACCGGCACAACCGGGCCGGCATCGGCGACGTGGTCAGCAACATCAGCGCGCTGGCCGACTGGGAGCTGGCCCGCCAGGTACGCGGCGAGCCGGTCGACGGCCTGGCCGCCTCGCTGGCCCGGGCAGGCGCCGAAGCGGTCCTCAACCACCCCGGCGACATGACCGACGACGCCTTCGTCACCGTGCTGGCCGAGGCGCTGATCTCCAGCGGCCTGGCCATGGCGGTCTGCGGCACCAGCCGTCCGTCCAGCGGAGGCTGCCACGAGATCATGCACGCCGTCGACTCGCTCTTCCCCGGCACCGCCTCGCACGGCGAACTGGCCGGGCTGGGCGCGCTGTTCTGCACCTGGCTGCGCGGCGACCTGCGCCGCTTCGGCGAGATGTCGGCCTGCCTCGCCCGGCACGGTCTGCCCCGGCTCCCCGCCGAGGTGGGGCTCACCGACGACCAGTTCGTGGAGGCGGTGCAGTTCGCGCCGCGTACCCGACCGGACCGCTACACGATCCTCGAACACCTGGCGCTGTCGCCTACCGAGACGCGGGAACGGCTGGCAGACTACGCCGGTGCAATCCGCGACCAGCTTGGCTGACCCCCGTCCCACCGTCGCCGACTTCCACCGGGTGAACCGGGGCGGCGGCCTGTTCAGCGAGTCGATCAGCCAGTGGCTCGGCGCCGTCTTCGCGCTGGTCGCCCAGCGACTCGGGCTGCGACCCACCGCGCTGACCATCACCAACCTGGTGCTCGGCCTGGCCACCTCCGTCACCGTGGTGGCGCTCGCCGGCCCGGTCGCCGCCGGGGACGTACCGGCCTGGGTGGTCGGCCTGCTCGCCCTGGTCGGCTGGCAGGTCGCGTACTCCCTGGACTGCGCCGACGGGCAGCTCGCCCGGGTGACCGGCCAGGGCAACGCGGCCGGGGCCCGCGTCGACGTGCTCTGCGACGTGGCCGCGCAGATCGCCCTGGTGGCCGCGCTCGCCGCCACCGCGGTGGCGCAGGAGCGGTCGACGCCGACCTGGCTGGTGGCGACCTTCGCGGGCACCTGGATGGTCAACCTGGTCACCTCGGTGATGCAGGCCGGCCCGAACGCCGCCAGCATGGTCACCTCGACCTCGCTGCCGGTACGCCTGGTGAAACTGGTCCGCGACTACGGCGCGGTGGTCTTCGTGGCCGCCCTGGTGCTCGCCGTCGCCCCCGCGCTGGTCCTCTGGGTGATCGTCGCGTTCACCATCGTCAACGGCGGTTTCCTGCTCGCCAGCATCGCATTCTCCGCCCGCGCCTCCGTGCGCTGACGAGCCCGGCCGCCGCGCCGGCGCCCCGCGCTCCGCCCCGCCGCGCTCGCCCCCGCCGC